>JAGQRB010000400.1 GCA_020425925.1 Planctomycetota bacterium
CACAGACCGCGTCGCGGTGCAGCGCGGCGGCCAGGTGGGCGCCCTTGGCGGTGCCGAAGTGCGCGCGCGCCCGCGCCAGCAGGTCGTCGGCCGGGGTCGCGAGCAGGTCGAGCGGGGCCGGATGCACGCCGCGCACTCTACGGCCGCGAGCGCGGCCGGCGGTGGCGCGAAACCCCTCGGACGATATTACTTGGTAATGCAAAGCAAAGTCCTGGCGCCGGCGGTTCGGCGACGCCATCATCCCGGCCGATGGATCACGCCGTGACCGAGAACGAGACCGTGCCGAGCCCGGCGCCCGCCGCCGCCGCCGCACCGCCGGCCCTGCGCGCGCGCGGGGTGTTCCGCTTCCAGAAGGTCGAAGGTCAGGACGTGCCGATCGTGCGCGACGTGTCGCTGACGCTGCAGCCCGGCGAGTTCGTCACCATCATGGGGCCGTCGGGCTCGGGCAAGTCGACCCTGCTCCACATGCTGGCCGGTCTCGATCGGCCGTCCGCCGGCGACATCGAGATCGCCGGTCACGACCTCGGCCGCGGCAACGAAGAGCACCGCGCCGCGATCCGGCGGCGGCACATCGGGTTCATCTTCCAGTTCTTCCATCTGCTGCCGGACCTCACGGTGCACGAGAACGTCACGCTGCCGCTGCGCATCCTCGGTCAGAACCCGAAGAAGCACCGCGCCCGCATCGACAGCCTGCTCGAGCTGCTCGGGGTCGCGAAGCTGCGCGACCGCCGTCCGGCCGCGATGTCGGGCGGCGAGATGCAACGCGTCTCGATCGCGCGCGCGCTGGCGACGCAGCCGCCGCTGATCCTCGCCGACGAGCCGACCGGCAACCTGTCGAGCAAGGCCGGCGAGGAGGTCGTGCGGCTGCTGACGACGGTGCGCGAGAAGCTCGGCACCGCCGTGCTGCTCGTGACCCACAATCCGCGCGACGCCGCCGCCGGCGATCGCGTGCTGTTCCTGCACGATGGCGCGCTGAGCGCCCGGCCGCTCGAGGGAGGTCCGTTCGGTGTCGCTGACGTCCATCATCGTCTCGAAGAGCTGGGCATCTAGCCCGCTGCGCATGGCGCTGACGGTCCTGGGCATCGCGCTCGGGGTCGCGATCGTGGTGGCCATCTACGTGATGGACCACAACACGATCCAGAGCCGGCTGCTGGCGCAGAACCCGCAGCGCGGTCGCGTCGATCTCGAGGTCCGCGCCACCAGTGACATCGTCGATGCGCACGCGGTCGCCGCCCGCATCGGGCGCACCGACGGTGTCGAACGGGTCGCGATCTGGCGCGAGGCGCGCGGCATCGTCGTCGCCGGCGACAAGACCCTCGACGTCTCGGTGTTCGGACTCGATCCGCTGCCGGCGGGGCCGTTCGCGCACTACGTGCTGGCCAATGGCCGCGATCTCGACGCCGAGGCGGCGGCCGCAGGATCGCCGGCGATCCTGCTCGGTGCCGAGGCCGCGCGGCTGCTCGGCGTCGCGGTCGGCGATCGCGTGCGTCTGATGGCGCCCGGCAAGATCCAGCTCATGCAGTGCAAGGACGGCAAGCTGGTGCCGATCGATGCGCCGCCCGGCGAGCCGTTCGCGTGCGAAGCGACCGTCGCGGGCATCGTCACCAGCGATCGTCTCGGCGGCCGCAACTTCGGGCAGATGGCGGTCGCGGCGCTCGCCGTCGCGCGCCAGCTGCAGCCGCGCGGTGCCGAGGTGTTCCACGTGCTGCGCTCGGAGGGCACCGATCTCGACCGGCTGAGCCGTGATCTGCGCGAGGAGTTCTCGGTCCAGGACATGCGCGGCGCATTGATCGGCGAGGGCGCCGACGAACGCGCGTTCCGCAACGGTCTCAAGGTGCTCGGTGGCCTGGCGCTGCTGCTCGGGATGTACGTGGTGTTCCAGACGCTGTCGCACTCCTTGATCGCACGGGTCCGGCAGCTCGGATTGCTGCGGTGCCTCGGCGCCGGCTCGGGCGCGATCACCCGGATCTTCCTGTTCGACGCGGTGCTGCTCGGCAGCGTCGGGGCCGGCGTCGGGGTCGGCCTCGGCCTCGGTCTGGCCTGGCTGCTGCGGCGCTACGACGTCAGCTCGCTCGGCCTCGGCAAGGCCTGGGCGACGTTCGAGATCCCGGTGTTCCCGGTGGCGTGGACCGCCGTGCTGAGCGTGCTGTTCACGCTCGCCGGCGCGATGTTTCCGCTGGTGCGGGCGCGTTCCGTGCCGGCGCTCGAAATCCTGCAGTCGCGCGGGCTCGCGGCCGGCAAGGACGACGGTGTCGACCTGCTGCGCGGCATCAACGTCTGGATGTTCGCGTTGCTGGTGATCGCGCTGCCGCTGGCCTACCTCGCGATGACGCCGCTGGCGGCCGAGGAGGGCACCGAGACGCTGGTCGTGCTGCTCGAACTCGTCGGCATGCTCGGCCTGTTCGGCAGCGTGCTGTTGCTTGCGCCCGGGATCGTCGCGCTGTTCGGGCGGGCGCTGCTGCTGCCGCTGCGGTGGTTCCTGCCGATGTCGGCATGGCTGGTCGCGAAGGTGGTGCAGCGCTCCTCGGGACGCGTCGCGGCGGCGGTCTGCGGTCTCGCCGCGGTGGTGATCGCGATGCTCGGGCTCAAGAGCCTGACGGTGTCGCTGCGCGCCGACGTGCGGCAGTTCGAGAGCCAGGCGCTGGCGGGGCGGCTGTTCCTGCGCAGTCGGCCGGCGACGTTGGCCGAGGTCCTGCCGCTCGCCGAGCTGCGCGGTGTCGAACAGCTCGACGCCTGCGAGGGTGAGGTCCGCGGTGACGGCTTCCTGCTGCGCGGTCTCGCGGTCGGCAGCGTCGGCGGAGTCGGCAGCGCACTCGAGGGCGAGCCGGCGCTGCTGCGGCGCTACGCCGACCCGAACGCGCGCACGGTCGTCGTCAGCGAGCGGCTGTCGCGCCACAAGAAGCTGCACCCGGGCGACACCGTGACGCTCGTCGACCGCAACGGCGCGCGCGTCGCCTACGAGGTGCTGGCGATCAGCGATCGCTCCGGCTTCGACTCCGACGAGCGCGCCTGGGCGGTCGCGGCGCCGCACTGGCTGCGGCGCGACTTCTGCGTCGGCGACAAGTGCGTCGAACACATCGCGGTGCACATGCGGCCGGGCTCCGATCCGGGTCAGGTCACGCGCGCCGCCCGCGATCTGCTCGGCGACGTGCCGATGAGCAAACGCGGCGAGGACATCGGCGACTACCTGCTGCGCGACGTCGACGGCGATTTCATGCTGTTCGACGTGCTGCTGCTGCTGATGCTCGCGCTGGCCGGCGTCGGTCTGCTGAACGGCATGACGATCGCGGCGCTCGGACGGGTGCGCGAGATCGGCGTGCTGCGGGCGCTCGGCATCGGGCGCCTGGCGCTCGGCGGCAGCTTCGTGCTCGAGGCCGCGATCGTCGCGGTGCTGGCCTCGGGCCTGTCGCTCGGCCTGGCGCTGCCGATGGCGTGGGTGCTGGTCAAGGGCATGAACCAGGTCGCCGCGCTCGATGCGCCGGTGACGCTGCCGTACGAGTGGTTCCTGATCGCGCCCGCGCTGGCGCTCGGCATCGCCGTGCTCGCGGCGATCGTGCCGGCCTGGCGCGCGCTGCGGCAGAGTCCGAGCGAGAGCGTGCGCTACGAGTGATGGCGGGGCGGTTGCGTCATCGCAGCCCGACCGTGTTGCGGAGCGCGCCGGTGACCGCCGCGTTCGCCGGGTTGCCGTAGCTCGGATCGAACACGATCGCCTGGTTGAAGAACTCGAAGCCGGCGAAGCTCGGCTGCAGCGGGATCGGGAACGGGAATGCGATCGGCTGCCCGCTGTGGAACACCGGGAACGGTTCGTCCGCGGAGCAGAACAGCTGGCAGCCCGGCAGGCCGTAGGCGCCGAGTGTCGCCGGCAGCGGGATCGGACCCCATTGCGTGTCGGTGAAGCCGTAGACCACGAACGCGAGTCCCGGTTGCGGCGGCAGGCCGACCAGGTCGATCTCGAACGAGTCGCCGAGCCACGGCCGGCTGTAGGCGCGGGGCAGCAGCTCGGGGCCGCCGCCCGCCAGCGGGCAGGAGAAGCCGAACGGCACGACGGTCGCGGTCGCGGCGGCGACGTAGCGCATCGTCTCGGGGCGATCGACCGCGCCGTCGCCGCCGCCGATCAGCAGCGACGCCGACATCGTGTCGTGGTGCACGAGCCGCGCCAGGAAGCGCGGCGCCGGCGCGTTCGCGGTCGCGATCGCGTTCCATGACCGGGTGCCGCCGTGCCACTCCCAGGTGTCGCCGAGCGCCTGGAACGCCGGATCGAGGCCGCCGTGCAGCACGACGCGGTCGCGTTCGGCGGCGTAGGTCATCGCGGCGTAGGCGCGCGCCCCAGGGTGGGCGACGGCGGTGTGCTGTTGCCATTGGCTGCCGTCGAAGGTCCAGGTGTCGGCGTGGAACGCGCTGCCGTCGCTGCCGCCGAACAGCACGACCTGTCGTCGCCGCGCGTCGAACGCCATCGCGTGGTAGAGCCGCGGTGGCGGGCCGGGCGCCGCCACCGGCTGCCAGTCGCTGCCGGTCCAGCGCCAGCTGTCGCCGAGCACCTGCTGCAGCGCATCGATGCCGCCGAACAGCAGCACGCCGCCGTTCGGAGCGCGTACCAGTGCATGGAACCGGCGCGCGGTCGGCGTCGTCGCCGGCAGCAGCGGATTCCACCCGGCGCCGTCCCATTCCCAGGTGTCGCCGAGCGTGCTGCCGGCGCTGCTGCCGCCGAACAGCAGGCAGCGCTGCCGCATGTCATCGAACGCGAGCGCGTGGAACTGGCGCGGCGACGGCCCGAAGGCGCTGCGATCGCGCCAGGCGGCACCGTCCCACTCCCAGGTGTCGCCGAGCTCCTGGCCGGCGCTGGTGCCGCCGCCGAACAACACGGTGCGGCCGCGGACCGGGTCGTACGCGGTACCGTGGGCGTGTCGCGCCGGTGGCGTGTCGGCCGCATGCAGCGTCGTCCACGGCGGCGCCGCCGGCCGCAGGGCGAGCAGATCGCCGCGACGGCGAAACGCGCCGTCGATGCCGCCGGCGACCAGCACGCGCTGGCTGCCGGCATCGAACACTGCCGCCGCGCCGCTGCGTGCCGACAGCCCGATCGCGAGCGGCATCGCGGTCCATTGGCTGCCGTCGTAGCGCCAGGTGTCGGAGCGGCTGCCGAGCGCATCGCGGCCGGCGCAGAGCAGCACGCCGGTGGCGGTGCCATCGGCGGCGAACGCCGCGCGCTCGCGCGCGGCCGGGCCGTTCGATCCGACCGCGACCCACGCGCCGCCGTTCCAGCGGAATAGCCCGTTCGACAGGCCGGAGGCCGTGCGGCCGCCGAACAGCAGGGGGCGCGCCGCAACGCCGGCGGGGGTCGCCATCGCCGCATCGACCCGGGGGCTCGGGCCGGAGCTCGTCGGCGCGTTGCTCCAGCTCGAG
Organism: Planctomycetota bacterium; assembly: GCA_020425925.1. Taxonomy (GTDB): domain Bacteria; phylum Planctomycetota; class UBA1135; order UBA1135; family UBA2386; genus JAGQRA01. The sequence goes on from JAGQRB010000400.1 coordinate 5,401, forward strand.
CCGTCGAAGGTCCAGGTGTCGCCGAACAGCACCTGATTGCGGCTGCCGCCGAACAGCACGACGTTGGCACTCGCGCCGTCCCACGCCATCGCGTGACCGCGCCGCGCCGGTGGCCCGCCGCCCGCGAGCTGACTCCACGACATGCCGTCGAACGTCCAGCTGTCGCCGAGCTCGGTCTGACCGTCGCTGCCGCCGAACAGCACGGCGCGCTGGCGCGCCTGGTCCCAGGCCAGCGCCGACCCGGCCCGCGCCGGTGGGCCGCCGGGCAGCTCGCGCAGCGTGAACGCGCTGCCGTCCCATTCCCAGAGTTCGCCTCCGACCGCCGCGCCGTCGTCGCCGCCGAACCAGAGCGCGACCTGCCGAACCGGGTCGAAGCAGCCGGCGAGCGCCTCGCGCGGCACGAACAGCGCTTCGCGGCGCCAGTCGGTCTGCGCCGCCGCGGAGCCGGCGAGGCCGAGCCCCAGCGCGACGGCGTCCCAGCGGCGGCGTTGGCAAGCGCGGGCGGCGAAGGGTGTGGATCGGGACATCACGGCGGCCGTGATTCTAGACGACTCGGCCGCGACCTCGCTGGATTGGCGCTGCCGTGGCGGGTACGACCAGCCGCGATGAATGCACGCGCTGCCTGGCTCCGCACCCACACCTGCGGTGAGCTGACGCTCGCCGACGAAGGCTCCGAGGTCGTCCTCAACGGCTGGATCGAGAACCACCGCGACCACGGCCAGGTCGTCTTCCTCGACCTCCGCGATCGCTACGGCGTGACGCAGATCGTCGCCGACCGCGACGCCGGCGACGGCGTCGACCCGGGCCTGTTCGACGTGCTGAGCCGGCTCGGCAGCGAAGACGTGCTGGCGATCCGCGGTCGGGTGCGCGCGCGCGGCGAGGGCAAGGTCAACAAGGAGCGTTCGACCGGCGAGATCGAGGTGCTGGCGCTGCACGTCACCGTGCTCGCCGAGGCCGAGACGCCGCCGTTCGAGATCGTCGACGAGGCCGAGGCCAACGAGGAGCTGCGCATGCGCTACCGCTACCTCGACCTGCGGCGGCGACCGCTGCAGGAGGCGATGAGGAAGCGCTCGCGCTTCGTGACCGCGGTCCGGAACTACCTCCAGGACGAGGGCTTCCTCGACATCGAGACGCCGATCCTGACGAAGAGCACGCCCGAGGGCGCGCGCGACTACCTGGTGCCGAGCCGCGTGCACCCGGGCAAGTTCTTCGCGCTGCCGCAGAGCCCGCAGATCTTCAAGCAGCTCTGCATGGTTGCGGGCCTCGACCGCTACTACCAGATCGCGCGCTGCTTCCGCGACGAGGATCTGCGCGCCGATCGCCAGCC
>JAGQRB010000401.1 GCA_020425925.1 Planctomycetota bacterium
CAGCCCCAGACCATCACGATGAAGCCGACGATCGCAACCGCGGTCACCCAGCCCGGCTCGGGCTCGCTGGCGGCGACCGGCGCGACCGCGACCGGCGCGGTCCGCGCGGCGCGCGCCGCACCGCGGCGACCCCGCGGGGCCTCGTCGATCTCGTCGTCGTCGTCGTCGGCCAGCAGGGTGTCCTCGTCGGACAGCTGCTCGGTGACCATGCCGGTGTCGTCCTCGAGCGAGTCGGCGAACGACAGCTCCGACTCACCCGCCGACTGCGACATCAGCGCATCGACGTCTTCGGCACGGAACTTCATCGAGTCGCCGTCGCGGAAGGCGCGGATCTCGCCTTCACTGACGAGCTTCTTGAGCTCCTCGCTGCGCATCTTCAGCTCGCGCAGCGCTTTCTCGAACGACACGAAATCTTCGCTCTTGGACACGGACTACCTCGCAGAAAGCCCGGGATCGTGCCGCGGGCTGAGCCAATCGGGAGAGGGAATCAAAGGGGTTCGGAAGCGCCCGGCGGGACCCGCGGGCCCTGCCGAGGCTCAGTAGCTTACCGCGCGGACCGGGTTTGTGTAGCCCGTTCTCGACGGAGACGGGGCCGGATCAGCGCCGGCTGCTGTCGGACTCGAGCCCGGTCTTCGGCTCGTGCTCCTTCTTACCGCGCTTTTCGAACAGGTCCTTGAGGCGCGGGTAGTCGAATTCGCTGCGGTCGTTGTAGCTCTCGATCTGCAGATCGAGGTCGATCTTGCGGGCGCCGACCAGCACGAGCCGGCGCTGCTCGGTCGAGCCGCCGCGGGCCTCGTAGACCGCCAGTTGCCGGTTCTGCGTATCGAGCACGTAGAGCACCGAGGTGCCGACGCCGTAGCTGCCGGTGACCGCGACGAAGCCGTTCGCGCTGCCGGAGCCGCCGCCACCCTCGGTGTAGACGATCTCGGGGCTCGACGAGCCGGCGTTGGTCGTCGGCTCGGACTTCGGCGCCGGCGGGTTCACCGGGCCGCGGCCCTGGGCGGCGAGCGCCGCCGGTTCGGCGAACGCGGCGCGCGGCAGCCACTGGCCGAGGAGGAACACCGCGCCAAAACCGGCGCCGATGGCCAAGGAGGAAAGCAGTGATTGGGACATCGCGCCGGCAGTGTAGCGCTCCGCGGTGCTCGAGGAACAGACCCCTCTGCCAGGGACATCCAAGCTCGCCGGCGATCCGCCCGGTGCCGCGGAACGGTCCCGGTCGACCTGCTGCCGATGACCAGGTGGATGGCCGCGCGCCGGGTCGAGATCTGCGCGTTCGAATCGGCGCACGGGATCAGCATCCGCGAACGCCGTGACGCCGCGGTCCTACCTCAGCGCTCGAGCGCGTACTCGAGGTAGCCGCGATCCGGCGCGCGATCGCCGGTGTCATCGTCGACGAACACCAGCCGGAGCCGCGTCGCGACGCTGCCGTGCGCGGCATCGAGCAACGCGAGCGGGAGCGCGAGCTCGCACTCTTCGATCTTCCGCCGCGGGGCGATCGCGATCGTCGCCAGGCGTTCCCCCTCGGCCACATCGGCAGCACAGCGGTGGAGCCCGTCGCCGTGCACGACGAGCTCGGCGCCGATGTTGCCGAACGGGTACCCCGAGAACGGGTCGTCGTCGACGTCGAGGTAGATCCTCAGCTTGGACTCGCCGTGCTGCGGCGAGCCGTCGAGGTTGAACTCGTCGTGGGTCTCGAACCAGACGAACAGGTTCTCGCCGTCGTTGGTGACCTTGACCGACTTCCAGTCGGGGCCGGCCGAGTCGCCCTTGACCTGCTTGTCCTTCAGCAGGCGCGGCAGCTTGTCCCACTCGTCGAACTCGCCGTCGATCGCGAGGTCGAGCCGCTGGGTCTTGGTCGTCGCCGACAGCACCACCGTGTTGTCGTCCTCGTTGCCGGCGGCGTCGAACGCGCGGATCGCGAAGTGGTACTCCTTGCCGCGCAGCAGCCCCGTGACCTTGGCCTCGTAGGCGTAGACGTTGGCGCCGACGCCGGCCTCGTAGCCGAGCCCGGGCTCGGGATCGAGCTGCACCCGGGTGGCGTCCTGCTCGAACCACTTCTCGGGGTTGCCGCCGGGCACGTTCTTGGTGCCGTAGTAGAGCGCGTAGCGCACCGGGTTGAGGTCGAGCGCGACGTCCCAGCGCACCGTCACCGAGCCGACGTCGGCAACCACCTGCTGGATGCCGATGCGCGCGTCGGGCGCGGTCGGCGGCGTCGGGTAGCTGCCGGCGTTGATGTTGTAGGTGCTGGTCCAGACCGGTGCGGTGGTGTCCGCGAAGCTGCTGTGCAGCCGCACGAAGTCGTTGACGATCTGGCCGCCCGCGTCCATCAGGTAGTGGCGGTAGCCGGCGACGTCCTGGGCCTCGAGGATGTCGTCGACGAGCGTCGCGAAGCCGGCCGCGCTGCTGCCGGTCAGCGTGCCGTGGTCGATGCCCGGACCTTCGGCGTAGCCCAGCGACAGGACCTGGAAGCCGTCGTCGCGGTAGGCCTCCGCCTGCAGCTTCGGCCCCCAGTTGAACTTGTTGTCGCCGAACGTGAACGCGTCGAACTCCTGGCCGGTCTCGCGATCGAGGCGGTAGCTCTCGAGCTTGACGAAGTCGAGGTCGGCGCGCGGATTGAACGCGTAGTGCGGCAGGTCGGGGTGGAAGAAGAACAGCCCGCGGTTCTGCATCACGAGCGCCTTGGGGTACTCGGTGCGCAGCGTGCCGACCAGCGTGCGGTAGCCCGGCGCGGTCCACTCGAACTCGGCCTGATCGGGATCGCCCGGACCGGTCCAGGCGTTCGGCGCGCAGCTGTCGACGTTGTCGAGGAAGACGCCGTCGCAGCCGAGCCCGAGGCCGTACTCGGTGGTCAGCAGCTCGCGGAAGCCGTTGCGCTGGTCGGCGGTCTCGCAGCGCATCGCGTCGAGCACCTCGAACCACGCCGGGTCGCCCATGTTGACGTAGCACGCGCCGGTGACGCCGTTGCGATCGGGCAGGCCGTCGCCGATGCCGTTCGACTCGAGCGAGTTTTCGTCGAGGTAGAACGACGCGTAGCCGCCGCTGACCGACGGCAGCCCGAGCGGATCGAGCCCGGCGAGCGGCTGGCCGGCCGCACCGGCACCGCGCGGATCGAGCCGCGGGCCGCTGCCGTCGCCGACGAAACGCGGATCGAGCAGCAGGTCGTTGTCGCTGATGCCGATCGTGCGGTCGTCCTCGCCGACGTTGACGTAGCCGAGCACGATCACGTCGTCGCGCGGATCGGCCGGGTCGACGCCGTTCTGGATCTCGGCGATGACCGCGCGCGTGATCGACGGGTGGCAGGTGTAGAGGATCACCAGGTCGTGGGTCTCGGCGATCGCGATCTTCGCGCTGTCCATCGGTCCGAAGTGGATCATGTAGGACTCGACGCGATCGGCGGCGGGCGGCAGGTTCTCGACCTCTGCGCTGGCGATCACCTCGGCGGTGTTGCGGCGGCCCCAGCGATCGAACGTGCGGACCGCGAGCTTGACGCCGCGCGCCGCGCGCGCGCCGAGGTCGGCGAGCGCGTCCCACTGCAGCACGTGCCGCACGCCGCGCGACGATGCCGACAGTCCGCGCGTCGAGCCCGACGAACGCACCGTGCCGGTCTGCCACGACGCGCCGCCGTCGACCGAGTACGCGAGCTCGACGTCGACCGGTTCGCCGTCGCTGCCGAACAACACGAACTCGACCGGCACATCGCCGCCGGTCGTCGCCTCGAGCGCGATGCCGCCGACGCGCGGTGTACCGCCGCCGCCGCTGCAGCCGGCGAGTGCGGCAGTGGCGAGCATCGCGGTGAGCTGTTGGACTTTGGTCCTCTGCACCATGCACCGGCTTCGGCCGTTGCTGCGGTGGTCTGGAGCGGTGACCTCGGGAATGTCCCTCGGTGGGGATCGGATGGGGATCGGGTATGAGCTCGCGATGCCGGAATCGCCGGCGACAACGCGATGTCGGGATCCGGCATCACCCCCCCTTCCGCGTCGCCCCCCTGCACCGTCCCGGCGGCTGGCGGATATCTTCGAACGCCGTGCAGACACTGCCGCGGAAGAACCGAGCCCAGGGAGCCGTCGTCCTCGCGGCTGCTCTCACCGCCCTCGCCGCGTTGCTGTTGGTGTCGACGCAGCGACAACCCGAGCAGCCGGATGTCGCTGAGTCCGCGATCGGCCCCGGCGCCCGACCGAACGAAGCGGCACCGCGATCCGCGTCGGCGCAGCCGGCGGCAACGACGGTGCGCGATGAGACGACGTGGCGGCCAGACGGGCGGTTGTGGTTGCGCCTCCAGGCGGAGGACGGCGGCACGTTGTGCGAGCCGCTGCTCGGCTGGGGCCCGCGAGCGAGCCGCGAGGTCGCGGCGAGCGCGACCGCAGAGCGCCGGGACCCGTGGCTGTCGGTTGCCGTTCCCGACCCTCGGGCCATCGACGCAGCGCTCTTCGTTCACGTGCCCGGGTATCTCACGCGGTTCGTCGACGACCTCTCGACCGATCGACGGCACGACCTCGTTCTCGAGCGCGCGGCGGAACTCGTCGTCGCGGTCCGCGATGCGCAGGCGGGAACGGCGATCGCGGCGGCCCGGATCGCGATCTCGGGCGAGCCGTGCGAGGTTTCGCCGGCAGGCCATCGTTGGATCCCGGGCTGCGATCCGTCGGATGCGATCTACTCCGGCATCAGCGATGCTGACGGCGGCGTCACGCTGTGGCTGCCAGCCGCCGACCTGCACTCGCGCGCCTGGTGCTTCGACGCGGTCCACGAGTTCTACATCTCGGCAGCGATGGTCGAGGACCGCCTTCACCCTACCCCCAACGGCACGGCGCAGCTGAACATGTTGATGCCGCTGGTCGGCGCAATCCGCTACGTGAACGGCACGGTGTTCTCGAGCCGTCTGCGGGTGCCGGGCGGGCCCAACCCCTCCCTGGTTCCGCCCGTGATCCGCAGGCGCGTGGCCGACTGCAAGCGCCAGCTGCAGGAGGACGAGGCCACGGTCGCACTCGCCATCCTGCCCTACGAAGGTGCCTACCGACCGGCCGTGCCTCGGGTCGACGCCATGGTCGTGCTTCGCCGCGGCGGCTCGCGAACCGACCGGATGTCACTCGCGCCTCTGATCGACTACGACGGGCCACAGCTGGTCGACTGCGACGAGCGCGGCCCGGAGATCGTGACCGCCAAGGTGAAGCTCGAAGGTCCCGCCGACCTCGCGTTCGGTTTCGCCGATGCAGCGGCGCTGTGCGTTCGGATCAGCGGCTCCGCGAAGATGGTGACCCGGGAGGCGAGACTCGGCGATACGGTCGAACTGCCGCTGGGCCGCTACCGGTTGGGCTTCGACTCCCACTGGGCCGACGCCTTCGCACAGCAGACCTACGAGGTCGCCGATGCATCGGACCAGACCTTCGTCGTGCGTTGGAACGACTCGGCGCATCTCCACGTCGTGAACCTGTTCGGCGTCGGGGCGCAGCCCGGGCTGCTGGCACAGCTCCTGGTGAAGCGCGACGGTAACGGCTACATCCTGGACGCCTTCGTCGACGGCAGCGGCCGTGCTGTCTTCTGGAGCGACTACGAGATCGGATCCGGCCAGCTCTACGTGCGCACCTTCATGGACGAGCCGGTCACCTTCACGCGCGGTCGCATGCCGCGACTCGCGGAAGCGGATTGCGTCGTCGATCGGGTGCGGCCCCGGCGCTGAGTCCGTCCGCCCAGGTGGCCCGGCCGGGAGACGCTCCCGTTCGCGAGGAGCATGTCTCAGGCCGAACGGCCCAGCATCCTCTCGAGCCGCGTCAGCTCCGCAGCGTAGCCGAGACACGCGAGGATGTCGTCGGACGACAGCAACGGGTACTGCTGCAGGACGTCCTCGTGGGTGTAGCCGCGCGCGAGCAGATCCATCACCAGCTCGACGCGGATGCGTGTACCTGTGATCACGGCCTTCCCGACCAGCACGTTCGGGTCCGCGCCAATACGGTCTCGCCAGTTCATGACTGCATTCTCGCCAGCCCGCGCTCCGGCGCAACCGGCCAGGCTGGCGGAGCCATCGTCTCGGCAACGGATCAGAACGTTCCCAGGCTCAGACGCAGTCCGTTCGAGCTGCTCACCAAGGTCGGCTGCAGCGACCCGCCGGGTTCGAGCTGCAGGAACTGATGGAACAGCACGAGCCCGGCGTGGCTCGCCGTGTTGGGGATCCGCATGCTGCCGGTCGCGATCGCGGCCTGCGGCACTACCAGCGCGATCGCCTCGGGACTGGCGAACTGGAAGCACCCTGGGCCGGCCAGCGGCGTCCACGCGCTGAGCGGGGTGTTCGGAGACAAGAGCCCGAAGACGGATGCCGCGAGCGCGCCCGGCGCGAACCCGGAGGCGACGGATTCGAAGGTCGCGCCCACCCAGGGCTGCGACGTTGCGGTCAGGGTCAGTGCACCAACCGACCCCGTGCAGGTGGTCGGAATCTCGACCGTCGTCGCCGGACAGGTTGTGCGCCATTCCGCGACAAAGGCGGTTGCGAGGCCCCCAACCAGTTGGAAGTCGCCTCCGACTACCGCCGGGGCCCGAACTCGCCCCAAACCGGAAGCGGCGGCGTTTGCTTCTCAGACTCCGGCTAGCCTGCAGCGCCGCCAGCCGCCGTGCCCGTCCCACTACCTTGCAATCCTAGCGTCTTCCGCTAGTTTTTCGTGGATGGTCAGGAACGTCGCCAGAACCGCCCTGCGCTCACGGCTGCGGCTCGCTCTGCGACGCAACCCGGCGGCGCTGCTGCTCGGGCCGCGCCAATGCGGCAAGACCACGCTCGCGCGCGAACTCGTCGATCTGGCGAGTCCGAACTACTTCGACCTCGAAGATCCGCTCCATCTGGCTCGCCTGGACCAGCCGATGACCGCGCTCGAGCCGCTTCGCGGCACGGTCGTGATCGACGAGGTGCAACGCCGCCCCGACCTCTTCCCGATGCTGCGGGTGCTGCTCGATCGTCCCGGTCGCTCGACCCGCTTCCTGCTGCTCGGCAGCGCTTCGCTGGATCTGTTGAAGCAATCGTCCGAGTCCCTGGCCGGCCGCGTCGGCCTCGTCGGCATGGCCGGGTTCGGGATCGATGAGACGGGCGCCAAGGGGCTGGAGCGGTTGTGGCTGCGCGGCGGACTGCCGCGCTCCTTTCTCGCCGGCGACGAAGCGGCGAGCTGGGCCTGGCGCGCCGACTACATCCGGCTGCTGCTCGAAAGGGACGTGCCGCAGTTCGGTGTCCGCATTCCGGCGACGGCGCTGCACCGCTTCTGGTCCATGGTCGCCCACACCCACGGCAGCATCTGGTCCAACAGCGAACCCGCGCGCTCGCTCGGCGTCGCGGAGACGACGATCCGCCGCTACCTCGATGTGATGGTCGGACTGCTCATGGTGCGACAGCTGCAACCTTGGCACGAGAATCTCGGCAAGCGTCAGGTGAAGGCGCCCAAGGTCTTCGTGCGCGACTCGGGACTGCTGCACCAGTTGCTCGGCGTGAAAGACATGGCGGGCCTGCTGCGGCACCCGCGGATGGGTGCGTCGTGGGAGGGCCTCGCGCTCGAGGAAGTGCTGCGCTGCGTTGCGCCGGAGGCCGAGTACTTCTGGGCAACGCATGCAGGCGCCGAACTCGACCTGCTGCTGTTCAAGGACGGCAAGCGGCTCGGCGTCGAGTTCAAGCACGCGGATGCCCCCGCAGTGACGAAGTCGATGCGGATCGCGCAGGACGACCTCGGCCTCGACGCGTTGGCCGTGGTCTACCCCGGGACGCGCCGCTTCGCGATCGCCGAGGACATCGAGGCCGTGCCGCTGCGCGGCCTTGCCCGCGGCGGACCTGAGGTGCTGTTTCCCCGGCTGTTCCGCGCCCCACGAGGGAAGCGCAGACCGACCCGCGGCAAGAAGTGAGGTCAGGTCGCTGGAGCGCTGCCCCACGCCGAGTTCGGCGCGCGGCAGTCAATCCATGCCGGCCGCTACTTGCCCGCCCCGACCCGACCCGACCCACCGCCTCGAACTCCTGCGCCACAGGAACGCCAGCACCTGCTCGACCTTGCGCGACCGGGAGGAACGCAGTGTTTCAGCCAGGAACCGACACAGCCCGCGTCCTACGTCAGTACCACGAGTCGTAGCCGCCGAGGTTCCAGTAGTTGATCGCGTTCTGAAACACGTAGTTGTAGGAGCTCAAGAACTCTGGGTTCGACGCCCACGCGGGGTTATCGACGAGCTCCTGCCTCATCAGGTCGGCGCGGTTTGCCATCTCCCCGAGCACGTTCGCCGGCACCAAGGGACTACCCGCAGAGAGGTGGTAGGCGAAATCCTTGGAGAACGACCACGCGCCGATCTGCGCGGCAACATGTAGCTCCTGACGCACCTTCTCAGGATCCTGTGTGCTCCAGCCCGAGCTTCCGCCCTGATTCGCGGCTTCCGTCAAAATGGTGGTCATGTCGGAGCGGTTCTGACCGTCCGCCAGATTGATCATCGGAACGTAGAACAGTGCATGCACAGTGTTCATCGGATTGGAATCCGCCTGCACGTACGTGAATGAGTGAGGCACCGGCGTCGGCGTACTCGGGATGTGTAGCTTCAGCAGCTTGTCCATCTCCATCAACGTGCCGAGTTGTATCCCCACATTGTTCTTTGCCGGCGCGTAATCGCGCACAAAAATAGTCTGCGGATTCATGCCATCATATGTCGGTCCGTAGAAGAGTCCGTCACCAGAAGATTGCACCGGGAAATTGGATCCTGGATACATGATCGGCTTGTTGCCGACGTTGGCCGAATACAAACAGAAGCCGACACCGTCCGCGTTCGTGGGATGCCCGGTAAAACTCGCCGGAACGTTGGCGCAGAGATTGATCGTCTCAGGGTAGGTAATGCCCGAATCCACGAGACCGGCTTCGGTGACCAGGATGGGCTTCACCGGGATACTCAGGCCGTTACAGATCGCCTTGATGTTGTCGCAGCGCCGCTCGATGTCGCGCTTTCCATAGCCATAGAAGTTGAACCCCATCACGTCGAGATGCGGATCCGCCGCAAGCATGATCTCGTTGGGGTCGACGTAGTTCCAGTACCCCGCGAACGAGATGCAGGTCTTGGCGCTGGCGTTGGTCGACTTGATCAACGCCATGGTCTCTCGCATGAATTGCGCGTGAAACGCTGCAATCGGCCCCAGAACCTGCGGTTCGTTCATGATGTCCCACAGAATCACCGTGGGTGCCGACGACGTCGGCTGGGAGTACGGATCCGCGACCGCAAGCATGCTCGAGACATACTGCTCGTTCAGATCTGTCATCGCCTCTTCGCCCTCGGCTACCAAATTCTTCTGGTATTCTTCCTCCTGCGCGGGCAGGGATCGCACCCAGGATCGGTAGTTCTGTTCGTTGGCACCGGGCACCGACGATGGGTCTGGGTCGAAGAAGTCGTTGTCCCACAGGATGGGGATGACGTGCAAGCCGAGAAACTGACACTGGAACAGGAAGTCGTCGAACTTACTTGCCATCGCCGCCGGGTCGTTGCGGTAGTACTGGAAGGACAGCCAGACGCGAACGGTGTTGAAGCCGTAGTCTTTGATTCGCTCGAGCTGCGCGATGACTTCGTTCCGTGAACTTGCATTAGGTGTCGTGTCATAAGCTCGCCACATAGCGACACAGGACGCGACATCTGAGTAGTTCCCAGGCATCTGCGAAGTCACGTAGGTCGCGACGCTCGGATGCGTGGAGATGAAGTTGATTCCTCTCACGTTTCGGAAGCGATCATCGATCGTCTCTGTCTGTTGCGCACGGAGTAGACCGCCACTCGACACACTCGACAGCGCCGCCACCAGAAGACACAGACTCGTCAGAAACTTGGTCATGACACTCTCCTTCCTCTTGGTCGAAATGCCTCTCTGCCAATACGTAGGTCCTGACATACCGATTCCATTTCATGATCTCACCAGGATCGGTAGTGCCGATTCAGGTATTCACTTCATATCAGAAACCTCCCACGGCAAGGCGCAATCCATTGGAGCTGCTCACCAGCGCAGGCTGCAAAGGGCCACCGAGCTCCAACTGCAGGAACTGATGAAACAGGACAAGTCCGGCATGATTCGCCGAATTGGGGATCTGGATCAGGTCGGCAGCTTCGCCAGATTGGGGCACTACCAGCGCGATCGCCTCGAGGCTGGCGAACTGGAAGCACCCTGGGCCGGCCAGCGGCGTCCACGCGCTGAGCGGGGTGTTCGGAGACAAGAGCCCGAAGACGGATGCCGCGAGCGCGCCCGGCGCGAAACCGGAGGCGGCGGATTCGAAGGTCGCGCCCACCCAGGGCTGCGACGTCGCGGTCAGGGTCAGTGCACCAACCGA
>JAGQRB010000402.1 GCA_020425925.1 Planctomycetota bacterium
GCCATCGGCCCGGCCTGCGGAAGAACCCAGGAATGCCGCGTTGCTCCGCAACGCGTCATTCCTGCGCGATGACCTTCGGCAGCTTGCCGTCGGCGGCGATCGCGCTCTGGTTCGGCTGGATCTCCTCGAGCAGGCGCTCGACGACGCGGTCGGTCGTGATGCCGTCGGCCTCGGCCGCGAAGCTCGTGATCAGGCGGTGGCGCAGCACCGGCTTGGCGACCGCGCGGATGTCGTCGGCGGCGACGTAGAACCGGCCGTTGAGCAGCGCGTGCGCCTTGGCGCCGAGCACGAGGTTCTGGCTCGCGCGCGGGCCGGCGCCCCATTGCAGCCATTCCTTGACCCAGTCCGGCGCCTCGCCGGTGGTGAGGCGGGTCTGGCGCACCAGCCGCAGCGCGTAGTCGAGCACCGCGTCGGCGATCGGCACCCGGCGCACGATGTGCTGCAGCTCGAAGATCTCGTCGGCGCTGAGCACCGCCTTGATGTCGGTGTCGCGGTCCTCGGTGGTGCGGCGCAGGATCTCGCGTTCTTCGTCGGCCGACGGGTAGTCGACCTTGACCATGAACATGAAGCGGTCGAGCTGGGCTTCCGGCAACGGGTAGGTGCCCTCCTGCTCGATCGGGTTCTGGGTCGCGAGCACGAAGAACGGCTTGTCGAGCAGGCGGCGCTGGCCGCCGACCGTGACCTGGTACTCCTGCATCGACTCGAGCAGCGCGGCCTGCGTCTTCGGCGGCGTGCGGTTGATCTCGTCGGCCAGGATCACGTTCGCGAAGATCGGCCCCGGCAGGAACTTGAACACGCGTTCGCCGGAGGTCTTGTCCTCCTGGATGACCTCGGTGCCGGTGATGTCGCTCGGCATCAGGTCGGGCGTGAACTGGATGCGGTTGAAGGACAGCGACAGCACCTTCGACAGCGTCGAGATCAGCAGCGTCTTGGCGAGGCCGGGCACGCCGATCAGCAGGCAGTGGCCGCGGCAGAACAACGCCATGAACAGCTCGTCGACGACGTGGTCCTGGCCGACGATGACCTTGCGGATCTCGTCCTTCATCGCCGCGTAGGCCTTGCGCAGCTTCTCGACCTGCTCGAGGTCCTTCGGGTCGCCGGGTTCCTGGCTCATGGTTGGTCTGCTCTCTCGGGCTTTCGGGTCAGTGGGGTCTCGGATCGCGCAGGGGTCCGCGATCGCGGTGGGGGCTGCCGTCGCAACGGAAGATAGCGTCTCTACGTTCGGTCGGGGCCGCCGGATGGGGGCGGATGCGGGGATTTCGACCGGCGTTGGACGGCGATGTCACGCCGAATCCGGCAGCGAATCTCGCGGGGAAAGTCTTCAACGGGCGCTCGCGGCCTCGGCGGCCGCATCGGCCGGACGTTCCGACGCGTGGGCGGCGCAGAACTCCGCGACCGTGTAGCCCTTCTGGTCGATCGCGACGAACAGGCTCTGCAGATCGAGCCCGGGGGCGCCATCGCCGCGCGCGCCGGCGAGCCGGGCCTGCCGGATGGCTTCGTCGTAGCGCCGCGACAGGGTGTGGAGGTCGAGGTCGAGCTGCTCGAGATCGCGGCGCTCCTGCAGCGCCGGCAGGGTGTTGCCGAACACCAGTGCCGCCGCGCCGGCGCAGCAGCAGAGCGCGATCCAGAGCGGCAGCGCGGAGCGGGCGGGGGCGGCGGAGGGGGCGGGGTCGCGGGCGATCATCGACTCGGTCGGACGAATGTAGCGAGGCGGGGGGTGAGAGGGTAGGACTTGTTGGTCCCGCGGATGCGTGCGCGACGCGAGGGTCCCGAGTCGAACAGGAGGTGTGTCGACGATGGCGAGCAAACGGAGGAAGCGGGTCGAACCTGTGCAGCCGCCGGCTGGCCGCTCGTCGGCGCCTCCCGCCCTGCCGGATGGGGTGCGTCTGCGCGCCGCCCTGGCAAACCCAGGCCAGCTCGTAACGAAGTTCGCATGGAGTCCGGATGGCAAGTCGATCGCCGCGCCGGACAAGGATGCCAGCGTGCGAATCTGGGACCCTGCAAGCGGGCGGCCGGCTTCGAAACTGCAGGAACGCCGCTGGGTCAACGCGGTCGCATGGTCGCGGGATGGGACGAAACTCGTCGCCGCGTCCGACGGAGAGCTGTCCCTCTGGGATGTCCTGAGTCAGACACGACTCTGGTCGGCAGCAGTGGATTGCGGCTACGGGGTCTGCTGGTCCCTCCTCGAAGACGAGTTGTTCGTTGCCACTCTCAATGAGCGGCACCGCGTGGCGGCGGACGGCAAGAAGATCGACGAGTTTGTTGGCCGCAGTACTGCCGTAGCCACCAGCCCGGCTGCCGGTCGAGTCGCGTACGCGATGTACGACGACTCGGTGGCGTTGGGTCATGGAAACTCGACACGCCTGGCTGGGCACGGCGCGCGTGTCTGGACCATCCGTTGGGCATCCGAGGAGCAACTGATCTCGGCTAGTGGCGATGCCACGATTCGAGTGTGGGATGTTGCTCGCGGAGTCGCAAGCAGGGTGTTGGAGGGCCACACCAAAGACGTTCTGAGCATCTCGATTTCGCCGTGTGGACGGATTCTCGCATCGAAGAGCATGGACGGGACCGTCCGGCTTTGGCGTCTGGACTTCGGCGATTGCCTCTGCGTTGTTCCGCAGGCAACGGGGTTCTGGTCGAACTCTCTCGCCTTCCATCCCGTCGAGCCTCTGCTCGCCTCCTACGATGCCGAGGCGAACGCGATCGCGATCTGGGAGGTCGACATCGATCGACTCCTCGGGATCGAGACAACCTCCCATTCCTACGCCAACGCCAAGATCGTGCTCGTCGGCGACAGCGGCGTCGGCAAGACCGGCCTCGGGCTCGTGCTCACCGGCCAGGACTTCGCGCCGACCGATTCGACCCACGGCCGCCACGTCTGGACGCTCGCCGAGACCGACGTGCCCACCGACACCGGCGACGAGCACCGCGAAGTCTTGCTCTGGGACCTCGCCGGGCAGCCGGGCTACCGGCTCGTGCATCAGCTCCACCTCGGCGACGTCGCGGTCGCTCTGGTCGTCTGCGATGCGCGCAGCGACAGCGACCCGCTCGCGGGCGTCCGGCACTGGGACCGTGCGCTGCGGCAGGCGCGCCGGGTGCGCGCCGACGGCAGGCCGGTGCCGCGCTGTCTCGTGATCGCGCGAACCGACCGCGGCGGGTTGCCGGTGAGTCCGGAGCGATTGCAGGCGTTCGCCGACGAGCTCGGCTTCGACGCCTGCTTCGAGACCAGCGCCAAGGAAGGCTGGGGCATCGCCGAGCTGCGCGACCACCTGCTCGCGGCCATCCCGTGGCACGAGCTGCCGAAGGTGACGTCGAACGAGCTGTTCCAGTCGATCAAGCAGTTCCTGCTCGGCGAGAAGAAGTCGGGGCGGCTGCTGAGCAAACCGGACGATCTCTACCGCGCGTTCGTGCAGGCCGGCAACGCGGAGACCGCCGAGTTGCGGGCGCAGTTCGACACCTGCATCGGCCGCATCGAGGCCCGCGACCTGATCCGACGGTTGTCGTTCGGCGATTTCGTGCTGCTGCAGCCGGAGCTGCTCGACGCCTATGCGTCGGCCATGGTGCACGCCGCCCGCGACGAACCCGACGGTCTCGGCTTCCTGGTCGAGGACGATGCGCTCGCCGGGCGTTTCCGCATGGCGAGGCACGAACGCGTACAAGACGCCGAGACCGAGCGGCTGCTGCGCATCGCCACCGTCGAGGAGCTGTTCCGCCACGAGATCGTGCTGCGCGAGCCGAGCAACGAGGGCAACGTCATCGTGTTCCCGTCCGAGCTGACGCGCGAGTATCCGGACGCGCCCGACCCCGAGGGCAAGGCCGCGGTCTTCACCTTCGAAGGGCCGGTGCAGAGCGTCTACGCCACGCTCGTCGTGCGGCTGACGCGCAGCGGGCTGATGCAGAAGAGCGAGAAGTGGCGCAACGCGACGTTGTTCCACGCCGCCGTCGGCGGCACCTGCGGGCTCTGGCTGCGTGAGGTTGCCGAGGGTCGCGCCGAGCTGACGCTGTTCTACGGCGAGGGGGCGAGCGACGAGACGCGACGGCAGTTCGAGTCGTTCGTCGCGCGCCACCTCGAGCGCCGCGCGCTGCCCGACACGATCGCGATCCGGCGCGTCCGCAGCTGCCAGGACTGCCACACGCCCGTGACCGATCGCCAGGTCCGGCTGCGGCGCGAGCGCGGCTTCGACTTCATCGACTGCAACGTCTGCGGCAGCCGCATCGACCTCGCCAGCGCCGACGTGCCGGCCGCCGCGAGCGAAGCGGTCGCGACCATGGACCGCGAGGCCGACCGCGGCCGCGCGCTCGAGGCCAACGTCGCGACGCTCGCCGGCAAGCGCGCGACCAACGACTTCGACGTGTTCATCAGCTACAGCTCGAAGGACCGTGCCTTCGTCGTCGACTGGCTGGTCCCGCGGCTCGAGCGCCACGCGATCCTGCCGTGCCTCGACATCGTCGACTTCGACGTCGGCAAGGCCGCGCTCGACAACATGGAGCAGGCTGTCAAAGCCTGCCCGAAGACCCTGCTGGTACTGACACCGAACTGGCTGGCGAGCGAGTGGGCCGGCTTCGAGGGGCTGCTCGTGCAGAAGAAGGACCCGGCCGGCGTCCGCCAGCGCGTGGTGCCGCTGTTGCTCGAGCCCTGCGAGCTGCCGGACCGGCTCGACGTGCTGACGTTCGCGGATCTCACCGATGCGGCGACGCGCGAGACCCAGCTCGAGCGCGTCATCGATGCGATCCTCGGCCGGACGCGCCTGGGCCAGCCGCGCTGAGATCCCGGCGCGGGGGCGAGCCGCCACACCTGCCGTGGCATCGGCGGGTCTCGCTGCGCCGCCAGAGATCGCGCGGCGACACCGCGGTCGCGCCCCGACGCCGTGGTATCCTCCCGCCGCGCCGATGCGTTTGCCCGTCCGGATCGTCACCATCGTCCTGCTGCTGCTCGGCCTCGCGGCGCTGCTCTGCCGCGTCGCATGGGTCGGCGACGACGCGCTGATCACGCTGCGCACGGTCTACCACTGGTCGCTCGGCTACGGTCCGGTCTGGAACGTCGCCGAGCGCGTGCAGACCTACACCCACCCGCTGTGGATGCTGCTGCTGGCGCTGGCGCACGTGCTCTCCGGCGAGTTCTTCTACGGCACGATCGTGCTGTCGCTGGTCACGGCGCTGCTCGCCGCGCTCGTGCTGATGCTGTCGGCGCGCACCGCGCTGGCCGCGATCGCGGTCGCCGCGCTGCTGGTCGGCTCCAACGGTTTCGTGAACTTCGCCACCAGCGGCCTCGAGAAC
>JAGQRB010000403.1 GCA_020425925.1 Planctomycetota bacterium
CGGTGCGAACACGGTGAACGGGCCCTTGCCGCCCAGCGCGTCGGCGAGGCCGGCGGCCTTGGCAGCGGTCAGCAGCGTGCCGAACTTGCCGGCCTTCTGCGCTACCTGCACGATGGTGCCGCGGTCCTGGTGGCCGTCGCCGTCGCCACTCTGGCAGGGCACCGCTGCGGCGAACGCTGCGGCGGCGAGAACGTGATGGATCGAACGAATCATTCTGGTCTCCTCGGTCTGGTCGGTTGTCAGCCGACATTTCGCGTTCCGGCCGCGGCCGGATGCAGCCTCGCGGCGAAGCAGCAGTCATGACCACGACCCCGGCCTTCGCCGCAAACCTGATCCGAACCGCATTGCCGGCGTTCGCGAGCGCCGTGCACGCGCGGCTCGAGTCCGAGGCGCCCGAGCTGCTCGCGGCGCTGCCGCGGACGTTCGCGGCCTCGAAGGACGATGTGAGGGTCCGCCTGCTGCATCTCGCCGCGGCGATCGAGTTCGATCGACCTGCATTGATCGAGCACGCCGTGCAATGGTACGCGGTGGCGCTGCACCATCGCGGCGTGCCGGCGGACTACCTGCGCCACAGCCTCGAAGCGATCGACGCGGTGCTCGCGGCGGAGCTGCCGGCCGCCGCGCGATCGATCGTGCATCGGCACGTGCGGGCGGCGGTGGCCGCGATCGCGGGCGCCGAACTCGACCCGCCGGCGTGCATCGACATCGACGCGCCGCACGGCCGGCTGGCGGCCAGCTTCCTGCTCGCGGCGCTGGAGTCGCGCGGCGACGACGCGGTCGCGCTCATCCGGCAGGAACTCGATCAGGGGCTCGCGATCGCGGAGCTGCACGATCGTGTCCTGGTTCCCGTGCTGCGCGAGACCGGTCGCATGTGGCTGACCGCCGAGATCCAGATCGCCGACGAGCACTACAGCTCGCAGATCGTCGAACGCGTGATCTGGGTCGCCCAGGATCGACTGCCGCGCGTGCCGGCCGACGCCCCCGTGGTGCTCGCAATGGGCGCCGCCGGTGACCAGCACGGCTTCGGCCTGCGCATGATCGCGCAGCGGCTGCAGGGCGACGGCTTCGCCGTGCACAACCTCGGCCCCGACATGCCGGCGGGCGACCTCGCCGGGGCGCTGCAGGACCGCGCGTTCGACATCGTCGCGGTCGGCGCGACGATGACGTTGCACCTGCATGCGCTCGCCGGACTGGTCGAAGAGCTGCGTCGACTGCTGCGGCCCGGCGTGCCGATCGTCGTCGGCGGGCAACCGTTCGCGATCGTGCCCGACCTGTCCGCGCGCCTCGGCGCCGATGCCGCCGCGGTCGACGGCGGTTCGGCATCCGCGGTCGTCAGTCGGCTGCTCGGTCGGCCGCCGCGCGCGGGCGCATGAGGTAGTGCGAGACCAGCCACTCGCGGCCGCCGTCGAAGCCCCATAGCTCGGCGCAGGCCATGAAGAACACCCGCCAGAGGTTCAGCATCCGCGGCGCGCGCTCGCCGTGGACCTCGCGCAGACAGTCGATCGCCGTCTCGCGCTGCGCGTCGAGGTTCCGCAGCCAGGCCTCGGCGGTGCGCTGGTAGTGGCGGCCGCTGACGCGCCAGTGCGATTCGACGACCATGTCGTCCTGGAAGTGCAGCATCTGGGCGTCGGCCGGCATCTGCCCACCGGTGAAGAAGTGGCGCGCCATCCAGTCTCCGCCGTCGCTGCCGCCGCCGTCGGCGAACGCGTAGCCGACCGAACGGTGGGTGAAGACGTGCACGAACATCCGGCCCGACGGCAGCAGCCAGGTCGCGGCGCGCCGCAGCAGATGACGCCAGTTGCGGGTGTGTTCCATCATCTCGATCGAGACGATGCGGTCGAAGTGGCGGCCGAGCTCGGCGTCGAGCGCGGTCGAGTTCACGTCGGCGGTGACGATGCGCACGTTGGTCAGGCCGCGGCGCCGCGCCTCGGCCAGGATGAACTCGCGTTGGCTCGCCGAGTTGCTGACGCCGACGATCTCGCAGCGCGGGAAGTGCGCGGCGACCCACAGCGAGAGCGAGCCCCAGCCGCAGCCGAGGTCGAGCACGCGGTGGCCGTTCTCGATGCCGGCGCGTTCCACCGTGCGGCGCAGCATCTCGGCCTCGGCATCGTCGAGCGACGCATCGGGCGAGGTCCACAGCCCGCAGCTGTACTTGCGGTGCGAGCCGAGCACGAGTCCGAAGAACGCGGCCGGCACCTCGTAGTGCTGTGCGTTGGCGGCGTCGGTCGCGACCGCGATCGGGCTCTCGTCGCACTCGCGGATCCAGCGCTCGAGGCGGGCCGCCGACGCTTCGGGGTCGCGCACCAGCTCGTCGCGCAGGCGCCGCCGCAACAGGCGGCGGATGCCGGCGCGGATCACGGTGTCGGGCAGGAGGCCTCGCTCGAGGCAGCGTTCGATGACGGTCATGGCAGCGGGGTCTCGAGTGGGGCGGTGGCGCGCGACACGGGTCGCGGCGGCCAGGGGAAGAAGGTGTTGGTCGTGCGCATGTAGTCGCGGTAGTCGGCGCCGCGCGAGGCCAGCGCGCGCTTCTCGGTGAACGGCACGCCGCTGCCGAATCGCACCGTCAGTAGCATCGCCACCGGCGTGAGCACCGCGAACCAGCCGAGCGCCGCCGAGTGCACCAGGCCGAAGCCGCACCAGGTCAGCCACTCGAAGAAGTAGTTCGGATGCCGGCTGTAGCGCCAGAGTCCCGTGCGGCAGGTGCGGCCGGTCTGCGTCGGATCGCGGCGGTGCGCGGCGAGCTGGCGATCGGCAATCGTCTCGAGCGCGAGGCTGGCGGCGGCGAGTCCGAGGCCGACGACCTGCAGCCCGGTGATCCCCTGCGTCGAGTCCCACGCCATGCACACGAACGGCGCGGCGAAGCCGAGCGCGAGTCCGGCCTGCAGCTGGTAGACCGCGAAGAAGCCGAGCTGCTCGCGGCGGCCCAGCCACGACCGCAGCGCGCGATAGCGGCCATCCTCGGGTGCGCCCGTCCCGACGCGGTCGGAGACGAGATGGGCGGTCAGCCTGCCGCTCCAGATCGCCGCGACGATCGCGGCGAGCGCGCGTTGGGTGCCGCTGCCGCTGCCCAGCAGCGCGGCGATCGCAGCCATTCCTCCGATGCTGCCGGACCAGGCCGCGTCGACCGCGGTCGCGTTGCGCGTAACCGTCTGCCGCCACCAAAGCAGCGCGAACAGCACGGCGAGCACCAGCCACCCGGTGAGCAGGAAGTCGGCGGCGGCGGCGGCTAGGGCGGGCATGACGGCAGGGCGGTCTTCGCCCTGCGGTGCTCGCGGGATGCAACCTTCCGCATCCGCAGCGGATCGGGCAGCGAAGAGGCTGCCCGAGGCCCGCCTTGATCGACCAGAACGCCGCTTCCGCCGACCCCGTCTCGCTCGCCTCCGACGACCAGCGGATCGAATGGCTGCGGATCTCGCCGTGGCTGGCGATGCACGCCGGCTGCCTGCTGGTCGTCTTCGTCGGCGCCAGCCCGGTCGCCGTCGGCGTTGCGATCGGCCTCTACTTCGTGCGCATGTTCGCGGTGACGGCGTTCTATCACCGTTGCTTCGCGCACCGGTCGTTCCGGCTGCCGCGGCCGGTGCAGTTCGTCGCCGCCGTGCTCGGCGCCTCGGCGGTGCAGCGCGGACCGCTGTGGTGGGCGGCGCACCACCGCGTGCACCACCGCGAGTCGGACACCGGCCGCGATCCGCACTCGCCGCACGCGCACGGCTGGTGGTGGTCGCACGTCGGCTGGTTCACGACCCGCGCCGGGTTCCGCACCGACATGTCGCGGGTGCCCGACCTCGCCGAGTTCCCCGAACTCGTCTGGCTCGATCGCCACGACCGGCTCGTGCCGCTCGCGCTCGTCGCGCTGCTCGCGGCGCTCGGTGCGTGGCTGGCGCACGCGCATCCGGAACTCGGCACCGACGCGCTGCAGATGGTGGTCTGGGGCTTCTGCATCTCGACTACCGCGCTGTTCCACGTCACCGCGTCGGTCAACAGCGTCGCCCACCTG
The DNA here is from genome assembly GCA_020425925.1 of Planctomycetota bacterium. Taxonomy (GTDB): domain Bacteria; phylum Planctomycetota; class UBA1135; order UBA1135; family UBA2386; genus JAGQRA01. Next base: position 3,995 of record JAGQRB010000403.1, read on the forward strand.
ATCGGTCGGCGGGTCTGGCCGACACGCGATCACAGCCGCAATTCGATGCTGCTGGCGCTGCTCACGCTCGGCGAGGGCTGGCACAACAACCATCACTGGTGCCCCGGGTCGGTCCGTCAGGGCTTCCGGTGGTGGCAGATCGACATCACGTTCTACGTGCTGCGCCTGATGGCGGCGGTGGGGCTGGTGTCGGGGATGCGGCCGCTGCCCGAGCGCGTGACCGCGGCGCGCGCCAGGGGCCCCGAATGACGCGCGCGAGCGCGCTGCTGGGTCCCGATCACCGCGGTGTCGGTCGGCAGCGGATCGCGGTGGTCGGCACCGGCATCACGGGGCTGCTCGCGGCCGAACGGCTGGCGACCCGCCACGACATCGCGGTGTTCGAGGCCGACGACCGCATCGGTGGTCATACCCACACCGTCGAGGTCGCGGGCGCGCACGGCCCGGTCGCGGTCGATACCGGTTTCATCGTCTGCAACGACCGCACCTATCCGGAGTTCACGGCGCTGCTCGACCGGCTCGGCGTCGCGCTGCGGCCGTCGACGATGAGCTTCAGCGTGCGCTGCGACGCGACCGACATCGAGTACTGCGGCACCGGGCTCGGCGGCCTCCTGGCGCAGCGCCGGAACCTGCTGCGACCGCGATTCTGGGCGATGCTGCGCGGCATCCTGCGCTTCCATCACATCGCCGGGCAATACGCCGACAGCGACCTCACCCTCGCCGATCTGCTGCGCGAAGCCCGGCTCGGCGAGGCGTTCGCGCGCTGGTATCTGCTGCCGATGATGGCGGCGATCTGGTCAGCACGCCCCGAGTCGCTCGCCGCGATGCCGGCGCGTTTCTTCGTCCGCTTCTTCCGCAATCACGGCATGCTGCAGGTGCGCGACCGGCCGCAGTGGCGGACGGTGGTCGGCGGCTCCGCTGCCTACCTCGCGCCGCTGAGCCGCACGTTCGCCGATCGCGTCCGCCTGCGGACGCCCGTGCTCGGGATCCAGCGGAGCGCCGGCGGCGTGCTGGTGCGTACTGCCGGCAGCGAGCCCGAGCGCTTCGACGCCGTCGTGCTCGCGACCCACAGCGACATCTCGTTGCGTCTGCTCGAGGATGCGTCGGCCGAGGAGCGCGCGATGCTCGCCGCGATCCCGTACCAGGCGAACGACGTCGTGCTGCACACCGATACGCGCCTCATGCCGCACCGCCGCGCCGCGTGGGCGGCGTGGAACTACCGCCTGCCGGCGCGGCCCGAGGAGCGCGCGACCGTCACCTACGACATGAACACGCTCATGGGGCTCGCCACGCCGGAGCGCTACCTCATCAGCCTCAACAGCACGGCGGCGATCGACCCTGCGCGGATCCTGCGACGGTTCGAATACGACCACCCGGTCTTCACGCCCGCCGGGGTCGCGGCGCAGCAGCGTGTCGCCACGATCAACGGTCGCGGGCGCGTGTGGTTCTGTGGCGCGTGGTGCGGCTTCGGTTTCCACGAGGACGGCGTGCGCTCGGCGTTGCGTGTCGCCGACGATTTCGGCATCGACAACGGCATGCGGGCGCGCGCCGGCGGCGAGGTGGTGCACGCGTGAGCACCGTCGTCCGCAGCGGCGTCTGCTTCGGCACCGTGCGCCACCGGCGCTTCGACGGGATCGACCATCGCTTCGCGCTGCGGCTGTGCATGTACTACCTCGATCTAGACGAGATCGACGTGGCGTTCGCCGGTCGGTGGTTCTGGTCGGCGCGGCGGCCGGCACCGGTGCGCTTCCGGCGCGCGGACTTCTTCGGCGACCCCGAGCGGCCGCTGCGTGACGAGGTGCTCGACGCCGTGATGCCCGCGCTCGGGCGGCGGCCGACCGGTGCCGTGCGCATGCTCACCGGCCTGCGGTGCTTCGGCTACTCGTTCAACCCGGTCACGTTCTACTACTGCTTCGACGACGGTGACGACGGCGAGCGGCCGGTCGCCGTGTTGGCCGAGATCACCAACACGCCGTGGCGCGAGCGCCACCACTACGTCGTCGTCGCCGACGCTCGCGGCGAGCTCGCGCGGCGGTTCCGGAAGGAGTTCCACGTCAGCCCGTTCCAGCCGATGGCGCAGGACTACACCTGGCGCTTCGCGACGCCGGGCGACGGCATCGCGGTGCACATGGAGAACCACGGGCCGGGCGGAGTGGTGTTCGACGCGACGCTCGCGCTGCAGCGGCGGCCGTGGCGCACTTCGACGCTGCTCGCGGCCTGGCTGCGGCACCCGTGGATGAGCCTGAAGGTCATCGCCGGCATCCACTGGCACGCGCTTCGGCTCTGGCTGCGGCGCGCGCCGTTCCACGTCCACCCCGATCGACGCGCCCGGACATGAGCAGTTCCCTCCTGGTTTCACCCGTCCGCACCGTCGGTGACCGCCACACCGGCGAAGGCCACGGTGCGCCGCCCCGCGCGGCGTCGTGGTGGCAGCGTTGCCTCCGCCGCCGCGTGCACGCGCGACTCGCCAACCTGCGGAGCGGCGCGCTCGAACTCGCGGACGGCGTCGGCACCGTCGTTCTCGGTGATCCGAGCGGCGAGTTCGGTCGCCTGCGCCTGCGGGTGCGCGATCCGGCGTTCTACGACACGCTGGCGCGCGCCGGCGCCGTCGGCGCGGGCGAGGCATTCGTCGAGGGTCTCTGGCACGCCGACGACCTCGTCGCCGTGTTGCGGGTCCTCGTGCGCGACCGCGACGTGCTGCTCGACGTCGACCGCTCGACGTGGAGCCTGCCGCGCCGGCTCGCGCTGCGGCTCGCGTACCGACTGCGCCGCAACAGCCGCACCGGCAGCCGGCAGAACATCGCCGACCACTACGACCTCAGCGACGGCCTGTTCCGCCGCTTCCTCGACCCGACGATGACCTATTCGTCGGCGTGGTTCGCAGAACCCGGGCAGTCGCTCGAAGCCGCGCAGCGCGAGAAGCTGCGCCGACTCTGCGAGCTGGTCGACCTCGGTGCGGGCGATCGCCTGCTCGAGATCGGCACCGGTTGGGGCAGCCTCGCGCTGACCGCGGCGCGCGACTTCGGTGCCGAGGTGACGACGACGACGATCTCCGACAACCAGTTCGCCGAAGCCAGCCGGCGCGTCGCCGAGGCCGGACTGCGCGATCGCGTGACGCTGCTGCGGCGCGACTATCGTGATCTCGAGGGCACGTTCGACAAGCTGATCTCGTGCGAGATGATCGAGGCGGTCGGTGCCGACTATCTGCCGGGCTATCTGCGCGCCTGCGCCGCCCGGCTGCGTCCCGGCGGCATCCTCGGACTGCAGGCGATCACCATCCGCGACCAGCACTACCGCTCGGCGTTGCGCAACGTCGACTACATCAAGCGCCACGTGTTCCCTGGCAGCTTCATCCCCTCGATCGGCGCCATCACCCGCACCGCGAGCGCCCATACCGATCTCCAGCTCGTGCACATGCAGGACTTCGGCCTGCACTACGCCGAGACGCTGCGGCGATGGCGCCAGACCTGGGAGGATGCCGGGCCGCCGGTGATCGCGGGCGGCGGCGGCGAACGGCTGCTGCGAGCCTGGTCGTTCTACTTTGCCTACTGCGAGGCCGGCTTCCGCGAGCGGCACATCGGCGTCTGCCACATGCGGTTCGAGCGGCCGGGTGTCAGGCGGTGAGGCAGTCCCGCGCCGCGGCGACGTCACGCCGGATCTGCGCCCGCAGCTCGTCGGCGCCGTCGAACGCGCGCACGTCGCGCAGGCGCTGGCGGAACAGCACCTCGAGCTCGCGGCCGTAGAGGTCGCCGGCGAAATCGAGCAGGTGGACCTCGAGCGCTCGCCCGCTGGCGAACGTCGGGCGCGGGCCGAGGTTGGCGACGGCGAGGTGGACGTTGGCGTCGACGATCGCCTCGACGGCGTAGACCCCGTCGGGCGGCAACACCGCGGGTTGGACGTCGACGTTGGCGGTCGGGAAGCCGAGGCCGTGACCGCGACCGTCACCGCGCACGACCATGCCGAGCGCGCCCGGCGAGCGCCCGAGGTAGCGCTGCGCCAGGTCGAGGTCGCCGCGCGCGATCGCGCCGCGGATCTCGGTCGAGCTCACCGGGCGCGAGTCGACCTCGAACGGTGAACCGGTCCGCACCTCGAAACCGAGCTCGGCGCCGAGCTCGCGGAAGCGCTGCGGCGTGCCCTCGCGCTCGCGGCCGAGCGCCGAGTCGTAGCCGAGCAGCAGCCCGCGCGCGCGCAGCGCATCGCGCAGCACGCGTTCGGCGAACTGCTGCGCCGTCAGCTCGCGCAGTCGGGGTTCGAACTGCAGCAGCACGACGCGCCGAACGCCGGCGCGGCGCAGCAGCCGCAGTCGATGCGGCACGCTGACGATCAGCGGCGGCGCCTCGCCGCGCAGGATCTGGTCGGGGTGGTTCTCGAACGTGATGACGGTCGGCGTGCAGCGCAGGCCCGATGCCATCTCGAGCAGCTGGTGCAGCAGTCGCTGGTGGCCGAGGTGCACGCCGTCGAACACTCCGACGGCGACGACGGAGCGGCTCGCGAGGGTGTCGCCGAAGTGCGCGACGAGGTCGAGCGACAGGAGCGCGTCGAGCCCTTCGATCAGCCGCACGTCACGCCCGCGCTCGCGGCGCCTGGCTCTTGTAGCGGTCCTCGAGCTCGGCGAGCTGGCTCTTGACGCGCAGCTTGTCGACCGGCGTCAGTCGATCGACGAACAGCACGCCCTCGAGGTGATCGAGCTCGTGCTGGATGATGCGGGCGAGCCAGCCCTCCGCCTTCATCGTCTGTTCCTGGCCCTGCAGGTCGGTGTAGGTGATCGTGATGTCGATCCACCGTTCGACCTCGGCCTGGATGCCGGGGAACGACAGGCAGCCTTCCTCGTCGTACTCGCGGCCCTTCTTCCTGGTGATCTTCGGGTTCAGCAGCACGAGCTCGCCGCTGCGGTCGTCCTTGCTGCCGGTCGGGTTCAGCACAAGCAGCTTCTGCTCGATGCCGACCTGCGGCGCGGCGAGGCCGACGCCGCCTTCTTCGTACATCGCCGCCATCATCTCGGCGGCGGTCCGTTCGAGCTCGGGGCCGAATTCGGTCACGGTCTGGCCGCCGCGGCGGAGAACGGGATCGGGATAGACGCGGATTTCCATGCTGCTCTGGGTCGCGGGCCGCTCGCTTCCGGCCCGGTTGCGGGTAGGCCCTGGGCTAGGTAGATTCTTCCCCCCTTTCGCCGCCGTCAAGGCTCTCCCCTCGGCCCCTTTCCCCTCCCACGGCGCACCGACCCGGCATGGACCTCAGCAAGCACCTCGAGAACGCGAAGGACGCGGTCAAGCGCCGCCAGCACGCGCTCGCCATCAAGATCTACAGCCAGGTGCTGCAGCTGCAGCCGGACTTCGGCGAGGCGCGCGCCGGCCTGCGGCGAGCGCTGTTCGACAAGGCCAAACAGAAGCCGTCGTCGAAGCTGACCGCGATCCTCGCGGGCGGGCTGCCGCTGCTCTGGGGCAACCTGATGCGGCTGTGCGGCCAGCACGGTGCGGCGGCCAAGAGCTTCGAGAAGTACCTGAGCTACGACCCGCTCGCCGAGGGTGTGAACCTCAAGCTCGGCAACTCGCTCGAGCGCGCCGGTCTCGCCAAGTCGGCGCTCGCGGTCTACGCCGCGTACGCCGAGGCCGAGCCGCGCTGTCTCGAGGCCTGCCGGGCGGCCGGCCGGCTCTACTACGAACAGGGCAAGGTCAACGAGGCGCTCGGCATGTACGAGCAGGCCCTCAAGGTCGACCCGCGCGACCAGGAGTCGCTGAAGGCGCGCAAGAACCTCGCCGCCGAGGGCGCGCTGGCGAGCACCGGCATCGAGAAGGCGAAGAGCTCGCGCGAGCTCATCAAGGACAAGGAGCAGCAGCGTCAGCTCGAGCGCCAGGAGCGGCTGCAGCTGTCGGCCGAGGAGATCGACCAGGAGCTCGAAGAGCTCGAACAGAAGCTCGCCGAGGCGCCGGACGACCGCAAGCTGTTGCGCCGCATCGCGCGGCTGCGCGAGATGTCGAAGGACGTCGCCGGCGCGCTCGATCTGCTCGATCGCCTGCTCCAGCTCGAGCCCGGCGACGCCGAGCTGCAGGAGCAGGCCGCGAGCCTGCGGATCCGGCTGCAGGAGCAGATGGTCGAGAAGGCGGAGAAGCGCGGCGACCAGGCCGCCGCCGCCCGCGCCCGCGAGGCGCTGGCACAGATGCGGGCCGACGAGGCCCGGCGGCGGCTCGAACGCAACCCGGCCGACACCGCGGCGCGCTTCGAGCTCGGCTCGTGCCTGCTCGACGCCGGCCAGGTCGACGAGGCGATCGCGGAGCTGCAGCAGGCGGTCAAGGACCCGCGCAAGAAGGCCGAGGCGCTGTTCCTGCTCGGCCGGGCGTTCCAGAAGAAGGACCTCGCCGAGCTCGCGCTCGGGCAGTTCCAGAAGGCCCTGGAGGCCGCCGGTTCGGCCTCGGCCGTGCTCGCCAAGGAGGCGCTCTACGAGATGGGCGAGATCTGTGCCCAGGTCGGCAAGCGCGACGAGGCGATGCAGCATTTCACCCGCATCCTCGAGATGGACATCGGGTTCCGCGACGTCACCACCAAGGTCGAGCAGCTCAAGGCCTCCTGACCCGGGGTTCCCCCTGGTTTTTTTAGCTGCGACGGCCCTTCCGCGGCCGTCCCGGAACCGCTAGGATTCCCGGCCCGAAAATGGCCCACAGCAAGCAAGCAATCAAGCGCATCCGCCAGAACGAGCGCGACCGTCTGGCCAACAAGGCCAAGCTCACTCGGATGCGGTCTGCCGTGAAGAAGCTCCTCACGGCGGTCGAGTCCGGGGACAAGGCCGCGGCTCAGGAGATGCTGAGCGGCGTCTGCCAGGTGATCGACAAGGCGGCGAAGAACTCGATCATCCACAAGAACACGGCGAGCCGGCGCAAGTCACGCGTCATGCGCGCCGTCGCCGCGATGTCCTAGCTCGCTCCCCGGGCCTGCCTTCCGCCCCCGGCCGCTTAGGCCTGGAGCAGCTGGAGCGCCGCCTGCGGCTGGGTGTTCGCCTGCGCGAGCACCGAGATCGCGGCCTGCTGCAGGATCGAGTTCCGCGTCAGCGCGGACGTCTCCACCGCGACGTCGACGTCGCGGATGCGCGATTCGGCCGCACTGAGGTTCTCGGTCTGGATCTGCAGGTTCGCGATCGTGGTCGTCAGGCGGTTCTGGGCCGCGCCGAACTGACCGCGGATGCGGCTGACGCTGTTGATCGCATCGTCGAGCGCGGAGACCGCGATCGTCGGCGTGCCGGTCGAGCCGATGTCGAGGCTCGACAGGCCGAGCGTCGACGCCAGCGTGTCGGAGGTCGTGAGCTGGATCGTGTCGATGCCCGCCGTCGTGCCGGTGCCGACCTGGAACGTGATCGACGAGCCGGTGCCGTCGAGCAGCTTGACGCCGTTGAACGTCGTCGACTGCGCGATGCGGTCGATCTCGTTGATGAGGTCGCTGAATTCCTGATGCAGGGTCGTGCGGTCGGCCGCGCTGACGGTGCCGTTGCTGGCCTGGATCGCGAGTTCGCGCATGCGGATCAGGATCGAGCTGACCTCGTTGAGCGAGCCTTCGCCGGTCTGCGTCAGCGAGATGCCGTCCTGGGCGTTGCGGATCGCCTGGTTGGTCGAGCGGATCTGCGCGCGGAAGCGTTCGGAGATCGCGAGCCCGGCGGCGTCGTCGGAGGCAGTGGAGATTCGCAAACCGGTCGAGAGCCGGCGGTAGTTCGCCTGCAGCTGCTCGGTCGTGCGCGACAGCGAGCGCTGCGCGTTCAGTGATGCGATGTTGGAATTGACCCGAAGGCCCATCTTCGACTCCTGGTTTGCGTATCCCGGTCGCCGGCTGGAGGCCGCGACCCCTTGTTGCAAACCTGATCGACCGTCGCTTGAGTCCTACTTCAGGAAATCTCCGTGAGGGACACGGGTTTTCCACAGCCGGCGGTGCCACGGTGGCCACGGTGACGTCGTAGGGGCGGGCCCGCATGCGGCGCGAACCGACACGCTGCAGACCGCGACAGCGCCCGCGTCCCGGCTGTCTCGAAACCGGCCGGACGCGGGCGTTTCCGCCCGGCTGCGGCGTCAGCGCAG
>JAGQRB010000404.1 GCA_020425925.1 Planctomycetota bacterium
GGCAAGCGCGTCGACTACTCGGCGCGTTCGGTGATCGTCGTCGGCCCGGACCTGCGCCTGCACCAGTGCGGTCTGCCCAAGATCATCGCGCTGGAGCTGTTCCAGCCGTTCATCATCCGCCGCCTGAAGGAGCTCGGCCACGCCGACACGATCAAGTCGGCGAAGAAGATGCTCGAGCGCAAGGACGAGGAGGTCTGGGACATCCTCGAAGAGGTGATCAAGAACCACCCGGTGCTGCTCAACCGCGCGCCGACGCTGCACCGCGTCGGCATCCAGGCGTTCGAGCCGGTGCTGGTCGAGGGCAACGCGATCCGCATCCACCCGCTGGTCTGCTCGGGCTACAACGCCGACTTCGACGGCGATCAGATGGCGGTCCACCTGCCGCTGTCGTTCGAGGCGCAGATCGAGGCGTCGACGCTGATGCTGTCGACGAACAACATCTTCTCGCCGGCGCACGGCGGCCCGATCATCGCGCCGAACCAGGACATCGTGCTCGGCAGCTACTTCATGAGCCTCGCCCGTCCGGGCGAGCTCGGCGAGGGCAAGACGTTCGCGAGTCCCGACGAGGTCTGGATGGCCTACTCGATGGGCAAGCTGCACATCCACGCCCGGATCAAGGTGCAGTTCCCCGAGGGCGTCGAGGTCCGCAGCCAGGGCACGACGTTCGTCACCGATGGCAAGACGCTGGTCGAGACCGCGCCCGGTCGCATCATCTTCAACGAGATCCTGGAAGAGGGCATGCCCTTCTACAACCACGACCTCGACAAGAAGGCGCTGTCGAACATCATCGCCGACTGCCACCTGATCCTCGGTCGCAACGCGACGCTTCGTCTCCTCGACAACATGAAGGAGACGGGCTTCAAGGCGGCGACGCGCGCCGGCCTGTCGTTCGGCAAGGACGACATGGTGGTGCCGCCGACCAAGGACACGATCATCTCGCAGACGCAGTCCGAGGTGGAGAAGATCCACACCGCGCACGCGCGCGGCATCATCACCGAGGGCGAGCGCTACCTGAAGGTCATCGACTCGTGGACCCACGCCCGCGAGCGCATCGGCGAGGACATGCTGCACGAGCTGCGCAACGACGCGCGCGACGGCAAGCCCTACGTCAACCCGATCTTCTGCATGGTGATGAGCAAGGCGCGTGGCTCGGTCGAGCAGATCCGTCAGCTCGCCGGCATGCGCGGTCTGATGGCCAAGCCGTCGGGCAAGATCATCGAGCAGCCGATCAAGGCCAACTTCCGCGAGGGCCTGCGCGTGCTCGAGTACTTCAGCTCGACGCACGGCGCCCGCAAGGGCCTGGCCGACACCGCGCTCAAGACCGCGGACTCGGGCTACCTGACCAGGAAGCTCGCCGACGTGGCGCAGAACGTCGTGATCGCGATCGACGACTGCGGCACCGAGAACGGCATCGAGAAGGGCACGGTCTACCAGGGTGACAAGGTCGCGGTGTCGTTCGTCGACGCCGTCCGCGGCCGCGTCTCGCTGCGCACGATCGTCGACCCGATGTCCGAAGAGGTCATCGTCGAGAAGAACCAGCTGATCTCGGTCGACATCGCCAAGGACATCGAGAGCGTCGCCAGCAGCGAGCGCATCCTGGTGCGGTCGCCGCTGACCTGCGAGGCCCACATCGGCATCTGCGCCAAGTGCTACGGCATGGACCTGTCGCGCAGCCAGACCGCCGAGCCGGGGCTCGCGGTCGGCATCATCGCGGCGCAGTCGATCGGCGAGCCGGGCACGCAGCTGACGATGCGCACGTTCCACATCGGCGGCACGGCCAGCAAGAAGGTCGAGGACTCCGAGGTGCGCAACAAGCGCGCGGGCCGCGTGCAGTTCGCCAACCTGGTGCCGACCGAGGTGCCGGACGAGGACGTCAAGGGCAAGACGCAGGTCATCGCCTTGAAGCGCAAGGGCGAGATCCTGATCGTCGACCAGAAGGACCGCGAGCTCGAACGCCACGCCGTGCCGCTCGGCGCCGTGATCCACGTCACCGACGGCCAGGAGATCAAGGAGTCGACCTCGCTGTGCTCGTGGGACCCGCACCACAACCCGATCCTCGCCGAGGTCGCGGGTATCGTGCGCTACGAGGACATCATCGAGGGCAAGACGTTCCGCATCGAGCGCGACGCCGAGACCAAGGTCCAGCGCAAGGTGCTGATCGAGCACAAGGGCGACCTGCACCCGCAGATCATGATCGAGGACGACGGCGGCAACCGCCTCGCGATCAACCCGATCCCGGAGAAGGCCTACATCGAGGTCGAGAACGGTGCCAAGGTCAGGGCCGGCACGCTGCTCGCCAAGATGCCGCGCGAGATCCAGGGCACGCAGGACATCACCGGCGGTCTGCCGCGTGTGACCGAGCTGTTCGAGGCGCGCAAGCCCAAGGATCCGGCGGTGCTGTCCGAGATCGACGGCATGGTCGAGCTCGGCGACAAGCGGCGCGGCAAGCGCACGATCGTCGTCAAGGGCGAGGGCGGGCTCGAACGCGAGCACCTGGTGCCGCAGGGCAAGAGCCTGCGCGTCCACCGCGGCGACCACGTCAAGGCCGGTGAAGCGATCGTCGACGGCCCGCTGGTGCCGCACGACATGCTGCAGATCCAGGGCGAGCGCGCGGTGCAGAACTACCTGCTCAAGGAGATCCAGACGGTCTA
>JAGQRB010000405.1 GCA_020425925.1 Planctomycetota bacterium
GCTCGCGGTTGCGTTCGCTGCCCCGCGCTTCGAACGCCGCGTCGTAGCCGGCGGCGACCCTCGCCTGCGCGGCGGCAGCCGCGGCATGGTTGCCGAGCTCCTGCTCGAGCGCGACGAGGGTGCGCACCGAGTTGCTGCTCATGACCGCGAGCATCGCCTCCGAGGTCGATTCGTAGGTCGCCGCGCCCGGGATCGTCGATTCGACCTCGGCGCGACAGCGCGCCGCGAACCGTTCGCGCCACTCCGAGTCGGCGGGCGCCAGACGCGCGGCTTCGAACGCGAGTCGGGCGGCGCGATCGTGACCTTCCCAGTCGTAGGCGACGGCGGGCGACAGCGCCAGCAACGCATCGATGCCGGGGAGCACGCCGTCGAACTCACCGCGCGCGATGTCGACCCGCACCCTGAGCTCGTGCAGTCGGCGCTGCTTGTCGGCGAGCTTGCGCCGCGACGCCAGCTGCGGGTCGAGCTCGCGTTGGGTCGCGATCGCGGCCTCGACCAGCGGCGCGGCCTCCTCGTGGCGGCCGAGCTCGAGCAGCGCCCGTGCGAGTCCTTCGCGAACGTCGACGAGGCGGGCGGCGTACGAGATCGTGGCGGGCTGCCGTTCGCGCAGTTCGCCGTAGCAGTCGAGCGCGGTGGCGAACGCGGTCGCGGCTGCCTCGGGTCGCCCGCGTTTGCTCTCGACCCGGCCGGTCACGTAGGCGAACTCGGCGCGGTAGTCGAGCGCGGCTTCCGAACGATCGGCGAGCAGTGCCGGATCCGCGCTCAGCGCCCGGCCGCGCGCGATCGCGGCCTCGGCGTCGCGCCAGTCGACCGCGGCGCGGTAGGCTGCGCGCGCCGTCGCATTGTGCGCGACGCAGGTGTAGGCCTGCAGCAGGTAGCGGCGGTTCTCCTGCGAGGTCGGGTGCTGCTCGATCAGCGCGCCGAACAGCTCGACGGCCTCGTCGGTCCACGCCGCCGCGTCGTCGAATTGCGCCGACCAGACCGCCGACAGCGCCGAGTTCAGCAGGTCGCGACCGAGGCCCTGGCGGTGCGCCGGTACGGCCGGGAAGTCGCGCACCAGCTCGCGCCGGGTCGCGATCGCGGGTCTGAGTTCGTCGATCGCACGCGAGAACTTCTCGGCGCGGTAGAAGATCGACGCGATCGCCTCGCTCGCGGGCAGCAGGCGCGCCCGTCGTAACAGATCGTCGTCGCGCTCGTGCTCGTCGGCGACGATCGCGTGGAGGCGCTCGGCGAGTCCGAGCGCGATGTCGATGTCGCCGGCCTCGAGCAGGAACTTCGCGCCGCTGGACAACACCGACAGCACCTGCGGCAGGCGGGCGACGTTGGTCGCCGGATCGGCGAGGAACGGTTCGAGCAGCGCGCGCGAGCGCTCGAGCAGCGTGCGAGCGGCGCCGGCGTCGGCGCCGCCGAGCATGGTGCCGCGGCGAGCCAGCACGGTCGCGGCGAGCAAGCGCTGGTCGGCCGTGAGCTGGCCCCGCCGCAGCAGGTCCTCGGCGCCGGAGTAGGCGCGTTCGAGCAGCTCGGCCACCCGTTCGTCGGGCGCGCCGAGCGCGCTCGCCCAGGTCGCCTGGGTGAACAGCAGCTCGACGATCAGCGCGACGGTGGCGGGTCGCTCGCGCTGCTCGGGAGGCAGA
>JAGQRB010000039.1 GCA_020425925.1 Planctomycetota bacterium
ATACCGGCACCCTCAACGCGTCCTCGAGCGCGCGCAGCACGGCGTCGAGGTCCTCGGCCTTCTGTTTGTTGAGCTTCACCGTGAGGATCCCGGTCCGCGAGAACGCAACGCCGACCGGTTTGCCGTCGCCGATCACGGGCGTCAGCGTCTCGTAGTCGTCGAAGCGGTAGATGTTGATCTGGGGGATCAGTGTGATCGCGCGCCGGGCCATCTTCCAGGCCTTGCTGCGCGCGGTGCCGACGACGGCGTAACACGCGAACAGTTCGTCTGCGAGGTCGGCGAGAAAGAGCTCTGCTTCGGTTGGAGTCGGCAAGGAACCCCCTTCTGGTGAATGGATCTCTCGCCGGACAAGCATGGTCGTCCTGCGTGTTGCCGTCCACTCGCGGTCGGGTTTTTCGCCGTTGCCGAGACGAGGGCTCGCGCGCCCCGTCTGCCGCGTCGGATATCGTCGCACCGCCCCACAGGAGGTCCGATGAGGTCATTGTCCGTCGCGTCGTGGTTCGCGTCCGCCGTCGTTCTCACCCCGTTGGCGTCCGCGCAGGAACCGGCCAAGAAGCCGGCCGCCCCGCCGGTCTACGACGAGGCGGCCGACGGCAAGCAGGTCGTCGCCGCGGCGATCGCGAAGGCGAAGCACGAGAACCGGCGCGTCCTGATCCAGTGGGGCGCGAACTGGTGCGGCTGGTGCAAGTGGCTCGCCGGCACGATGAAGAGCGATCGCGACGTCGCGCACGAGCTACTCTACGAGTACGTGGTCGTGCACGTCGACGTCGGTCGCTTCGACAAGAACCTCGACCTCGCGAAGAGCCTCGGCGCGGAGTTCAAGGCGATCCCGTTCCTGACGGTGCTCGACGGCGACGGCAAGGCGATCGTGCAGCAGAACACCGAGCCGTTCGAGATCAACGAGGGCGACAAGCGCGGCCACGATCCGGCGAAGCTGCTCGAGTTTCTGACCGCGCACCGGGCGACGCCGCTGGTCGCCAAGGACGTTCTCGCCGGTGCGCTCGCCGAGGCGCGCAGCGCACACAAGCGGGTGTTCCTGCACTTCGGCGCGCCGTGGTGCGGCTGGTGCCACCGTCTCGAGGACTGGATGGCGCGGCCGGAGATCGCTGCGCTGCTCGCCAAGGACTTCGTCGACGTCAAGATCGACAACGACCGGATGACCGGTGCGAAGGCGATCTACGAGGCGCAGCTCGCGACGGCGGGCGTGAAGCCGGGAGGCATCCCTTGGTTCGTGTTCCTCGACGAGAACGGTGCGCTGCTGGCGCACAGCAACGGCCCTGACGGCAATCTGGGCTTCCCGTTCCAGCCGGCGGAGGTCGAGCACTTCGGCGCGCTGCTTCGCCAGGTTCGGCAGAACCTCGGCGACGACGACATCGCCGCGCTGGTCGACTCGCTGCACGCCAACCGGACGGCGACGGAGGCCGAGCGGGAGGCGCGCAAGGCGAAGGCCGAGAACGGCAACGGCTGAGCGGATCGCTACTGCTTGACGACGAGCACCGACGGGGCGCCCTCGACGAGCGTCGACGAAGTCGCGCCGGCGACGACCGACTGCACGAACACGACGGCGGCCTGGGCCCCCGGCGCGATCACGTTGTTGAGCGGGTAGACCACCGTGCCGGTGCCGGCCGCGTTCAGTGTCGTTCCCGGCAGCGAGTAGGTGGTGGACAGATCGAGCACGTGCCAGCCGATGACGCCCGGCAGCTTGGTGAGCGACGGGCTGGGCGAGTAGGCCGGCGCGACGGGGGAGCTGGCTTCTCCGACGAAACTCGCGGTCGTCGAGGTGTTGTCTTGCACGGGTGCGGTCACCTCGACCGAGTGCGGCTGCCCGGAAGTGTAGGTCGTCAGCGCACCGGCGGGGCCGGTCCAGGCCGTGCCTGCCGCTCCGGGGGTGCAGCCGCCCGGAGCCGTGCCGCCGGCGCCGCCGGTGAGCGTCGAGCCGAGGTCCTCGGCGAGGCCCGTGCTGGTGATGGCCAACCCGTCGCCACCGTTGCCGCCGTTGGTACAGGCACCGCCGGACGAGCCACCGTTGCCGCCGTCGCCGCCGGTCAGCGTGCACCCCGACATGAAGATCAGGCCCTTTGCGACGACCGCGGCGGTCGCGCCGTTACTGCCGGCCAGGCCGGTGCCGACGAAGCCGTTGGCGCCGTCGCCTCCCGTGATCGTCGTGTCGTAGAGCAGCATCGCATCGCCGGCGTAGACATTGCCGAGAACGCCGACGCTGGCCTCCATCATGCCACCGGGCAGGCGCACCGAATCGGAACCCTCGACGATGCAGCGCGTCATCACCAGTTGACCGCCGGACGACAGCGAGTTGGCCGTCTCGATCGCCGGGTAGGCGGGTCCGACGGCCGCGATGATCGCACCGGCCGAGCCCGGGCCGGTGCGGAACGTGCAGTCCTCGAGCCAGACGGTGCCGGTGTTGTCGACCACGTGCAGGTTGCGCCCGGGATTGAGCCCGTTTACGCCCGGCGAATTGCGCAGGAAGTCGAGCCCACGGATGGCAACCGTCTTGCCGTTCGGGTTCGTGATCGAGGCCGAAACGAACGTCGCGGTGTGACCCGCTTCTTCGATGATCGTCAGGGCCTTGTCGTTGATGACGAACGAGCCGGACGTGTAGGTCCCTGATTCCACGATGATCACGTCGCCGTCGACGGCAGCGTTGATCGCGGGTTGGATCGTGGTGAACGAGCCGCCGCCGGCGGCGGCAACGGTCCAGACTGTCTGGGCCGGTGTGGCGGCCATCACCAGGGTGGCGACCGCGAGAGTCGCGAGCGAGCCGTGGCGCGCGGTATCGTGGCGCACGGCGAGAGTACGGGTTTGCATCGGATTCCTTCGTTTGTGAGAGGCGTGCTGGGGGCGCGTCGGTCGTCCGATGCCATGACCGGGCCCGCCGGTTGGTTTCACAAATCACGCGTCGGGCGCGAGATCACCGGGTCTCGAGCACGACCCGGAATCCGCGCGCCAGCGTCTGATGCGTGTCGGGAACACTCTGGCCGCGGAAGCCGGTCCGCGGGCTGCCGACGAACGGACTGCGCCACGAGCTGCCGCGCAGGACGCGACGGCTGCCGGAGAGCGGGCCGCGCGGATCGACGACACCGTGGCGGCAGCGTTCGTACTCATCGGCGGCGTACCAGTCGGCGAGCCACTCCCAGGCGTTGCCGATCAGGTCGTGCACGCCGAACCCGTTGGCACGCAGCGTGCCGACCGGGGCGGTCAGCAGGTGACCGTCCTCGAACGGCTGCGGATGCGACTCGCGCAGCCCGAGCTCGCCGGCCGCGTTGTTGAAGCTGACGTGGACCTGGTCACGGCGACCGGCTTGGGCGTTCCTGAGGTAGGAGGGGCCGAGATAGGAGCGCACATCGGAATAGCGTTGTGTAGGGAAAGACTGGAGA
>JAGQRB010000406.1 GCA_020425925.1 Planctomycetota bacterium
CCACGCATCACCCGCGAGATACGTCAGATCGAGCACGTTGCCCTCGCCGCGCTCGAGCGCCGAGTCGATCGCCTCCAGCGCGGCCTCGAACTGCTCCTCGTCGAGCAGGACTTCGATCTGCTGCACGACCTTGCTGCCACCGGCCTGCGGGTCGTCTGCCGGGGGTGCGATGCCGTCGGGTTCGAGCTCCATGGGTATGCCGGTCTGGGCCGAAGAGACTACTTGCGCAAGGCCCGCGCGCGAGGTCCGCTTTCCGGTCATGTTCCGCCGCATCGTCTGTCCGACCGATTTCTCCGCTCCCGCCCGAAAGGCTGCGACCTACGCGGCCGGTCTCGCGAAGTCCTGCGGCGCCGAGCTCGTCCTGCTCCACGTCGTCGCCGAGATCGCCTACCCGATGCGCTCTCTCGGCACGGTCACGGCGTTCCCGAACCTGCAGGAAGAGCTGCACCGGCGCGCCGCCGACGAGCTCGAGGACGAGCGCAAGCTGCTCGGTGAAGGCGTGACGATCCGGACCGAGATGCGCGATGGCGAGGTCCACGAGCAGATCCTCGAATCGGCGCAGGCCAACTCCTGCGACCTCATCGTGATCGGCACGCACGGCCACACCGGCCTGAAGCACATGCTGCTCGGCAGCACCGCCGAGCGGGTGGTGCGAATGTCCGAGGTGCCCGTCCTGACGGTTCGCACCTCGGGAGACTGACGCCGCCGCGCGCGGCGCGGCCGCGGATCAGCGGATCAGACGCTCAACAGACCTTCGCGAATCGCGAGCCGCGCGAGCTCGGCGGCGGAGTGGCAATCGAGCTTGCGCTGCAGGTTCTCGCGGTGCTTCTTGATGGTGCCGAGCGACAGATGCAGCATCGCGGCCACTTCCTTGTTGGCCTTGCCGAGCGCGAGCAATTGGAACACCTCGCGCTCCCGCGGCGTCAGCACCGCGAGCGCCGTGCCGTCGTCGGTCGGCGGCGCCTCGCCGCGGGCGGCCTGCGTCATGATGCTGCCGGCGACCTTCGGCGACAGGTACGAATCGCCGCGGCGGATCGACTCGATCGCGAGCGCCAGTTCCTCGGGCTCGCTGTCCTTCGAGAGGTAGCCGTCCGCACCGGCCATCAGCGCCTGGCGCACGAACTTCTGGCCCTCGTGCTGCGAGGCCATCAGCACGCGCGTGCGCGGCGACGCCTTCTTGATCGGCGCCACGGCATCGATGCCGGAGAGCCCCGGCATCGTGATGTCGAGCAGCACCACGTCGGGCCGCAGCTCGCCGATCATGTCGATCGCCTCGCGAGCGGTGCCGACGTCGCCGACGACTCGGAAGTGCGACACACGATCGAGCAGCGAACGGAACGCCGCGCGAACGATCGCCTGATCGTCGACCAGCACGATCGTGATTTCCTGCTTGTCAGTCATGGGACACCTCGACGGTTCCTGACGGGCGGGCCGGGCGGGCCCGCGACTCGGCGATCTCGATGCGGAAGCATGCCCCGACGCCCGGCTTGTCGACGAAACGTATCGTGCCGCCGTGGGACTCGACTACCTTGCGTGAGAACGCGAGACCGATCCCGGTCCCGTACTCCTTGAAACTCCGGAAGGGACGGAAGATTTCGTCCCGCAGATGGCTCGGCACCCCCGGCCCGTCGTCGGTGACCTCGAGCGCGAGACCGGACTCGGTGACCGTGGCGTGGATCTCGATGTGACCGCGACCATTGCAGGCCTCGCCGGCGTTGCGCATGAGGTTGACGAGCACCTCGGCGAAGAGGTCGGGATCGACGATCGCATCGAGCCGCTCCGGCATGTCGAGATCGACCGAGAGGTCGCTCATGCCCGGCAGGCTGCACACCGTGCGGGCGCATTGCTCGGCGAGCGTCCTGATGTCGGTCGCGCGCCGCGCGAGCTGCAGCGGCTTGACCAGCGACAGCGTCTTGCCCAGCATCGTCTCGATCTTCACCAGGTTGACCAGCAGCTCCTCGATCAGCACCTTGTCTTCGACACCGAGCTTCTGGCCGACGGCGCGCAGCGCCTGCCGCAGGCTCGTGATCGGCGTGCGGATCTCGTGGCTCAGCACCGAAGCCGATTCACCGAGTCGCGCGAGGTTGCGCAATACGTCCATCTCGCTGCGCAGGGCGCTGTCGCGCTCGCGCAACAGCTGCACGTGGCGCAGCCCGCGCGACACGGCCTCGAACAACTTGTCCTTGGTGACCGGCTTGCTGATGTAATCGAACGCGCCTCGGCGCACCGCCTCCGATGCGGTCTCGAGGTTGGGTTCACCCGTGATCAGGCAGACCGGCTCCTGGCAGCCGCGCGCCTCGACGACCTCGCGCAGCACGTGCATGCCGTCGAACTCGGGCATCACGATGTCGGTCACGAGCACTTCGAACCGACCGGGGTAGAGCTGGTCGCTGACCTGCGCGAACGACGTTCCGCGCGTGACCTCGTGGCCGTCGTTCTCGAGGAAGCGCGCCAGCGTTTGCAGCAAGCGCTCCTCGTCGTCGATCAACACGATCCGTGCCATGGGTTTGCCTGCATTCTCGACGCCGCCGGCGCGCTGCGGCAGGGCCACAGTGCGTAGTCTCTGCGGGGGTTCGCCGTAGACTGCGGTCGCGACGGTTCTATCCTGCGCAGGTGCTGCAATCCCGCCAGTTTCCGCTCGGTGCCGCAGTCGTAGGCGCAGGCCTGCTCGCCGCCGCCATCGCCATCGAGGATTCGGGGGTCTGCGGGCTGCTGGCCGCGCTCGGCGGTTTCGGTCTCGGCGGCGCAGCGCTCGCGACCGCGTTCCGGCGCATGACCGAACGCCAGGTGGCCGGGCCGGAGGCGGAGGTGCGGGCGATCCTCGACACCGCCAACGAGGGCATCGTCACGATCGACGAACACGGCAAGATCAGGACCCTCAACGGCGCGGCCGAAGAGCTCTTCGGCTGGCCGGCGGCCGAGATCGTCGGTCGCAACGTCAAGGTGCTGATGCCGGACAGCTACGCCCGCGAGCACGACGGCTACCTGCGACACTATCTCGACACCGGCGAGCGGCGCATCATCGGCTTCGGTCGCGAAGTCTTCGGCCAGCGCCGGGACGGCACGACGTTCCCGGTCGATCTCTCGGTCGGCGAGGGCTGGATCGACGGCCAGCGCTTCTTCACCGCGGTGATGCGCGACATCACCGAGCGGCACGAGATGCAGGCGAAGCTGACGCAGACGGAGCGCCTCGCGGCCGTCGGCGAGCTGGCGGCGGGCGTCGCGCACGAGGTCAACAACCCGATCAACACGATGATCAACTGCGCGCAGCTGATCCAGGACGGCGACGATCCGCAGCAGAACAGCCAGATCATCATCGAGGAAGGTCAACGCATCACCGAGATCGTGCGCGACCTGCTGCAGTTCGCGCGCGACGATCGCGACAGTCCGCAGGTGACCTCGCTGCAGGAGGTCGTCGAGCGCACGCTGCGGCTGATGGGCGAGAACTTCAAGCGCCACGGCATCGGCCTCGAGCTGGCGGTCCCGGCCGACCTGCCCAACGCGCTGGCGCGGCCGCAGCAGATCCAGCAGGTGCTGCTGAACCTGCTGATCAACGCCAAGGACGCGCTGCTGCCGCAACACGAGAACCGCCACGTGATCCTGGCCGGCGGCCACGACGACACCTCCGCCTGGCTCAGCGTCGAGGACAACGGGCCCGGGATCCCGGCCGGGCTCGGCCCACGCATCTTCGAGCCGTTCGTGACCACGAAGCGGGCGCGCGGCGGCACCGGCCTCGGCCTGTCGATCAGCAGGAGCATCGTCGAGGGCTACGGCGGCCGACTCGAGGTCGAGAGCGCCGCGGGCCACGGCGCGAGGTTCTGCGTCGTGCTACCGATCGCGCACGATTGAGCGATGCACCGACGGCGACGGGCCGGGGGCCCGCGCGTCAGTGCCCCGACGGCCCGAGCATCGGCGCGACCGCCCGCCGCTCGACGTCGAGCGTGCCGTCGGGGAGCAGGCAACGCACCGCGAGCTCGCACTGCATGCCGCGGCGGTAGTCCTTCTCGTCGACGAAGACGTGCACCGGAACCCGCAGGTCCTTCAGCGTCTCGAGCGTGACCTCGGGCAACGCCAGCACGATCTCGGCCACCGCCGGACCGACGCTCTGGATCTCGAACGTGCGGGTGTCGGGCCGCTTGTTGATCAGGTGCAGCTCGAAGACGTTGTGCACCCGACCGGCCTCGAGCGTGTACGAGCTGCCGCGCGCGCGCAGCAGGTTGGCCTCGAACGGCCGGCGGGTCGCCGCCGCGATGGTGAACGCGGCGACACCGGCCAACAGCAGCACGGCGTAGAGGAACACACGGCCGCGCACGAAGCGCCGCACGCCGGTCTCGAAGCCGCGCTGGCTGTCGTAGCGCACGAGTCCGCGCGGCCGACCGAGCTTGTCCATGACGGCGTCGCAGGCGTCGATGCAGTTCGCACAGCCGACGCATTCGAGCTGGGTGCCGTTCCGGATGTCGATGCCGGTCGGACAGACCGAGACGCAACGGTAGCAGTCGACACAGTCACCGGCACCGGAGGTGCCGGCCGCACCGCGCGGCTCGCCGCGGTTGCCGTCGTAGCCGACGACGACGGTGTCGGCGTCGTAGAGCGCACCCTGCAGCCGGCCGTAGGGGCAGACGACGATGCAGAGCTGTTCGCGGAACCAGGTGAAGTTCACGAACAGGATCAGCGTCGAGACCAGCGCGAACGTGAACGCGACCGGGTGCGCCGCCGGCGAGCTCGTCATCGCGTCGATCACGTCCGACACCGGCATGAAGTAGCCGAGGAACGAGTGCGTGATGACGGCCGACAGCGCGAAGAAGACCGCGAGCTTCAGTCCGCGGCGGAAGAACTTCGCCTCGAGCGGCGCCTTGTCGAGCTTCGCGCGCGCGCTGTGGGGCCCCTCGATGAGGCGCTCGATGCGGCGGAACAGCCCCTCGAGGAAGACCGTCTGCGGGCAGGCGTAGCCGCACCAGACGCGCCCGAACAGCGCTGCGACCACGAACAGTGTGAAGCCGAGGCCGGTGATGAAGAAGAATGCGAACCAGGCATCCTGCGCGTTGAAGGTCTGGCCGAACAGGTAGAAGTGGCGGTGCTGGATGTCGAACAGCAGCGCCGGGTGGCCACCGACCCGCACCCACGGCATCGCGAGGTAAACGCCGAGCAGCACGTACCAGAGCAGGTGCTTGCGCAGCTGGAACCGGCCCTTGACGTCGGCCGGGTGGATCACGTTGCGCGAGCCGTCCTCGTTGATGCTGAACAGCGTGTCGACGTCGGGGCGCCGCACCGGCGCGCGTCCTTTGACGATCGTGGGTCGTTTGACGTCTTCGGTCATGGATTCCTCGAGCCGGCCGTCCGGCGGCATTCCTGTCGTCATCGACGGCAGGAACGCCGCGGATCGAGCGCGTCTTTCAGCCGGCCGCCGCGGCCGGCGAGTGCGAGCTCAGAAGCTCTTCGCCATCTGCTTGGCGTTGGGCTCGGGGGCCTTGCCCGGCACCTTGGTGTCCATGATGGACAACACGTAGGCGGTCGCCCGCTGCACGAACATGCTGCCGAACGGCTTCCACGACTGCATGCCACCGACGAAGCCCTTCGCCGGATCCGGCTGCCGGCCCTCGAGGATCGTCGTGTAGATCGTCATCGGGTCGTTGCCGTAGATCCAGTAGTCGTCGGTCAGGTTCGGACCGATGTTGCCGCTCGCGTCGGGCTTGTGGCAGAGCGCGCACTTCGTCATGTCCTGAAAGATCTCCTTGCCGGCGGCGACGACTGCGGGGTTCTTCGACAGCTCGATGAGGCTCTCGCGCGTCACCGGATTCTCGGCGGCGCGTTTCTCGAGCATCGCGGCAGCTTCGGCCTGCTCGACCGCGTACTGCTCGATCGGCAGGTTGCCGACGCCGAGCGTGTGGTAGAAGACCCAGTAGCCGACCGAGAAGATGCACGCGAGGTAGAACGTCCAGAGCCACCAGTTCGGCAGCCGATTGTCGAACTCCTCGATGCCGTCGTAGGTGTGGGCGCGGGTGTCTTCGGCAGTGCTCATCAGCGGCTCCTCTCGCCCGTGTCGTCGTCGAGCGGCAGCGTGGACATGTGGTCGTACTCGGCCCGCCGCGCGCGCTGGGCGACACGGATCAGGACCGCGACGAAGAAGGTCACGAAGATGCACGTCGCGATCACCGGCAGGGAGAACAGCGACGTGCTGCTCAGCAGTTCCTTGAACATCTCACTTGCCTCCTTCGATCGAAGCCGAGCGCGTGCCATCGGCCGGCTCGAGGTTGCGGCCGAGCCGCAGCAGGTAGGCGATCAGCGCGACGATCTCGCGGTCGGCGGCCGCGTCGGTCTTGCCGTTCTGCGCGAGATCGGCGACGACCTGATCGGCCTGGGTCCGGTAGTCGGCCTCGGCGCTCTGGATCTGCTCGTCGGTGTAGGGCACGCCGAGCTTCTTCAGCACGCGCATCTTGTCGGCGGCGATTCCGCTCTCGGCGACGTTGTCGTAGAGCCACGGGTAGGCCGGCATGATCGACTCCTGGCTCACGGCACGCGGATCGAACATGTGGTCCCAGTGCCATGACGCCCCGTACTTGAGGCCGACGCGCGCCAGGTCGGGGCCGGTGCGCTTGCTGCCCCACTGGAACGGGTGGTCCCACATCGACTCCTCGAGCCGGCTCGGTGGGCCGTAGCGCAGGAACTCGCTGCGGAACGGCCGGATCATCTGCGAGTGGCAGACGTAGCAGCCCTCGCGCACGTAGAGGTCACGGCCGGTGAGCTCGAGCGCGGTGTACGGCTCGACACAGCGCTGGCCGTTGGCGGCGAGCGGCACCTCCTTGTCGGTGACGATGCCGGGCAGCAGCTCGTAGACGCCGCCGACCAGGATCGCGACCAGCGTCAGCACCGAGAACGCCAGCGGCCGCTGCTCGATGTACTCGTGCCAGCGGTGCTGACCCTTCGCGGTCGAATTGTAGAGCATGCCGGCGACGAACGCGATGATCGCGAGCAGCATCATCAGGCCGACGACGGCGAGCCCGATGTTGGGCATGCCGAACATCGTCGCCGCCACCATGCCGACGATCGCGACGATGACCGGCCGGCTCTTGATCAGCGACCACGCTCCCGGCACCGCCTCGCGCGCGATCGGCTTCATCACCGTGACCTCGACCTCGACGTTGGTCCGCTTGCCGGCCATCGCCGTGAAGACGAGGTTGACCACCATCATCAACCAGCCGAGCACGAACAGCCCACCGCCGATGCTGCGGGTGATGTACATCATCTGCTGGCTGTTGAGGATCTCGTTCCACTCCGGGTACTGGAGCGCGCCCTCGGCGGTCTCGGCGCGCCACATCAGGCCCTGGCTGATGCCCGAGACCCACATCGACGCGACGTAGAGCAGGATGCCCATCATGCCGATCCAGAAGTGGAAGTCGGCGAGCTTGGTGCTGTGGAGCTTGGTGCCGAACAGCCGCGGGACGAGCCAGTAGAACATGCCGGCGGCCATGAACCCGTTCCAGCCGAGCGCGCCGCTGTGGACGTGGCCGATGATCCAGTCGGTGTAGTGCCCGAGCGCGCTGACCGACTTGATCGAGAGCAGCGGGCCCTCGAATGTCGACATGCCGTAGAACGTCACGCCGGCGACGAAGAACTTCAGCACCGGATCGGTGCGGACCTTGTGCCAGGCGCCGCGCAGCGTCAGCAGGCCGTTGAGCATGCCGCCCCACGACGGCGCCCACAGCATCAGGCTGAACAGCATGCCGAGCGACTGCGCCCAGTCCGGCAGCGCGGTGTTGAGCAGGTGGTGCGGTCCGGCCCAGATGTAGATGAACACCAGGGCCCAGAAGTGCACGATCGACAGCCGGTAGCTGAACACCGGCCGACCTGCCGCCTTCGGCAGGAAGTAGTACATGATCCCGAGGATCGGCGTCGTCAGGAAGAAGGCGACCGCGTTGTGGCCGTACCACCACTGCGTCAGCGCGTCCTGCGCGCCGCCGAACGCGCCGTAGCTCTTGGTGCCCGTGACCGGCAACGCCAGATTGTTGACGATGTAGAGCACCGCGATCGTCAGGATCGTCGAGATGTAGAACCAGATCGCGACGTAGAGGTTCTTCTCGTTGCGGATCGCGAGCGTCCAGAAGAAGTTCACCGCGAACGCGACCCAGACCAGCACGACGCCGATGTCGAGGAACCACTCGAGCTCGGCGTATTCCTTGCTCTGCGTGATGCCGAACGGCAGCGTCAGCGCCGCGCCGAGGATGATCAGCTGCCAACCCCAGAGGTGGACCTTGGTCAGCAGGTCCGACGCCATGCGCGTCTTCAGCAATCGCTGGGTGCTGTAGTAGATGCCCGCGAACATCATGTTGCCGACCAACGCGAAGATCACCGCGTTGGTGTGCAGCGGGCGCAGGCGGCTGAACGTCAGGAACGACGTGTCGAAATTCAGCACCGGGAAGCTCAGCTGCAGCGCGATGAGCAGGCCGACCAACAGGCCGACCAGGCCCCAGAACACGCTGGCCCATACGAAACCGCGTACCGCGCCGTCGTCGTAGACGATGCGCCGCGTCTCGCTCACGGTCATCTCAGTCATGGATGGTTCTCCTCGGAGAGGTGGGTGGCACGTTCGCCGGGCGCCGACGTTGGCTGCTCGCCCTCGTCGTCGTCCAGCGGCATGAGACAGATGCGCTCGGCCTCGTGGCAGTCACCCTGCCGGGCCGAAAACACGAACAGCACGATCGAGCCCGCGACCAGCAGCAGACTGCAGACCAGCAGCAGGAGGACGACGTTCACGCGGTCCTCCCGGCGCGCCGGAAGCGCAGACTGACGTGCAGCACGAGGGCGACCGAGCTCGCCGGCATCAGCACGGCACACAGCGCCGGCGTCATCAGCGCGGCGAAGCAGACGCTCAGCGCGGTCAGGTTGTAGGCCAGCGCGAGCGCGAGGTTGCTGCGCACGATCCGACCGTGCAGGTCGGCGACCTCGAACACCGCGCGCACGGCACCGCCGCCCTCGCCGCGGAAGCAGAAGTCGGAGCGCGCCGGCAGCACCGGACGGTCCATCGCGGGCGTGCCGGCGCAGAACGCCGCGGCGAACGCCGGCGAGTCGTTGAGGCCGTCGCCGATCATCAGCGTGTCGTCGTCGTCGATCGCGGCAATCGCTCTCGCCTTGTCGCCCGCGCTCATGCCGCCGCGGGCGTTCGCCGCCGCGATGCCGAGCTGCTCCGCGGCACGCCGGGTGCGGTCGCCGCGGTCGCCCGACAGCAGGTACACAGCGGCGCCGCGGGCGCGCAGCCAGGCGATCTCCTCGCGCGCGCCGTCGCGATAGTCCTCGGCGAGCTCGAACTCCCCGATCACCTCGCCGTCGCGGCGGAACTCGCCGCCCGCGAGCCGGTAGCAGTGACCGTCGGCCTCGCACTCGAGTCCGGTGCCCAGGATCTCGCGGACCTCGATCTCGGCGCGGAAGGGCCGCACCGGCAGCGCCGCCAGCACGGCCGAGCTCACCGGGTGGTTGCTCGAAGCCGTCATGGTCGCGAGCACCTCGAGATCGCGCCCCGTCGGCATCCGGACCGCGCGCGCGCGCAGGCCGCCGAGCGTCAGCGTACCGGTCTTGTCGAACACGACGTGCCGGACGCGCCGCAGCTTGTCGAGCAGACTCTTGGTGCGCACGAACACACCGCGGCGACGCAGGCGCGCCATCGCGAGGTGGAACGCGAGCGGCGTCGCGATGCCGAGCGCGCACGGGCACGTGACGACGAGCACGGAAACGGTCACCGGCAGCACGCGCGCGGGATCGACGAACGCCCAGATCGCCGCCGCGGCGCCGGCGGCGACCAGCACGCCGGTGGCGTAGAAGCGATTGAGCCGTTCCCAGAAGCGCACGCGGCCGCGGGTGTCCTCGCGGTCGATCGGCCCCTGGCCGAGCAGCTCGGCGAGGCCGGACTCGACGTACGACGCGACGGCGACGACGCGCAGAGCCGCACGATCGGCCTGGAACGCGCCGGCCGGGATCTCGTCGGTGACCGCGAACGCGCGCGGTTCGCTCTCACCGTTGATCCAATCGAGCGAGAAGGAGCCTTCGCCGCCGAGCAGCCGGACGCGGACCGGCACGAGGTCGCCCGGCGCGAGCACGAGTTCGTCGCCGGCGCGCACCTCGGTGACCGGCACGAGCAGCAGCCGCCCGTCGCGCACGACGCGGGCCCGCAGGTGTTCGGCACCGTCGTCGGCGAGCACGAGATCGCGGCTCCTGGCGAGCGTGCGCGCCTGCAGGAAGCGACCGCCGAGCATCAGCGCGACGAAGATCGCGACCGCGTCGAAGTAGGCCGGCCCACCGGTGAGCTGCCCGAACAGCGAGCCGCCGAACGCGAGCGCGATGCCGAGCGAGATCGGCAGGTCCATGTGCACGACACCCGCGCGCACGCCGGCCCAGGCCGAGCGGAAGAACACCGGCCCACCGACCAGCACGCTGCCGGTCGCGAGCGCGAGCAGCACCCAGCCGAAAACCTCACGCAGCGCGACCTCGTCGTTGCTGCCGGCGCCGTCGAGTCCGAAGTAGAGGCTGACCGCGAGGATCATCGCGTTCATCGCGATCGCGGCGCAGATGCCGAAGCGCATCATCAGGCCGCTGTCACGCGCGACCCGGCGACTGGCCGGCGCGAGCAGGTAGCCGAAGCGTGCACACAGCGGCAGGAACACCTTGCCGGCCGCGCTGTCGCGGTCGTAGACCAGCGTCGCGCGGCCGAGCGACGGGTCGATGCGCAGCTCGCGCGCGCCCGGCAGACGCTGCCACAGCGCGCGCAGCAGCCAGACGCAGGCGGCACAACGAATGCCCTGGACGTCGAGCGTGAGACGGACCTCGCCGGCGACCGTCGCGCGGGTCTCGGCATCGTCGAACCAGTCGAACCGCGGCACCCGCGGGACTTCCCCTACCGCGCCGCTGGCCTGGCCGCCGAGCTCGTAGAAACGCTCGAGGCCCTCGCCCACCAGCAGCGCGTGCACCGCCTCGCAGCCGGAGCAGCAGAACGAAGAACTGCCTTCGCTACGCCTTTCGGCGGGCACCGGTAGGCCACAGTGCGTACACCTCGACGTCCCCTTCCCCGCCCGGCTCGCGTCGTCCGAAACACGGACGCGCGACGACCGTTGCGTCGCAGTGACCTCGGAAGGCCGCATCACCTGTCCGCAATGAACCTGTGGTTCGATAGTTTCGTTTTCGGCATGGCCAACTCGCTGCACTGCGCCTGCATGTGCGGCCCCCTGGCCCTGCTGCTGCACGGCGGCGCGGTGCCGGCCCTCTCCTACCACGCCGGCCGCACGATTGCGTATGGAACCGTCGGCATCGGACTCGGTGGCCTCGGCGCGGCGCTCGGTGCGCGCGAGCTCGGAGCACCGACCGCGACGGTCGCGTTCGTGCTCGCATTCGGTCTCATCATACTCGTGCTATTCGGCGACCGCGGGCTGCTGAAGATCCCCGTCGTCGAGCGCCTCGTGCCGCGTCTCACCGCGAAGACCCGCGCGATGTCACCGTTCGCGCGCGCCGGCCTGCTCGGACTCGTCACGCCGCTGCTGCCGTGCGGACTGCTGTGGTCGACGTTCGCCGGCGCCGGTGTCGCCGGCTCGTGGCTCGGGGGCCTCGCGGTCATGACCGGCTTCGCAGTCGGCTCGCTGCCGCTCTTGTTCGTCGCGCAGCAGAGCGCCGGGCGGTTCGCGGCCCGTTTCGGGCCGCGCGCGGTGAAGAACCTGCAGCGCGTCGCGATGTTGCTCGCCGCCGGCGCGCTGCTCTGGCGCGGCTTCGCGAACCTCGGTGGAGGCTCGTGTTGCCACTGAGACTCACGGCCGTCACCTGGAACGTGCACAAGTGCATCGGCGGTCTCGATCGCCGTTACGACCCGGTCCGGATCGCCGCGGTGCTCGCCGCCGCCGAGCCCGACGTCGTGCTGCTGCAGGAGGTCGCGCAGAACGGCAGCCACTACCGCTTCGAGCGCCAGGTCGACGTGCTCGGCGACCTGCTCGGGCTGCCCTACCGCAGCTACTTCGTGAACGTTCGCTTCGGCGCCCGCCGCGGCGAGTACGGCAACGCGATCCTGAGCCGGGCGCAGATCGTCGCGACCGAGAACGTCGACCTCACGCTGCCGCGCAAGAAGGCCCGGTCGGTGTTGCACGCCGAACTCCGCCTCGCCACGCCCGACGGCCATTCGCGCACGCTGCACGCCTTCAACCTGCATCTCGGCCTCGCCGAGCGCGAACGCCGCGAGCAGCTGCGCCGCCTGCTCGAGGCGCGGCCGATGCAGGCGGTGCGGGCGCGCACCCCGATGATCGTCGCCGGCGACTTCAACGACGTCTACGGCACGCTCGGTCAGCGCCTGCTGGTGCCGGCCGGCTTCCGCGGCCCGACCCGCGCGTGGCGCACGTTCCCGGCCTGGGCACCGGTGCGCGCGCTCGACTCGTTCTTCGTGCGCGGCGACGTCGAGCTCGAGGCGCTCGAGCGGCCGCGCACCGGCAAGGCGCGCACGGCGTCGGATCACCTGCCGCTGATCGCGCGGCTGCAGGTGCTGTCGGCGGGGTGAACGGCCGCCGCGACCTACGCCGCAGTGCGCACGGCGACACCGACCGATCGGCGGTATCTCTGGCGCCATGCGACGCCGTCACGCCCTCGCGATCGCCGCCGCCATGGCGCTCGTCACCGCGACCTGCGCCACCCGACCGGACGCCGACGACCCCGCCGCGCCGATACCGACCCGCGGCGCCGAGCTCTACGCCCGCCACTGCGCCAGCTGTCACGGCGCGACCGGCGATGCCGACACGGCGGTCGCCGCCCTGCTGCTGCCGAAGCCGAATCCGTTCCGCGCCGGGCTGTTCAAACTGGTGAGCACCCGGAACGGCATGCCGACCGAGGACGATCTCGTGCGCACGCTCTACTTCGGCATGCCGGGCTCGACGATGATGTCGTGGAGCTGGCTGCCGAAGGCCGACCTCGTCGCGCTGGCGCGCGAGGTGCGGCGGCTCGCGATCGCCGGCCGCGCCGATTCGATCCGGCGGACGGCGGCGATCACCGGCCAGTCGCTCGACGCCGGGGCCGCGGCCGCGCAGGCCGAACGTGAGCTGACGCCGGGCGAGGTCGTCGATGTCGGCGACGCGGCGTCGCCGACCGACGCGACCCTGCGCGAGGGCCGCGAGCTCTTCCTGCGACACTGCGCCAGCTGCCACGGCACCGACGGGCGCGGCCTGTCGCAGCTGCAGAGCTGGCCGACGGGCAGCGGCTGGCTGCAGCCGCGCGACTTCACGTCGGGTTACCTGCGGGCCGACTCGAGTCACCGCGAGCTCGCGTTCCGCGTGCTCGCCGGCATGCCCGCCGCCCACATGCCGCCGGCCCCACTCGCGGCCGGCGAATGCGCCGCGCTGGTCGCGTGGGTGCGAACGCTGCTGCCGGACGGCGCCGGCGAACGCCACGCGCAGTGGCGCCGGACGGTGCGGGTGGCGAAGGTCGACGATCTCGACGCCGAGCTGCGCCTCGACCGCGTACGGCTGCCGGTCGTGCCGCTCTGGTGGCGACCCGACGCCTGCGACGAGGTCTGGCTGCGCGCCGCACACGACGATCGCGAGATCCGGATCGAGCTGTCGTGGGCCGACGGCACGCGCGACGACCGCGTCCGACCCGGCGCCGCGATGGGCGACGGCGTCGCGATCCAGTTCGCCGGCGATCGCGAACCGCCGCTGCTGCCGATGGGCAGCAGTGCGCGACCGGTGAACGTCTGGCGCTGGCACACCTACGATCCGAAGGCGCTCGCCGGCATCGCCGACCTCGTCGGTGGCCAGCCGCACGGCGGCCTCGATGTCGCGGTGCCGCTCCAGCTCGAGCCGCTGACCGAGTCGATGCGCCTCGGCGGCCCCGACAGTGTCGGCCACGCCACCGGTTCCGGGCTGCCGATCCACGTCGAGACGGTGTGGCACGACGGCTCGTGGCACGCGACGTTCCGCCGCGCCCTCGCCGCCCGCAGCCCAGCGGAGATCGACCTGACCGGAGCCGAGCCGGTGCTGTTCGCACTCGCGGTCTGGGACGCCGCGATCGATCCGCATCCCGGCAGCAAGGCGATCACGACCTGGCACGCGCTCGAGCTCGAGCGCTAGGTATTGCGACAGGCGGTCTCCGCGTTCGGCTACGCTGCCCGCGATGAAGGCTTCCGGCTCTGGCATCCTCCTGATCGCCGCGCTCGCGGTCGTCGCGGCGGCCGTCGCCGCCTGGCAGTGGTCCGCCGGCGAAGCGCCGCGCCCGGGCCAGACCACCGAACCCGGCGCCGCCGACCGGCAGACCCCGGGCGCGGACGCGAAGCCGACCGCGGGCGGAACCGCGATCGCTCCGGAGCGCAGCGAGGTACCGACCCCGCCGGCGGCCGCCCCCGATGAACCAGCAGCCGAGCCGGCCGACGCTGACGCGGCTGCGGGTAAGTTCGCGGTGCGTGGCCGGGTCGTCGATGTGCGCGGCAACGGCATCGCCGATGCCCACGTGCACGTCACCGACCAGCCGGTCGCCGACCTGCCGTTCGGGATCCACGGGATCGAAGGGCTCGACGACATGCTGAGCGGGCGACCCGGCGACGCGTCGACCGCGGCCGACGGCACGTTCGAGCTCCGCGTGCCCGACGCCGGCCCGTTCCGACTGGTCGCGACCCATCCGGACCACCCGCGCGGCGACTATCGCGGCGAGGCCACGGCCGACGTCGAAGGCGTCGTGATCACGTTGCGCGACGGCGCGCGCATCACCGGCAGCGTGCTCGGCGCTCCCCCCGAGGCCGAATCGATCGTCGTGTTCGCGCGGCGGCTCAAGGGCACCGTCGAAAAGGCCACGTCCGGCGCGTTGCTCGACGTCAGCGGTCTCGTCGAGGCGGTCGGTGCGCCGCTCGGAGCAGCCCGTGCCGAGGTCGACGCCGAGCGGCGCTTCGAGCTGCGCGGTCTCGACCCCGATTCGCGCTATTCGATCTGGGCCGCGAACGCGACCACCGCGAACGGCATGCCGTTGAAGTCGACGCCCGCGCTCGAGTTCGCCGCCGGCACGCTCGGCGTCGAGCTGCGCTGGCGCGAGCCGTTGCGTGTCACCGTGCGCGCCGTCGACGCCGAGACCGGCGCCCCGATCGAGCAGCTCGGCGTCGCTGCCGGCTTCGTCAAGGAGATCAAGATGCTCGGCATGACGATGCCGATCCCGGCGACCAAGCCGTTGCCGCAGAGCGAGTTCGAGGGCGGCGTGGTGTGGATCGACCAGCTCGAGGTCCACGACGAGGCCGCGGCCAAGATCGCGGTCGAGATCCGCGCCGAGGGCCGGCGGCCGTGGATCCGACACGACATCCCGGCGCAGACCGCCGGTCTGATCGACCTCGGCACCGCCCGGCTCGAACGCGCCGCGATCGTGATCGCTCGCGTCTTGGACGCCGGTAGCGGTGACCCGATCGCGGGCGCGACCGTCGAGCTCGTCGAGGTCGCGGACCCGGAGGCAGCCGCCGACGGCAGCAAGCACTCGATCTCGTTCTCGACCAGCGTGACCACGAACGACGGACCGAACGGCGAACCGACCACTGTCACGATGGAACAGGGCATGAGCCGCACGACCGATGCGCGCGGCGAGACCCGGATCACCGCCGAGTTCGCCGGCACCGGTCGCCTCGACGTACAGGTCGAGGGCTACGCGCCGGCGCAGAGCGAGACGTTCACCGTGCCCGCGACCGGCGAGGTCACGATCGAGCTGCCGGTGCATCGCGGCGGCACCGTGCGCGTGACCGCGATCGATGCCCACGGTGTCCCCGAGCCACACGCGGCCGTACGCCGCACGGGTCCGCACGACGGCGACACCGAGACCGAGAAGACCGACGAGAACGGCGTCTGCACCTTCGCGCGCCTCGCGGTCGGCGAGCACGCGTTCAAGCTGCTCGAGATCGACGCCAAGAAGAGCGGCGGCTTCAAAGTGCAGCTGTCCGGCATGCTCGACCAGGCCGACGGCACCCCCGTCCAGGTAGCGGACGGCGCCGCGATCGACCTGACCCTGACGCGGCCGCTACGCGGCGAGGTGACCGGGTTCGTGATGCTCGACGGCAACGCGCTCGACCGCGCCAGCGTGCGTCTGTTCGGCAATCCGAACCCGGGCGCCGGCGCGGCCGCGCCGACCGCGGACGAAGAGAGCGAGGCGCTCGCGGCCGAGTTCCTCGGCTCGATGCTCGGCGGCCTGGCCGATCTCGGCCATGTCTCGACCACCGACGTCGACGGTCGCTACCGGCTCGACCGCGTGCCGGTCGGCTCGTACCGCATCGTCGTCAACCACGACGAACTCGCGATGCCCGAGGTCCGCGCGATCGAGATCGTCGAGGGCGACAACCGCGTCGACGTCGGGATCGTGACGACGTCGGTGCGCGGTCGAATCCTCGACGCGGACGGAACGCCACTCGTCGGCGCAACGGTGCACGCGATGCCTTCCGACGGCGGGATCCGCGATCTCACCGACCACCTCGGCGACGCCAAGGAGGTGCTCGGCGAGCTGTTCGGTGGCGGCGCCACCGGCGGCGGCAGCGAGTGTCGCAGCGGCGAGGACGGCACGTTCGAGCTGCGCGGTGTGCGCGCCGGCATCCCGCTCACGATCGTCGCGCGCGCGCGCCAGCACATCGCCGGCTCGCAGTCGATCGACGCGGTCGCGGCCGGCACGACCCGGAGCGGCGTCGAGATCGCGCTGGCGACGGCGGGCTGCGTGCGCATCAGCGCGGTCGGCGTCGACAACGCGATGGCCGTGAAGTTGCGCTGGGCCGGACCGCCGGGTGCGGACGCACCGCGAAATCGCGACGCGCTGCTGCGGCGCAGTCGCGTGACCCTCGACGACCTCGTGCCCGGCACCTGGACCGTCGAGCTCCAGGGTCTCGAACTGCCGGCGGATGTCGGACCGCGAACGGTCTCGGTCGCGGCCGGTGAGACGGTGCGCGTCGACTTCGGCCGCTAGCGCTAGCGCCCGAACTCGAGCTCGAGCGCACCCGACGCGGCCACGCCGCCGGCGGCGTCGACGCCGGCGCACTGGGCGCCGATCGTGAGACCGGCGAACAGCGGGTTGGCGGGCACCGGCACGGCAAGTTCGACGGCACCGTTCGCGGTGGCGATGGTCGGCACGATCGCGAGCGGATCGACGAACAGCCGGCAACCGTTCGTCAGGTCGAGGCGTTGCGCCCGGACACCGAGCGCGAACGCAGCGAGCTGGCCCGGCGGCAACGCGGTCGCGGCGA
>JAGQRB010000407.1 GCA_020425925.1 Planctomycetota bacterium
CTTGGGGCTGAACTCGCCGGCGCCCTCGGCGATGTTCGCGACGACCGAAGTGACGGCGCGCTCGATCTGGTCGCGCAGGTGCGCTCGACCCACCGGCAGGTGGGGGACGATCTCGTCGCAGGTGTCGGAACCGCGGAGCGCGAGACGGCGCTCGAAATGCTGGAGCAGCACGCGCACTCGCAGGGGACGGTCGGCGCTGACAGGGCCTATGACACCAAAGGGTTCGTTGCGCAGTGCCGCGAGCTCGGCACCACGCCCCACGTCGCGCAGGACCAGAACCGGCGGCGGCGCTCGGCGATCGATGGACGGACCACTCGACACGCCGGCTATGGCATCAGCCAACGCCTCCGCATGCGGATCGAACAGATCTTCGGCTGGCTCAAGAGCGTCGGAGGGCTTCGCCGCACTCGGTACCGGGGCAAACGCAAGACCCAGTTCGCGGCCTACATCGCCGGCGCCGCCTACAACTTGCTCCGCGTCGCGCGGCTGCGGGAGTGCGCGCGGTAACGCGGATCGGGGTCTCGGGAGCGCGCTTTCGCGCGACTCTCGGCCCCCGATCGCGGCCGCGCTCTCGCAAGCAGGGCTCCTTGCGAGAGGGCAAGGGCAAGGGCAAGGGCAGGGGCAAGGGGAGCAGGGCGCTTTTCAGCGCCCTGCTAGTGTCCTGAGTCCGCTTCTCGCCGCAATTCCTCGCGGTCGAGGAGGGACTCGCAGAGGCGGCTCACGCTGTCGAGGATCTGGTCCGCGGTCTTGGTCCAGACGAAGGGGCTCGGGTCCTCGTTGTGGACCTCGAGGAACTCGCGGATGGCGCACTCGAGCGCGTAGGTGCTGCGATGCACGCCGCGCTTGAGCTGCCTCTCGGTGAGCAGGGCGAACCACCGCTCCACGAGGTTGAGCCAGCTGGAGTACGTCGGCGTGAAGTGGAAGTGGAAGCGAGGGTGGCGTCGTCGCCAGCGAAGCACCGCGGGCGTGTTGTGCGTCGAGAGGTTGTCGAGCACGAGGTGCACGTCGAGCTCCTCCGGCACCTCCTGGTCGATCAGCTTGAGGAACTTGAGGAACTCCTCGCTCCGGTGCTGCTGGTAGCACTTGCCGATGACGTGCCCGGTCGCAACGTCGAGCGCGGCGAACAGCGAGGTGGTGCCGTGCCGCATGTACGTGGGCGTGGCCCGTTCGCAGTGACCGATCGTCATCGGCAGCACGAGCTGGCCGCGTTCGAGCGCCTGAATCTGGGACTTCTCGTCGACGCACAACACGACCGCGTGGTCGGGAGGGTTCATGTACAGGCCCACGACGTCCCGGACCTTCGCGGTGAAGTTGGGGTCGTTGCTCAGCGAGAAGGTGCTCGTCCGATGCGGCTTGAGGCGAAACGCGCGCCAGATCTTGGAGACCGACGACTGGCTGACTCCCGCATGCTTGGCCATCAGCCGCGTGCTCCAGTGCGTCGCGCCGCGCGGCTTCGTCTCCAGCGTCGCTCGAACGATCTCGGTGACCTTGCGGTCCGACAGCCGCAGCGACTCCTTCGGTCGAGGAGCGTCGGTCAGCCCCGGCACACCGAACGCGACGAACCGCTGTCGCCACTTGCCGACCGTCTGCCCGGTGACCCCGAGCCGCTCGCCGACCTCCTGGTTCGTCAACCCCTCGGCGCTCAGCAAGATCATCCGCGCTCGCAGCACGTCACGCTGCGCGCTCGTCGCAGCACGGGCGACCCGCTCGAGAAACTCGCGCGCTTCCTCGTCCAGAACCAACCGCGGCTTGGGGCGGCCGCCCTTCGATGAATTCGTCATGTCCGCCCCAAC
>JAGQRB010000408.1 GCA_020425925.1 Planctomycetota bacterium
CCAGCGGTCAGTGGAGCCTCGCCGTGCAGCTGCCGATCGATCCGCTCTGGAACGGCCTGAACATCTACTCGCAGAGCTTCTACGTCGACCCAGCGGCGCAGTTCGGCGTCGCCGCCACCGACGGGCTCCACACGCTGGTGCGCTGAGCCGCGACGCGACTACTGTCGCAGCACGCCGGTCGAGAACATCCAGAAGCCGGTGGCGGTCGCGACCACCACCGACAGCAACCAGAGCACGACCGCGAACAGATGCAGGCGACGCCACCGCGGCCGCCAGACCAGCCCGATGCCGGTGACGATCACCGGCAACGCGAGCAGCGCCGCGGTCTTCGCGAACCACAGATGGAACCGCAGGTTCTCCGGCGGGAAGTCGTAGCGCCGCACGAGCTCTTCGGTGAACACGATCGCGGCGGTCAGCGCGACCATCGCCGCCGGTCCGAGCACGAGGTGGAACCGCCGCCGTCGCCGCAGGCCGGAGACCATCGCGCCGGCGACGCAGACCAGGGTCGCGCCGAAGGCGGACCAGAACGGCACCGTGGACGGGGACTCGGCGGCAACGAAGTGGAGCATGGGATCGCGGCAACGTCGTGGTGTCCCCCGCTCCGCGCGCTACAGTGCCCGCCATGGCCAAGGAACTGCGCGGATCGATCGACGGACGGGGCAAGAGGATCGCCGTCGCGGTCGCCCGCTTCAACGAAGTCGTCACCGAACAGTTGCTCTCCGGCGCGGTCAGCACGCTCGGCTCGGCCGGTGTCGCCGACGACGACATCGAGGTGGCATGGGTGCCGGGTGCCTTCGAGCTGCCCGCAGCCGCGGCGGCGCTCTGGGCGACCGGACGGTTCGACGGCATCGTGCTCCTCGGAGCGGTCGTGCGCGGCGAGACCGACCACTACGACTACGTCTGCAGCGCGGTGTCGGCGGGCGCGATGGAGCTCGCCGGCCAGGGCATCGCGCTCGGCTTCGGCCTCCTCACCTGCCAGACGCTCGAGCTCGCGTTGGCGCGCGCCGGCGGAACGGCCGGCAACAAGGGGATCGACGCCGCCCAGGCCGCGCTCGCGATGGCCAACCTGCGCGCCGCGCTGCCGCCAGCCGGCTAGTGCCGGTTGCCTGCCGGCGCCGAGGTGCTACGCTTCCGACCTCCGCAACACCGGCGGAGAACGCTCCTTGCCATGACCGCCCCCACCCGTCGACGCACCCGAGCTCGCGAGGTCGCGATGCAGATCCTGTTCCAGGTCGACCTGCGCGGTCTCGACTACTTCGCCGAGCTCGGTCAGACCCTGGACGAAGCCTGTGTCGCCGAGGCCGCCGGCGAACCAGACGTCGCCGAGTTCGCGCGCGGGCTCGTCGCCGGCACGCTCGAGCAGCGCGCCGGGATCGATCAGCGGCTGCAGGCGGTGACGCGCAACTGGGACCTGCGAAGGATGGCGAACGTCGACCGCAACGTGCTCCGGATGGCGGTCTACGAGCTGACCTACGGCCGCGACGTGCCACCGAAGGTGGCGATCAACGAGGCCATCGAGCTGGCGAAGAAGTACTCGACCGCGAACTCCGGCGGTTTCGTCAACGGCATCCTCGACCGCGTGCGGCTCGATCTCGAGCAGGAGCGCCGCGCGGCCGCGGCCCCCGCCGGCTCCGGTGCGGTCGCACCCCGTGCGGCCGCCGCGGGCGGCGCAGCAGACTCCGATCGGGCAGACTCCGGCGGGGTCGACTCCGGCAGCGTGGATTCCGCCGATACCGGCGCGTAAGACCTGCCCCGAGAATGGTGTTCGGCAAGCTGCTCGGCGCGCTCAAGAAGACGCGCGAAGTCCTGACCAAGGGCCTCGCGCGGCTGTTCAAGGGCCGCCAGCTCGACGACGCGCTGCTCGACGAACTCGAGGAGGTGCTCTACCAGTCGGACCTCGGTCCGCTCGGAACCAGGATCGTCGACGACCTCAAGGTGGCCTACAAGCGGCGCGAGATCGTCGACACCGACGCGGTGCCGGCGTTCCTGCGGCAGCGGTTGCTGGCCCGTCTCGAGGGTGCCGCGGCGCCGCTGGCCGTGAGCGCGACGAAACCGACCGTGATCCTCGTCGTCGGCGTCAACGGCTCGGGCAAGACGACGTCGATCGCGAAGCTCGCGCGCCACCTGCAAGCGACCGGCCACAGCGTGCTGCTCGGCGCCGGCGACACGTTCCGGGCGGCAGCGGTCGAGCAGCTGACGATGTGGGCCGACCGGCTCGGCATCCCGATCATCAAGCAGGCCACCGGCGCCGATCCGGCCGCGGTCGCGTTCGATGCGGTCGCCGCCGCGGTCGCACGCAAGGTCGACTACCTCGTGCTCGACACCGCCGGCCGACTGCACACCCAGAAGAACCTGATGACCGAGCTCGAGAAGATCGTGCGCGTGGTCAAGAAGCAGCTGCCCGACGCGCCGCACGAGACCCTGCTCGTGATCGACGCGACCACCGGTCAGAACGCGATCCGCCAGGCCAGCGAGTTCGCGAAGTCGGCGCCGATCACGGGTCTGGTGTTGTCGAAGATGGACGGCACGGCGAAGGGCGGCGCGGTGTTCGGGATCCGCGACGTGCTGCCGGTGCCGGTGAAGTTCCTCGGCGTCGGCGAAGGCGTGGAAGATCTCGAGCCGTTCGTCGTCGAGAGCTACGTGGACGCGATCCTGCGCTTCGAAGAGCCGTGACCGCGACGCGCGGCCCGGTCGCTCTGGTCTGGATCTTCCTCGGACTGCTGGTGCTGCCGTTCTGGCCGCACTGGATCGACTTCGAGCAGGTGCGCCGCGGACTGCTGCTGGTGCTCGGCGGCCTCACGCTGGTGGCGCTGCCGCGGCTGCCGCGGGTGCACGGCGAAGCTGCCTGGTGGACGTTCCTGGCGTTCCTGGGGGTCGCGGCGCTGATCAGCTACCGCTCGCTGCAGCCCTTCGAAGCGGTCTACCGGATCGCGCACTTCGCGAGCCTGCTCGCCGTGCTGCGGCTCGGCGCCGCCGCGCCCGGACAGCTCGCGACCCCGCTCGCCGCCGTGCTCGCGATCGCGACACTGTTCGGCGTGCTGCAGCGACTGGGCCTGGTCGCGATCGGGCCGTACGGCACCGAGGTCGAACCGGTCTCGGTGTTCGGCAACCTCAACGTCGCCTCCGAGTTCACCGCGGTCGCGGCGATGGCGGTCGCGGTGCTGCCGCCGGCGCGGCGATGGCTGCAGCTGACCGCGCTCGCGCTCGCCGGCTGCTACCTGGTCGTCAACGGCTCGCGCTCCGGCCTGATCGCGCTCGGCATCGGGCTCGTGCTGCTGCTGCTGAAGCGGCGGCGGCTGGCCGCCTGCGTCGGTCCCGGCGTCGCGCTCGCCGGTGCCGGCTTCGGCGTCCTGCTCGCGATGCTCGTGAGTCGCCCGCCGCCGACGGATCAGGCCGAAGCCGTCGCGGTCGCCAAGCGCGCGTCGCAGACGCTGGCGGTGCGCTACGAGATCGCGCTCGGCTGCACCGAGCTGTTCCGCGAGGAGCCGCTGAGCCGCGGCCTGTTCGGCTTCGGTCCGGGGCAGTTCCAGGTGCAGTACCCGCGAGTGCGGCGCGACGCCGAGATCGAGCTCTCGAGCCAGGGCCGGCGTTTCGCGTCCGAGGTGCGCACCGCCCACGACGACTGGCTCGAGCTGCTGGTCGAGGGCGGTTTGCCGCTGCTGCTCGCGTTCGCCGCCGCGCTGTTCGCACTGCAGCGCGGCACCCGCGACAAGGAACGGCTGCTGCCGCTGTTCGTGCTGCTGCTGCTGATGTTCGCGCGCTCGCCGCTCGGCAACGCGCCGGCGATCGCCGCGGCGCTGCTGCCGGTCGCGACACCGCGGCCGGACGGCAGAACGCCGGGCTGGCTGCCATGGCTGCGCCGGGCCGCCGGCCTGCTGCTCGCGGCACTCGGTCTGCTGCCGATCGTCGCCCATTCGCTGTTCTCGCCCTACGTCGCCGCAGTCGCCGCCGGCCGACGGCCCGACGCCGCCTGCGCTGCCGCTGCCCACCGCTGGATGTGGTGGGAACCGCGCTGGCTGCAGGTGCTGGCGCAGGAACACATGGCACTCGGCAACGCCGCGGCCGCGATCAAGGCGGCGGCGATGGCCTCGGCGCTGCGGCCGCACGACCCCGAGCTGCTGCTGCTGGTCGGCCGCACGCTGTCGAACGCCGACGACTTCGCGGCCGCCGCCGAGATCGCACGCCACGGCCTCGGAATCGACCCGATGCACCCGGAGCTGCGCGTGCTGCTGTCGGTCTGCCTGATGATGCTCGGCGACTACGACGAGGCGGTCACCGCGGTCACCGTCGACCCACACCCGACGCTGCAGGCGCAGCTCGGCAACCACTTCCTCGCACTCGAACGCGAGCTCGAGCGCCGGGGCGACCCGCGCGGCGCGGCGCGCTGTCGCATGGAACACGAGTTCCTGGCAGCGCTCGCCACCCTCGGCAAGCCGGAGCCGGCCGCGCTCGAAGCCACCAGCGTCCACGTCCG
This sequence comes from Planctomycetota bacterium, assembly GCA_020425925.1. Taxonomy (GTDB): domain Bacteria; phylum Planctomycetota; class UBA1135; order UBA1135; family UBA2386; genus JAGQRA01. Next base: position 4,475 of record JAGQRB010000408.1, read on the forward strand.
GGAGTTCCTGGCCGCAGCCAGCGCCGCCGGCCGCTCGGGCAGCGAGCTGCGCGGCTACGCGCTCTACGCCGCCCACTTCGTCGCGCTCGGCGAGACTCCGGAAGCGGAGAAGCTCGGCGAGCGGGCGCAGAAGCTCGGCCTCGCGTTGCCCGACTGGCAGCGCGCGCTGTTCGGCGACCGCCTGCGCCCGCTGCTCGAGTTCGAGGTCTGGTCCGAGGTGCTGCGACGCCCTGGCGGCTGACGGCGACCCGGCGGCTTCACGCCGCGGTCACTGCCATGCCAGACCGGCGAACAGCAGCGCCGTCGCACCGCCGCCGACCACGAAGAAGAGCACGTCGTCGAGCCCGAGCACGATCGGGGCGGCGATCGCCGGCATCAGTGGCAGACACATGGTGTAGGTCGCGACGCAGCCGCCGCATTCGCGGAGCGGCCCGAACCAGTACGGCAGCAGCGCCGGTGGCCACGGCGTCAGAGCGGCGAGCCCGAGGGCCCGCGGCCACGACCGCGTCGGCCGCGCGTTCACTCGCGCCTCATCGCTTGCCCTTGGCCTCGGCCTGCTCCATCAACAGCTCGAGCTCGCCGTCGGCACCGGCAGCGGCGACGAACTCGTCGAACGTCCAGTGCCGGCCGTGCAGCGGGTGATCCGCCGGGAACAACGCCGCCAGCGGCTGCTGCAGCGTGTAGCCGAGCAGCGCCATGCCGAGCCGGGTCGGATGCAGCCGATCCTCCTGCAGGATCGCGCCCGGTGGCGTCGGCAGCGCGCCGTCCTCGAGCGGCAGCGCGATGCCCTTGGTGCGCATCTCGTTCGCGATCGCCGCAAACTCGACGAGATGGACGTTGTCGTGCTCGGCGGCCCAACCGCGCAGCTCGGCGTTGAGCGCGTCGAGCACCTCGGGCGCCGGAATCTGCGCCGGACTCAGCATGCGGCGGGCGGCGCCGTGCATGTTCGGCAGATCGCCGACCAGAAGCGGCGCGTCGATCTCGCCGAGCAGCTCGAGGCCCTTCCGGAAGCGCTCGCCGCGCGCGGCCTTCTGGTCACCGCCGACGCGGCCGTAGGCGAACCAGAACGGGAAATCGAGCGCGACGACGATGTCGGGTTTCGCCCGCTTCAGCATGCCGATCTCGTCGGCCCCGATCTTCTCCGGATCGGTGAACAGCAGCGTCATCTGTACCGTGTTGTGCGTCGTGACCCGGGCATCGCCCGCGGCCCAGCGCTTGAGCAGTTGCTGCAGGGTCACCGAGTCGCCCTGCTTCTCGGCCCCGAACGCCGGTCCGTCGCGGAAGCCACCGCTCACGCTCGCGCCGATGATGTGGACCCGGAGCGGCTCGTCCTGCGCCGCCAGGGCAGCGGTGAGCAGAACGCAAAGCAACGGCGACAACAGGCTCGACTTCATGACCCGAGTCTAAACCGCCGTACAATCGCTGGCCGCATGAAGATCCTCGCGACCGCCGTCCTGCTCACCCCGCTGGCATGCGCCCAGACCTTCGTCGTCGACGCCGCCAACGGGCCCGGCACGAACTTCACCGACATCGCGACCGCCGTCGCCGCCGTGCCGGACGGCGCGATCCTCGAGGTCCGTCCGGGGGAGTACGGCGTGTTCCAGATCCAGAACAAGAGCCTCACGATCGTCGGCACCGCCGGCGTGCTGGTGCGATCCGGGATCGAGGGCACCGCGTTCGACGTGGTCGGCCTCGCCAGCGACCAGGCGGTCACGGTGCGCCAGGTGGCGTGGGACGGGGTCTTCCCGGGCCTGTTCAGCAGCGTCGTCTGCCGCAACAACCGCGGCACGGTGCTGATCGACGAGTGCAGTCCGACGAGCGGCGGTGGCCGCGTCATCTTCACCGACTGCGATCGCGCGTTCGTGCGCGACTGCCTGCTGCGGTCGAACAGCGTCACGACCGCACCGCTCGACTGCTATTCGAGCAACGTCGTCGTCACCGGCACCGACATCCGGTCGCAGGCGTTCTGCCTGCGGCAGGGCGGCGGCCGTGTGCAGATCGCCGCCAGCGCACTCACCACCATGGTGCCGATCGCGTTCGGCCAGGCCGCGGTCTTCGTCGGC
>JAGQRB010000409.1 GCA_020425925.1 Planctomycetota bacterium
CCTCGGTCAGGAAGCCGCCCTCGTTGTGGCCGATGTAGCCCGGCGGCGAGCCGATCAGCTTGGCGTACTCGTGCGGCAGCGCATACTCGCTGCAGTCGACGCGGATCATCGCCGACGGGTCGTCGAACAGATTGCGCGCGACCGACTTCGCGAGCTCGGTCTTGCCCGTGCCGGTGCGACCGACGAGCAGGAAGGTGCCGACCGGGTTGCTCGGACGCTTGAGACCGACCGCGGCCTTCTTGACCGCACGCACCAGCGTGCCGATCGCGTCGTCCTGGCCGATGATCTGCTGGCGCAGCGAGCGCTCGAGCGAGTTCACGCGGCGGAACAGCGCCTGCCGCGCGGCGTCGTTGCCCGGCGCCGGCACGAACGGGTCGTCCTGCTCCTCGCTGCCGCGCGAACTCTCGGACGGGATGCTGACCTGGTGGATCTCGAGCGACGGATTGACGTCGATGCAGATCTGGTAGAGCAGCTCTTCGACGATCTCGAGGTCGTAGCCCTCGTCCATGCGCTGGACGACGCCGAGGATGTCCGCCTCGAACGTCGGGACGCACGTCTCGACGATGCGGCTCCGGTAGGTCGACTTGTTGGTGAGGTGCGCGGCGCGGAGGTCCTGCAGGAGGTCCTCCGAGCAGCACCGCACCTTGATGAACTCGTCGATCAAGTCGAAGTACTTGATCACGAATGCCGACCCTGGTTGTTTCACAGCCCCTCCCTCGTTGCGTCGTTCAAGGCGCTACTCTTTTCGGGTCACCACGGCCGGCGACTTGACTCGCGGTGCGAAGATCGGCGGCCGACTCCACAAGCGCCCACATATCTCCTGCTGCCGAAGGGCGGTCGAGTCATGAGTTCGGACATGAAGCTGCTGGCGGTGCTCGTGCACACGGGCCGAGTGACCGCCGAGATGGCGCGCGACGCGATGGCGTCGGGCGATGTCGGAGCCCATCTGATCGCGAACGGCGCCTGCTCGGCGGCGGATTGGCAGCGTTGGCAGCGCACCGAAGGCGACACGCGGCCGGAGCTGTCGCGCTACGAGCTCGGCGAACTGCTCGGCGAAGGCGGCGTCGGTAGGGTTTTCACTGCGGTCGACAAGACCGAGGATCGCAAGGTCGCGCTCAAGGTGCTGCGGCGCGAGCTCGCCGCCGATCGGCAGCAGGCCGACCGCTTCGTGCAGGAAGCGCGGCTGCTGATGGCGCTCGACCATCCGCACCTGGTCAAGGGCTACCGCGTCGCCCGCGAGGGCGAGACGATCTTCTTCGCGATGGAGATCGTGCCGGGCCGCTGCCTGCAGGACCTGCTCGCCGACGACGGCCGACTCGACGAGGAGTCGGCGCTGCAGATCGTCGTCGAGGTCGCCGCCGCGCTCGATGCGCTGCACGCCCGCGGGCTGGTGCACCGCGACGTCAAACCCGGCAACATCCTCTGGTCGGAGGAGCGCGGCGCGGTCCTGATCGATCTCGGCTTCGCGGTCGAGCGCGGCGCCGACAGCGGCGGCGAGACCACCGCCGGCACGGTGCACTACATCGCGCCGGAGCAGGCCCGCGGCAAGGGTGGCCTCGACGTGCGCGCCGACATCTACTCGCTCGGCGCGACGCTCTACCACCTGACCACCGGTTCGCTGCCGTTCGAGGGCAAGACCAGCGAGGAGGTGCTCGCCAAGCAGGTGCTCGAGTCGCTGTCGGGCGAACGCATCCGCGCGCTCGACCTGTCGCCGCAGCTGCAGTACTTCCTCGAGAAGATGATGGCCAAGGAGCCCGAGATGCGGTTCCAGGATCCGGTTCAGCTGCAGCGCGAGATCCAGGCGTTCCTCGACCAGCGCGCGCACCAGCGCGAGCTCGAGGAGCGCAGCGGTCGCGCCCGCCCGCGACTCGGCGATCGCGCCCGCGGCTCGATGTTCGAGCGCCGTTCGGGCCGGCGCCGGCGGCGTTGAGCGGATGCCTCGGCGCTGCCGCCGGGCTCAATTGCCGGACGACGCGAGGCGATCGCGGATGCCGCGCACGAACGCGAGCAGGTCGTCCAGATGGTTCTCCAGGATCCCGCGCACGATCTGGGCGTCGACCGTGAGATAGCGGTGCACGACGATGTTGCGGAAGCTCACGATCCGCTTCCAGAGGTCGGATCGGTCGGGATCGACCCAGCCGTCGCGCGCGATGAGGTCGAACAACTCGCGGTTCGTCGCGGGCTCGCCGAGGCGGCGCTCCGCGACCAGGATCGCGGCGACATCGATCGCGGCCTGGACCGCGGTCTGCAGCTCGTGCACGACGAAACCGTACTGGACCGGATCACGCTCGAGGTCCGCGGGTCGGGCGTGACGGCGCAACCGGGCCACGGCCTCGACGATGTGCGCGGCGTACTTCTCGACGAGTTTCTGGTCCATCAAGCGCCTTCGAGCAGCTTGCGGCGATAGAGGTCGAGGATCGGCAGCAGGTCCCAGTACTCGTTGCGGGCGGCGACCTCGAACAGGATCCGCCGCTCGTGATCGCTCTCGTGGACCAGCACGCCGTCGCGCAACACCCGATGCAGTAGATCGGGCGCCGCGCCGTTGCAGACCACCACGTCGACGTCCCGGCGCAGCACCGCTTCGAGGTCGGCCTGAATATCGGTCAGCAGGCCGTATTCCGGCACCGATCTCGGGGCGCCGCCCTGCAGCAGGATCGCGACGTCCACATCGCTGTCGGCGCGCGCCGTGGCCCGCGCCTGGCTGCCGAACAGCCACGCCGCGAGTACCTCCGGTCGGGTGCGGAAGTAGTCGCCCAGGGTCTGCAGGAGTTCCGCCCGGTCCATGTGGCGGATCGTAGTGCCTCGGAACCGAAGTTCCCATGCGCGGCACGAGCACCGGAACGGTCACGCCGCGATTGCTTTCCGACCGGCGGTCACCTGTGATGCGCCGGCCATGGACAAGAAGCCAAAGGGCCTGCTCTCGCTCGTCCTCGTTCCCGCGATCCTCACCCTGATCGTCACCGTGCTGCGCCTGGTCGGCGAGCTGCAGGGCTGGAGCCCGACGCTGGTCGGCACCGGCAAGGCCGGCGGCGGCGGCGCGCTGCTCGGCATCAGC
>JAGQRB010000410.1 GCA_020425925.1 Planctomycetota bacterium
ACAGCGAGCCGATGAAGACCGATCGCCCGGAGCGCTATGCGTCGAGCTGGGGCCAGTTCGCGCTCGACACCTACACCGACCCGCGCCAGCTCTCGATCCTGCGCCTCGGCGCCGGCGCGGCGCGGCCGGCGGAGTACCACGTCTTCGAATGGGTCGACGAGGGCCGACGACTGCGTGCGCTGCATCACGCCACGCTGCGCACCGAGTGGGTGCCGTGGTCGTGGCGCGCCGTCGGCAGCGGCCGCTACCTCGTCACGTTCGACGATCGCTTCGAGCCGCAGGGCACCTCGGCGAACACCGTCGTGCTCTACGACCTCGTGCGCGACCGCTCGGAGCGGTTCCGGGCCGACGATTTCCTGCCGGCGCCCTGGCTCGTGAGTCCGAGCCGCCGCGGCGAATGGCAGATCGGCCCGTCCGATGTCGACCCGCTGCTGCACCGGATCTATCCGAGCTCGCCGGACGCGGCTCGCGACGGCACCTGCCCGTTCCTCGTGCTCGACCTGCCGAGCCTGTCGGTGCGCGTGCTCGAGCAGGTGCCCGCACGGCTGCCGGAACGGGTGTATAGCGAGACCGAGGACGGCCACGCCTTCGAGTGGGAGTTCTCGATGGGTGACGCGAGCGAGCCGAACTGGCTGCTGCCCGCGGCGCTGCCGACCCTGCTCAAGGCCAGGCGGGTGCGCGATGTCGACGACGCGCGGCCGTTCGGCGGCAACGAGGTCGAGGCGGTGTTCCGACGCGAGGCGGAGACCGGCGACTACGTGCGCTGCGACGCGAGCGAGTGGAAGCGGCCGCCCGACAGCTGGGGCGCGGCCAAGTAGCACCGCGTCGGCGCCTTCAGGTCACCCGGGGCTCCCGCAGCAGTTGGGGGCGGGTGTTCCTCTCAGGCGACCGCCGCCGCGAAGGCCGCGAACAGGTCGGCGGGAAGTTCGCGATCGAGCTTCCAGGTCACCGCCATCGGCAGCTCCGACTCGTGGCTCTGGTAGGTCGCCGGCCCGAGGAACCAGAACGCGCGATCGCTCGTCCGGAGTCGCGCGAACAGCAGCACGGCGGTGCCGAGAGCGACGTGGGTCTGGTACCTGCGCCCGGTCTCGCCATCGGCGCGAGTCGTCGACTGGCTCTCCCAGTGGATGAGTTCGCGGCTGATCGCATAGTCGCGGTAGCGCGTCGTCGGTGAGAACTGGCCGCCGGTCTTGTCGAGCGTGAACGCCAGCAGGTCGGCGTCGGCTTCCTGGGCCCAGTAGACCCCGGTCTGCCACGGCGCGACCTTCGCCCCGGCGCCGATGCCGAAGGCGGCGAGGACCTCGATACGCGAGTAGCGCGCGTGCACGCGGAGCGGTGCGTCCGGATGCGTGGACAGGGCGTGGTGGAGATGGTCCACGCGTTCGGCGAGCACGCCGAGCAACTCGAGGAGCTCGGTGCGCACCTGCGGATGTTGCCACAGCAGCGCGCAGCCCTGCGCCAGGGTCGCGGCCTTGGAAACGGCCTTGTCGGTGAGCGTGCCGACCAGCATGCGCAGCAGCCGGGCGTCGAGCGGTTCCAACGCTGCCGGATCGGGAACCTCTTTGCGGCGGAGGAGTCGCCGGTAGCCATCGATGCGGACCATGTCGTCGACATGCAACAGTCGGCCGCAGGCGCGTCGCAGCGTTGCCTCTTCGGGTCCCGGGGGGCGCACGGCCAGCCCGGCTGCCTGGCGCAGATCCGACCAGCTCCTGTTGCCGGCGTAGACATCCTCGAGGTCGAGCCCCGCATGCTGGAGGTACAGCGACAGGGTGACCGGCTCGCTCGCGGCGCCTGCCAGGATCCGCAGCTCCTCGGTCTTCGCCGCCCATCGCGACGGGATCGAGTCTCGGATGTTCTGCAATACCAGTTCGGCCGCGACGCGATCGAGCTCCATGTGGCAGCCCGCCGGCAGGAACGGGAAGCCGCGCTCGATCTGCTGCTGCAGGTCCTTGCGCGTGCCACCGAGCAACGCTCGAAAGCGGCGGTCGAACCGGAACTCCCGGCGGTGCTGCCCGACGAAATCGAGCACGGTGCACACCGTCTTGCCGTGGCTGCGGCGCAGGCCGCGGCCGAGCTGCTGCAGGAACAGGGTCGGGCTGTCCGTCGGGCGGAGGAACAGCAGGGTGTCGACGTCCGGAACGTCGACGCCTTCGTTGAACAGATCGACCGAGAACACGACGTTCAACCGCCTGTCGCGCAGCTGCCGGAGTGCGTCCTCCCTCTCGGTCGCCGAGCTGTCGGCCCAGACGGCCGCGGCGGGGATCCCTGCCCGGTTGAACACGTCGGCCATGAATCGCGCGTGATCGACGCTGACGCAGAAGCCGAGTGCCCGCATCCGAGAGCAGTCGTCGACGTGCCTGCCGACCTGCGCGAGCACGAGCTCGGCCCAGACGTCGTTCGTCGTCACGAGGTTCGATAGCGCGGCGCTGTCGTAGCCGCGCCCGCGCTTCCACGGTACGGCGCGCAGATCGAGACCGTCGTGGATCCCGAAGTAGACGAACGGCGACAGGCGATGCTGGTCGATGGCGTCCCACAATCGCAGCTCCGCGGCGATGCGATCGCCGAACCAGCGCAGGATCTCGAGATTGTCGCTGCGCTCGGGCGTCGCGGTCAGGCCGAGAAGCTCCGCGGGTCGGACGTAATCGAGCAGTGCCCGGTAGGTCGGCGCCGCCGCGTGGTGGAACTCATCGACGACCACGACATCGAAGTGCCGCGGGTCCAGGTTCGCGAGTCCGGCAGCGTGCACGCTCTGGATCGAAGCGAACACGTGCTCGAAGTCGGTCGGGCGGCGGCCGCCGACCCACAGTTCTCCGAAGGCGTGGTCGCGAACCGCGTGACGGAATGTCGCGAGGCTCTGCTTCAGGATCTCTTCGCGATGCGCGATGAACAGCAAGCGCGCCCGCTGCGACGTGGATCGGAAGCGGGCGTAATCGATCGCTGCCATGACCGTCTTGCCGGTTCCGGTCGCCGCAACCAGGAGGTTGCGGTGGTGACCCCGCGCGCGCGCGACCGCGAGCTGCTCCAACAGCCGCTCCTGGAACGGGTAGGGCCGCAACTCGATCGGACTCGGGAAAGCGGCCGCCGCCGAGCCGGTCGGGGGCTGGGCCCGCTCGAACTCCTCACGCACGAACGGGACGAAGTCGCCGCCGTTCCAGTAGGACTCGAAGACCGCGCCGACCTTCTCCACTACATCGGGGTTGCGTGCGCCGGAGACCCGGACGTTCCACTCGAGGCCCGAGGCCTGCGCCGAGTGGGTCAGGTTGGACGATCCGATGTACGCGGTCGAGAACCCGGACCGCCGGTGGAACAGCCAGGCCTTCGCGTGCAGCCGTGTCGTGGTAGTGTCGTAGGAGATCCGGACGTCGGCGCCGACGTCGCGCAACGCCTCGAGCGCCGCCAGCTCGGTGGATCCGGTGTAGGTCGTCGTCAGGACCCGGAGGCCGCGGCGGTGTTCGCAATGCCGGCGCAGCGCGTCCACCAGCGGACGGACCCCCGAACGGCGAATGAACGCCATGACGACGTCGATCCGATCGGCGGAATGGACCTCGGTGAGCAGCTGGTTGCCGACCCGCGGTTCCCCCGGCGCGTTGGTGAGCAGCGCGGTATCGAGCAGCGGGATCAGCGGTTCACGGATCGCCTCCGGTGCCCCGTCCGGCTGCACGGCAGCGATCGCGCGCAGCACGCTTCCCGGCTCGACCGGAGCTTCCGCGGCGACATCGCCTCGCTGTGCCGTCAGCTCGTCGATCTGGCACAACAAGGTCCGGGCGAGCCGAATGCTAGCGTCGACACGGTCGCGTTCGGGCATGGCCGCGACGACGCGCCGGACGATGGCGCCGACGTGCAGGGCGATGCGGTCGGCGGCTTCGGCCACCCGGAAGTCGGTGCGGCGGGCGCGGAGGCGGGCACCCAGGTCGCGCAGGCCGGCTTCGACCGCTTCGGTGATCAGCGTCTCGTACAGGCCGCGCTCCCGTCCCGTCATGGCACCGAGTGTAGGGCCCGGTTCCGGCGGAACCAAAGCTCGGAGCTGGCGGGCTCGAGCGACGAAGTGGCGCAGATCTGTGACAGGTCGGTCGCCGCCGCACCCGGCAAAAATCGATCGATGGAAGTTCTGTCGCCAGCACCGCGTTGTCGACCGGTGCCCAAGCCGCTCTGCCAGTGAACAGGAACTGCCGTCCGACCGGCTTCCCAAGTGCCGCCTCGCTTCGGCGAGGAGCCGGCGCCACCGGCCTCACGCAGCCCGGCTTCCTGCGGAGCGCGATCGCCGCCGCGATCCACCACCCGCTCCCGTCCGCTCCACCCTCTCCTCGGGCCGGCTCGGCCCGCCGCAGACCGTCTCTCCGAACCGTTTCGTTGCCCCGCTGTTCATGAACGCTCACCCCCTCCCGGGCGCCGTCGTCGCCTCGCTCGTTCTTTCGTTCGCCGCCTGCAAACACGACGCCGAAGCTTCCGAACACCAGGAACACGAGGCGGCGCACACGATCGTGTCGACCAGTCCGCTGGTCCAGGACGTCGAGATCACCCACAAGTACGTCTGCCAGATCCACTCGCGCCGGCACATCGAGCTGCGCGCGCTCGAGCGCGGCTACCTCGAGCAGGTGTTGGTGCAGGAGGGGCAGCAGGTCAAGGAGGGCGACCTGATGTTCAAGCTGCTGCCGGCGGTCTACCAGGCCCGGCTGCACGCCGACCAGGCCGAGCTCGAGAGCGCCGAGATCCAACTCCGGAACACCGAGGAGTTGTTCAAGCAGAACGTCGAGTCGGATCAGGCGGTCGCGCTGGCGCGGGCCGAGATGGAGAAGGCGAAGGCCAACGTCGAGATGGCGAAGGCCGAGCTGTCCTTCACCGAGATCCGGGCGCCGTTCGCCGGCATCATCGATCGACAGTTCCAACAGCAGGGCAGCCTGACCGAGGAAGGCGACGTGCTGACGACCATGTCCGACAACAGCGTGATGTGGGTCTACTTCAACGTCCCCGAGGCCGACTACCTCGACTTCATGGCCACGCCGGGCGCGGTCAGCCCCGAGAACCCGCAGGACCTGAAGCTGCCGAACACCAAGATCGAGCTGCAGCTCGCCAACGGCAAGGTCTTCGGGCACGCCGCCGCCGACACCGTGACGGTCGAGTCGACCTTCGACCACGAGACCGGCAACATCCTGTTCCGCGCCGACTTCCCGAATCCCGAGCGGCTGCTGCGGCACGGCCAGACCGGCACGCTGCTGCTGCACCCGACGCTGCCCGACGCGATCATCATTCCGCAGCGGTCGACCTACGAGATCCTGGACAAGCTCTACGTCTTCACCGTCGGTGAGGACGGCGTCGCGCACCAGCGTCACGTCACGGTCGCGCACGAGATGGACGACGTCTTCGTGCTCGCGAGCGGGCTCGATGCGAAGGAGAAGATCGTGCTCGACGGCGTGCGCCAGATCCACGACGGCGACCACATCGAGTGCGAGTTCCGGTCGCCGGAGAAGGTGCTCGGCAACCTGAAGCACCGGGCCGAATAGGCCCTCCGGTTCCCCCGTCGCGCATGCCCGTTCCGTCCACCGATCCGTAGAGATCCCATGTTCACCAAGATTCTGGCGCGTCCTGCTCTGGCCCTCGTGACCGCGATCCTCATCCTCTTCCTGGGTGGGCTCGGGATCGTGATGCTGCCGGTCACGCAGTTCCCCGACGTGGCGCCGCCGACGGTCTACGTCTCGATCGCCTACCCGGGCGCCAGCGCCAACGTGCTGATCGACTCGGTCATCATCCCGCTCGAGCAGTCGATCAACGGCGTTCAGGACATGCGCTACATGGTCTCGGACGCGACCAGCGCCGGCGAGGCGACGATCCGCGTGTTCTTCGAGCCGGGCACGGATCCGAACATCAACGTCGTCAACGTGCAGAACCGCGTCAACATCATGTTGAGCCGGCTGCCCGAGCTGGTGGTCCGCGAGGGCATCCTGGTCAGCCAGGTGGTGCCCAGCATGCTGATGTATCTCAACCTCTTCAGCACCGACCCGAAGACCAACCAGGCCGACCTCTTCAACTACGCCAACGTCTACATCATGCCCGAGATGAAGCGCATCCCGGGCATGGGCATCCCGAGGAACCTCGGCAACCGCAGCTTCGCGATGCGCATCTGGCTCAATCCCGAGCGCATGCGGGCCTACAACGTCTCGGTCGAGGACGTCATGGAGGCGCTGGCGGAGCAGAGCATCATCGGCTCGCCCGGCCGTCTCGGGCAAGCCACCGGCATGACCTCGCAGTCGAAGGAGTACGTGCTGACCTACATCGGCCGCTACAACAAGCCGGAGCAGTACGCCAACATCGTGCTGAAGGCGAAGCCCAACGGCGAGATCCTGCGGCTGCGCGACGTCTGCGTGCCGCCGCTCGACCGTTCGGGTTGGGACGACGCCAACGATCCGCACGGGCCACCTTCGACCGAGGTCGCCGCCGCCCACGGCGGCTCGTCCGAACACCAGCACACCGGCATCGAGCTCGGGTCGGAGTTCTTCGACATCTATTCCGACGTCGACGGCCACCCTGCGGCCTCGGTCGTGCTCAAGCAGGCGCCCGGCTCCAACGCGGCCGAGGTCATCGCCGACGTCAAGGCGAAGCTCGAGGAGCTGCGCCCGTCGTTCCCGCCCGGGATGGACTACGAGATCGCGTACGACGTCTCCAAGTTCGTCGACGCGTCGATCGACAAGGTGCTGCACACCCTGCTCGAGGCGTTCATCCTGGTGTCGCTGGTGGTGTTCATGTTCCTCGGCGATCTGCGCTCGACGCTGATCCCGACGCTGGCGGTGCCGGTATCGCTGGTCGGCACGTTCTTCGTGCTGCAGCTGATGGGGTTCTCGGTCAACCTCATCACGCTGTTCGCGATGGTGCTCGCGATCGGCGTCGTGGTCGACAACGCGATCGTCGTGCTCGAGGCGGTGCACGCCAAGATGGCCGAGAAGCACCTGTCGCCGTATCGCGCGACGCAGGAGGTGCTGCACGAGATCAGCGGCGCGGTCGTCGCGATCACGCTGGTGATGACGTCGGTGTTCGTGCCGGTGACGTTCGTGCCCGGACCGGTCGGTGTGTTCTACCGCCAGTTCGGCGTGACGATGGCGACGGCGATCATCCTGTCGGGCGTCGTCGCGCTGACCGTGACCCCGGTGCTGTGCGCGATGATCCTCAAGCCGCACGGCAGCGTCCAGGTCACCAACGGGGACGCCGTGGCCGTGCCGGTGTCACCGGGGCGGCGTCGGCTGCGCAAGGTGCTCGCGCTCGTGTTCCTCGGCCTGCCGATCATGGTCGGGCTCGGATTCCTGGCCTACGAGCTCTGGGGCCCGATCGGCTTCCTGCTGCTCGCCGCACCGTTCGTGCAGCCGATGTTCAGCCGTCTCGTCGACGTGGTCACCAACCTCTACGCCGGTGTCCTGCGGCCGATCGTCGCGCGTCGCGTGCTCACCCTCGCGGTGATCGCGGCTTTCGTGTTCGGCACCGTCAGCGTCAACACGACGATGGCGAGCGGGTTCATCCCGGGTGAGGACCAGGGCATCATCTACGCCGTGCTGCAGACCCCGCCGGGGTCGACGCTCGAGTACACCAACGCGAAGTCGCAGGAGCTCGAGCGCATCGCCGAGGAGATCGACGAGGTGACCTCGGTCACGTCGGTCGCCGGCTACGAGGTGCTGACCGAGGGCCGCGGTTCGAACGCCGGCACCGCGATCATCAACCTCAAGCCGTGGGCGAGCCGCAGCCGCACTGCGGTGCAGATCATCGAGACCCTCAAGGAGGAGTCCAGCAAGATCAGCGACGTCAAGCTCGAGTTCTTCGAGCCGCCCGCGATCCCGGGCTTCGGCGCCGCCG
>JAGQRB010000411.1 GCA_020425925.1 Planctomycetota bacterium
CGCGCTTCCCCGACGCGGCCGCCGCGGCGCGCGGCGGAGCGGGGCCGTGGCGGCGTTCGCTCGATGGACGCTGGCGGTTCCACTGGGTCGCCCACCCGGACCGGCGACCGGCGGGGTTCTTCGCGGTCGACTTCGACGCCAGCGGTTGGGACACGATCGACGTGCCCGCCAACGTCGAGCTGCAGGGCCACGGCACGCCGATCTACGTCAACATCCGCTACCCGTTCGCGGTGAATCCGCCGCGCGTCATGGACGAGCCGCCGGGCGGCTACACCACGGCGAACGAGCGCAACCCGGTGAGCTCGTACCGGCGCACGTTCGAGCTGCCTGCCGGGTGGGCGGAAGGGCGCCGGACCTACGTGCGCTTCGATGGCGTGGCGTCGGCGTTCTATCTGTGGTGCAACGGCGAACGCATCGGCTACCACCAAGGCAGCCGCACACCGGTCGAGTTCGAGCTCACCGGCCACGTCGTGCCGGGCGAGAACCTGCTGGCGGTCGAGGTCTACCGCTACAGCGACGGCAGCTACCTCGAGTGCCAGGATTTCTGGCGCCTGTCGGGGATCTTCCGCAGCGTCTGGCTGGAGTCGCGCGCGCCGATGCACATCGCCGACTGCGAGGTCAGGACCGAGTTCGACGGTGGGTTCGGCGACGCGATGCTGCGCCTCACGGTCGATGTGCGCGATGCGACGCAGGGTGCGGGCGTGCAGTTCGTGATGCCCGACGTCGCGAACGGCACCGGCGCGGGCACGCTCGTCGCCGGCGCGAGCTCGCGGCTGCACTTCGCGCTGCCGGTGGCGGCGCCGCGGCTGTGGAGCGCGGAGCAACCGGCGCTCTACGACCTCGTCGTGACGCTGCGCGACGCCACCGGTCAGGTCGTGGAGGCGGTGCCGCTGCGGGTCGGCTTCCGCGACGTGCGGATCGCGAACGGCCAGTTGCTGGTCAACGGCCAGCCGATCCTGATCAAGGGCGTCAACCGCCACGACCACGATCCCGACACCGGGCACGCCGTCGCGGTGGCGTCGATCCGCCGCGACCTCGAGTTGATGAAGCAGAACAACATCAACGCGGTGCGCACCTCGCACTATCCGAACCGTCCCGAGTTCTACGACCTCTGTGACGAGCTCGGGCTCTACGTCATCGCCGAGGCCAACATCGAGTCGCACGGCATGGGGTACGGGCCGGAGTCGCTCGCGAAGCGCGAGGACTGGCTGCCGGCGCACATGGATCGCACCGTTCGCATGGTCGAGACCTTCAAGAACCACCCGTGCATCGTGATCTGGTCGCTCGGCAACGAGGCCGGCGACGGCATCTGCTTCGAGCGCACCAGCGCCTGGATCCATCAGCGCGACCCGTCGCGGCCGGTGCACTACGAACGCGCCGGCCGGCGCGCCCACGTCGACCTCGTGAGCCCGATGTACATGCGCATCGAGGGCCTCGAGCGCTTCGCGAAGAGCGACGACATGCGGCCGCTGATCCTCTGTGAGTACGCGCACGCGATGGGCAACAGCGTCGGCAACCTGCAGGACTACTGGGACGTGATCGAGCGCTACGACCGGTTGCAGGGCGGTTCGATCTGGGATTGGGTCGACCAGGGCATCCGCCGGCCGGTGCCCGACGCGTTCGTCGCCGCGGATCGCGCCGCCGGCGGCGAGCCGGCGCGGGGCATCGGCCGCGTCGTCGCCGGTGTGGGCGTCGTCGGCGCGGTGCGCGCGCCCGAC
>JAGQRB010000412.1 GCA_020425925.1 Planctomycetota bacterium
GTGTTGTTTGTGCTTCACCGCGCGCGAGGGTAGCAGCGCGCGCTCCCGAGCGCTCTATGCGGCGGTCTGCGCGCCGAGGACGTCCTCGGGTCCGACCACGCGGCCGGCGAGCGCGCTCGCGGCGACCGTCAGCGGGCTCGCGAGGTAGACCTGACCCGGCCCCGAGCGGCCGGGGAAGTTGCGGTTGATCGCGCTGACCGAGACGTCGCTCGGCCCCGAGCTCGCGCCCGGGCCGGCGTTGATGCACGCGCCGCAGCTCGGGTTGATGAGCGAGACGCCGGCCTTCTCGAAGATCTCGACGTAGCCCTGCTCCTCCGCGTAGCGGCGGATGTGCTGGCTGCCGAACTGGATGTAGCAGCGCACGCCGTCGGCCACGCGCAGGCCCTTGGCGAGGCCCTCGCGGAAGACCGAGGCGTACATGTCCATGTCGGCCTTCTTGCCGCCGGTGCACGAGCCGCCGTAGGCGATGTCGATCTTCACCTCGCCGTCCTGCCGGCGCAGCGCCCGCAGCGGCATGCCGTTGCGAGGATCGCCCGGCGTCGCGACCATCGGCTCGAGCTGCGCGAGGTCGATGTCGAACGTCTTGCAGTACTCGGCACCCGGGTCGGCGCGCACGATCTGCGCGCGCAGGCGGTCCTTGTCGACGCCGCGCTGGTCGCCGATGTAGTCGACGACGACCTCGTCGGCTTCGAGGATGCCGGTGAAGCTGCCGGCCTCGACCGCCATGTTGGTCAGCGTCGCGCGCTCGTCGAGCGGCAGCGCCATCGCACCGGGACCGGCGAACTCGAGCACCTTGCCGATGCCGTCGCCCGACTTGAAGAACTCGTCGCTGAGCAGGAACAGCATCACGTCCTTGGCGGCGACGCCCGGACGCAGCTCGCCGGTGAGGTTGACGCGCACCGACTCCGGCACCTTGACGCGGACGTCCTTGGTGAACCACGAGTTCGCCATGTCGGTCGAGCCGACGCCGAACGCGAAGCAGCCGATCGCGCCCGCCATGCAGGTGTGGCTGTCGGTGCCGATCACCAGCTGCCCGGGCTCGGCGAGGTCCTCGATCACGATGTTGTGGCAGATGCCCTCGCTGCCGACCGTGACACCGTCGCGCTCGACCTCGCCGTAGAGCCGCACGCCCTGCGCCGCGGTGAAGCGCTGCTGCACGGTCGCGAGCGACGCGGCCTGCTCCTTGAGCCCCATCTCGACATGCTTCGGCGGCATCACGCGGTCGAGGAACGTCAGGTGGTCGCGGAACGCGAACACGCTGCCGGGATCGGTGATCTTCGCGTCCGCGCCGAGCCCCATCTTGAACAGCGCCTCGGCCATCGGCGTCACGTACTCGTGCGAGAAGCGCACGTCGGTGCGCACGAACAGTGCGTCCCCGGGCGCGACCGCGGGGATGCCGAGCGCACCGGTCTTGGCATCGGCGATCGCACGGTTGCTGATGATCTTCTCGGCCAGCGTCATCGGCCGCGGCGCGGTCGTCACCGCCGGCGGCGCCGTGCTGCCGGCGAGCCGCGCCTTGTTGTAGGCGAACAGTCCGCCGTGGCGCACGATCTCGGCCGCGATCGGATCGAGACCCTTGGTGAACTCCTCGATCGGGATCGCCTCACCGGCCGCGATCCGCGGCAGCAGCGCGAAGTCGGTAGAGGTCAGGAGCCCGATGTTCTGGCAGTTCTGGCCGTAGATCTTCTCGATGTTCTTCGCGATCACGAGCGTGATGCCGGCGGCGAGCTCGCTGTAGGGCGCGGTCTCCCGCGAGCTGCCGCAGCCCTTGGAGACGCCGCTGACGATGACCTCGAACTTGCCGTCCTTGATCGCGTCGCGCTCGACGACGCCGCCGCGCAGCCCGACCAGACAGTAGCGCGCCAGCGTCTCGTCGTAGTAGTAGCAGACCCAGCCCGGCGTCAGCTCGTCGGTCGAGATGTTGTCGACGAGCTTCCTGCCGGGGTCGTAGTCGAGCGGCACCCCGTCGTAGAGCTGCGCCCGCAGCTCGGCCTCGTCCTCGGTCAGGTAGAGCACGCGCCCTTCGAAACGGATCGTGTCGGGTCGCATCGTCACACCTTCTCGAGGATCATCGCGATGCCCTGACCGCCGCCGATGCAGGCCGAGGCGCAGCCGAGCGCCTTGCCGGTCTCGGTCATCTCGCGCACCAGCGTCAGCAACAGCCGGGTGCCGGTCGCGCCGAGCGGATGGCCGAGCGCGATCGCGCCGCCGTTGACGTTGACCTTGTCGCGGTCGAGCCCGAGCTCCTTCTCGCAGCCGAGGTACTGGGCCGCGAAGGCCTCGTTGATCTCGATCAGGTCGAGATCCGCGACCTTCAGCCCGGCCTTGTCGCAGGCCTGCCGGATCGCCGGCACCGGCCCGAGCCCCA
>JAGQRB010000413.1 GCA_020425925.1 Planctomycetota bacterium
CGGACGGCGCGGCGGCGCAGGCCGCCAGCAGCAGCGGGGCGAGGGCGGCGATCGATCGGTGCATCCCCCGATGCGAGCACCGGGGCCGCTCCGTGTCGATCGCCGACTGGCAACCCCGGAGCCGCCGCGCTAAGACCTTCGCCCCGAAACCATGGCACTCACCGCAGGCATCGTCGGTCTACCCAACGTCGGCAAGACGACCGTCTTCCAGGCGATCACCGGCACCGCGGCGCCGTCGCGCAGCATCAACCAGTTCTCGACCACGGCACCGGTTCCCGGCGTCGTCGACGTGCCCGACGATCGACTGCAGGGCCTCGCCGACCGCATCCCGACCAAGAAGATCGTGCCGGCGCAGATGCACATCACCGACATCCCGGCGCTGGTCGCCGGCTCGAGCGAGGGTGCCGGCATGGGCGTCGGCTTCCTCGGCGCGATCAAGGAGAGCGACGCGCTGCTGCACGTCGTGCGCTGCTTCACCAACGACGGCGTCACCCACGTCAGCGGCGGCATCGATCCCGCGACCGACGCCGAGATCGTCGAGCTCGAGCTGGCGCAGACCGACAAGGAGACCCTGAAGCGCAACATCGAGCGCGTCGGCAAGAAGGCGCGCACCGGCGACAAGGAGATGAAGGCGCAGCTCGCCGCGTTCGAGAAGGCACTGGCGGCGCTCGACGGCGGCACGCTGCTGCGGCAGGTCGAGTTCACCGACCAGGAGCACAAGCTGCTCTACCCGCTGTTCCTGATGACCAGCAAGCCGGTGCTGTTCCTCGCCAACGTCGGCGACGACGATCAGGAAGGTCGGAGCGCGCACGTGCAGGCGCTGCGTGACTACGCCAGCAAGACCGGCGCCGAAGTCGCCCACCTCTGCGGCGATCTCGAGGCCGAGTTCGCGGTCATGTCGGCCGAGGATGCCGCGACGTTCATGTCCGACTTCGGCTTCACCGAGTCCGGACTGTCGCGCATCATCACCCGCACCTTCGACCTGCTCGGACTGCAGACCTTCTTCACCGCCGGCGAGAAGGAGACCCGGGCCTGGGTCATCCACAAGGGCGACACCGCGCCGCTCGGCGCCGGCGTGATCCACACCGACTTCGTCAAGAAGTTCGTGCGCGCCGAGGTCTACCAGTTCGGCGACCTCGTCGAGTTCGGCACCGAGAAGGCGATCCGAGATGCCGGCAAGCTGCGACTCGAGGGCAAGGACTACGTGCTGCAGGACGGCGACGTCTGCCACTTCTTGATCGGCGGCTGATCGGCGGCGGACGCGCCGCGGCGGCAGCGGCCTTCAGCGCAGCAGGCGTTCGACCGCGACCTCGAGGTCGGCGAGCCGCAGCGGCTTGGTCAGGCAGTCGTTCATCCCGACCTCTTCGCAGCGGGCGCGATCCTCGGGCAAGGAGTAGGCCGTGAGCGCCACGATCGGCACGTTGCCGCGCGCGCCGGGCATCGAGCGGATCACGCAGGTCGCGTCGAAGCCGTCCATCACCGGCATGCTGCAGTCCATGAACACGATGCGATAGTCGTTGCCGGCGGCGCGCGCAGCCGCATCGACGCCGTCGACGGCCTCGTCGCATTCGAAGCCGAGCCGCGCCAGCATCCGCGCCAGGATGAACCGGTTGCTCTCGCTGTCGTCGACGACCAGCACGCGGCCGCGCATGATCGCCTCGGGCCGCGAGTCGCTGATCGGCCGGATCTCCTCGCGCAGCTCGTGCGCTTGGCCGGCCCGCAGTCTCGCGGTGAAGGTGAACGTCGACCCCTCGCCGAACACGCTCTCGGCCGCGATCGTGCCCCCCATGAGC
The DNA here is from genome assembly GCA_020425925.1 of Planctomycetota bacterium. Classification (GTDB taxonomy): domain Bacteria; phylum Planctomycetota; class UBA1135; order UBA1135; family UBA2386; genus JAGQRA01. The sequence goes on from JAGQRB010000413.1 coordinate 1,794, forward strand.
TCGACCAGGCGACGGCAGACCGCGAGGCCGAGGCCGGAGCCGCCGAACCGCCGCGCGGTCGACGCGTCGGCCTGGGTGAAGGCCTCGAACAGCTGCGGCAGGACTTCCTTCCGGATCCCGATGCCGGTGTCGCTGACGGCGAAGGCGATCTCGTCCGGCGTGGCGCCGGCGCGGATACCGATCTCGACGCGACCCTGCGTGGTGAACTTGATCGCGTTCGTCAGCAGGTTCATCAGCACCTGCCGCAACCGCCCCGGATCACCGTGTACGACCGCGGGCACCCCCGGATGCCACGTCGTCCGCAGCTCGATGCCCTTGTCGCGCGCGACCTGCCGCTGCAGCTCGACGACGTCACCGATGCACTGCTCGAGCCGGAACGGGATGCACTCGATCGGCATGCCGTTGGCCTCGAGTCGCGAGTAGTCGAGCACGTCGTTGACGATCGCGAGCAGGGACTGACCGGAGCGCTGCAGCAACCGCACCAGCTCGGCCTGCTCGTCGTTGAGACCGCTGCCGAGCAGGAGCTCGGCACTGCCGACCATGCCGTTGAGCGGCGTGCGCAGTTCGTGACTCATCGTCGCGAGGAAGCGCGCCTTCATCGACGCCGAGTCCTCGGCAGCACGCTTGGCGCCGCGCAGCTCGTCGAGACGCTGCTCGAGCTCCTTGTAGGTCCGCAGCATCGCGCGCTTGCTCTGCAGCGACAGCGACTCGGACCGACGGGCGACCTGCTCGGTATGGGCCTGCTCGCGGCGCGCCCGGCGCAGCTCCGCCTGCAGCCGATCGATCTCGGCACGCAGCTCGTCCGTGGTTTCGAGGATCTCGCTCACTCGCCGATCAGGACCGTGACGCAGGACTCGTTGTGCAGATCGCTGCTGCCGCCGACCTGCGACGGCGCGATCTCGCCGAAGGCGTAGAAGCCGGCGAGCGCGGGGTCGACACCGCCCTCGCGCAGCGTCTGCTGCAGCAGACCGAGCTCCTTGCTCGCGTCGGTGCCGAGGATCCACTTGCGCGCGGCGCAGCTGAAGACGAACGCGACCCTGGGCGCGGTGCCGCGATACCCCGCCAGGGCGCGGCGCGCGGCGTCCTGGCTGCCCGCGAGCACACCCTCGGGCAGCACCTCGGTCATCCGGATCAATGCGCCCTGTGGTACCTCGCCGGCGCAGCGGATCGCGCCGGTGTCCGGGTCGGCGCCGAGCACCGCGCGCAGGTAGTGCGGCCCGTCGAGCCCCTCGGGGAACACCGCGAGCGGGTAGGCCCCGAACTCGGCCCGGACCGGCACCGCACCCCAGTGCTCGCGATACGCGGCGATCGCCGGTCGGTCGGCGATCGTGTGCACGATGTGGCCGTCCGAGCGCGTGACCGTGTACTCGGGGCCGATCGGGAACCAGCCGGAGCCGACCCCGAAGCCGACGCCGACGTCGCCGGTGAGCACCATCACGGTCAGCGAGTCCTGCATGGCCTCGCCGCCGCAGAACTCCTTCATTGCCCCGTACTGGGCATGGTCACCGCTCAGTCCGCCCACCACCGGACAGCTCGGCGGCAGGCGTCGCTGCAGCCGGCGCACGACCTCGGAGCCGTTCGTCGAGGGCGCGAACAGCGTGAAGCAGACCGCAGGCTGCGCCGGCAGGCCCGCCATCGCCGCGTCCACGGCCGCGTCGATGTCGGCACCGAGATTGCGCCCGACTCCGACATGGACGTCGAAGCCGTCGCCCGACAGCAATGTCAGCACTGCCGAGTCGTGGCGGAAGCCGGCGGCCGAGGCGAGCTCGCCATCGCTGGTGCCCCCGATCAGGGGAAGCCCCGGCCAACGCGCCTGCAAAGCCGCGAGCAGCACTGCGTGATCGTACTCGGTGCTGGTGAACAGCAGACCGGCGCGCGGCGTCGCGCCGCCGAGCCCATCGACCGCTGCGGCGACGAGCTCACGCGCCGCGGTTGCCGACTCCTCCGCGTCCGATTGACATACGATGGCGAGCATGCGTTCGTTCCCGTACTGGCGTTTCGACGCGATCGCCGGCACCGCTTGAGGGGACCCGGCGAACCCGGCGAGCGCGGCCCGGCGCCGGCGCGAAACCGGCGCTCGCATCGGCCGGTCACCGCGATCTCGTCTTGAGGCACCGCCTGGGTTATTCGGGGTTCTCCCTAGCCGACGGGCAGACGATGGCGTCTCCTCGGCAATGACCCCGATGCCCGCCCCCGACCTCCCCGAAACCCTGAACTCGGCGGGCATGCACTGGACCTTCGTCGGCATCGGCGGGTTGCTGCTGCTCACGCTCGTCCGCGAGATCCCGCGCATCCCGGCCCGCCTGCTGGTGCTGATGGCGGCGGCGTTCCTCGACATGGCGGGCCTGTTGATGATCGTGCCGCTGGTGCCGTTCTACGTGCAGCGGCTCGCGAACGGTGGCGACGGTGTGCTGCTGCTCGGCATGCGCCTCGGCGAGGGCCAGCTCACCGGCATCGTGGTGTCGGCGTTCACCCTGGCGCAGCTCGCCAGCGCGCCGTTCTGGGGCCGGTTCTCGGATCGCCGCGGTCGCCGACCCGCGATGCTGGTCGCGCTCGGGATGTCGGCGGTCTCCTACGTCGTCTTCGGGTTCGCCGACTCGCTGCCGCTGCTGCTGTTCTCGCGCCTGCTGCAGGGCCTCGGCGGTGGCACGGTCGGCGTCATCCAGGGCTACGTCGCCGATTCGACCGAGCCGGCGCAGCGCGCGCGGGCACTCGGCTGGCTCTCGGCCGCGACCAACCTCGGCGTCGCGCTCGGTCCGGTGCTCGGCTCGGCCGCCGTTCGCCTCGGCGACCTCGAGGTCTGGGCCCCGGAGCATCGCGATACCGTCGCACACGCCGCACCGGGCGTGCTCGCGGCGGCGCTCTGCCTGCTGACGATGGCGTTCGCGGCGCGCTTCCTGCGCGAGTCGAACGAGAGCCGCAGCCCGAGCCGGAATCGCGTGCCGATCCGAAGCGCGCTCTACACCGTCGTCCAGCGACCGCTCGAGCCGGCCTCGCGGCTGATCCTGACCTACGCGATCGCGATCGGTGCGTTCACCGGCACCACCTCGCAGCTGCCGCTGTCGTTCAAGGCCCGTTTCGGCATCGACCAGGAGACGATCGGCTACGTCTTCTTCTGGATCGGCGCGGTCTCGGTGTTCACGCGTGTCCTGCTGCTCGGCCCGCTGGTCGACCGGCTCGGCGAGGTACGGCTGTCGCGCATCGGCATCGTCACGCTGATCGCCGGGCTGGTGTTCGTATCCCAGGCCGAGTCGTTCCCCGCGCTGGCGCTCTCGATCGCGATGTTGCCGCTCGGCACCGCGTTCACGTTCCCCTGCGTCACGGCCCTGCTCTCGCGCGTCGTCGACCAGCAGAATCGCGGCATGTTCATGGGTCTGCAGCAGACATTCGGCGGTGCCGCCCGGATCGTGATGCCGCAGCTCTGCGGCTATGCGCTCGACCATGTCGGCGTCAGCGCGCCGTTCCTGGTCTCGTCGGCGTTCGTCGCCGCGACGCTGCCGCTCGGCCTCGGGCTCGCCGCGGCGGTGGCAAAGCGAGCCGCGCATTGAGCGCGACGTTGCGCTAACGTGTCCCGCCGAATGCAGAGCCCCCCCGCCGATCTGACCGAGTGCCTCGGCCCCGAAATCCGCGCCAAGCTGACGGCGCTGCAGGCCGAGATCGACGCCGACCGTGCCCGATTGCCGGTCGTGTTCCCCGGTCTGCCACGCCGCCTCGGTCGCCATCCCGTCGGCGGCGGCCGCAGCGCGCTCGCCGCCGGCACGATCGATCTCGACGCGTTCCGTGTCTGCGATCTCGGCGCCGCGTGGCTGCTGCTCGCGGTCGGCGCCAGCGACGACGAGCTCCGGGACCTGATGGCACACGGCGACCTCGAGGAACGGGCGATGCTGCTGCGCGCGATGCACGTGCTGCCGCTCGGCGCGGTCACGGTCGAGTTCCTCGGGGAGGCGCAGCGCACCAACGTCGTGCTGCACGTCGAGGCCGCGGTCTGCGACGGCGACCTGGTCGCGCGCGCGATCGGGCAGCCGGGCTTCGATCTCGAGGTCGCGAACAAGCTGATCCTCAAGTACGGCTTCCTCGGCCTGCCGCTCGAGCGCGCGATCGGCCTCGAACAGCACGCCAACATCGAACTCTCCCGCATGCTGCAGGACCTCGCGACCGAACGCGAGGCCGCCGGCCGCGCCGTCTGGCGCGACACCTGGCGGCTGAGCGGCCGCGCGCCGACGGCCGGCACCGCTGCCCGCCTCGTCGGCGGCCTCGAGCACGGCGACGACGGCGTCCGGGCCGCCGCCGCCGAAGGCCTGTTCGCGCTCGGCCGGCCGGATCTCGCGCAGTTCGCGGCCGAGCGGCTGCCGCGCGAACCGCGCGGTGAGATCCGCGCCCTTCTCGAACGCCTGACCAACGCCTGACCGACCGACCGACGATGCTGATCTTCGAGCCTCACATCCACATGTTCAGCCGTATCACCGACGACTACGAGCGGCTCGCGCTCGCCGGTGTGCGCGCGGTGCTCGAACCGGCGTTCTGGCTCGGTCAGTCGCGCACCAACGTCGGTTCGTTCGTCGACTACTTCGAGACGCTGATCGGTTGGGAACGCCATCGCGCGCAGCAGTTCGGCATCCACCACCTCTGCACCATGGCGCTGAATCCGCGCGAGGCCAACGACGACCGCGTCAACTCCGACGTGCTCGCGATCCTGCCGCGCTACTGCGAGAAGGACTCGGTCGTCGGCGTCGGTGAGATCGGGCTCGACGACCAGACCAAGACCGAGGAGAAGTTCATGCTCGCGCAGCTCGAGCTGGCGGCACAGCACGATCTGCCGGTGCTGGTGCACACACCGCACCGCGACAAGAAGAAGGGGTTCGAGCGCTGCATCGCGATCATCCGCGACGCCGACTTCCCGATGGAGCGCATCCTGCTCGATCACGGCAACGAGGAGACGATCAAGATCACGCGCGATCTCGGCTGCTGGTCCGGCTTCTCGATCTATCCGAACACCAAGATGGACCCGCACCGCATGGTCGCGATCGTGCAGGAGTACGGCGTCGATCGCATGGTCGTGAACAGCGCCGCCGACTGGGGCGTCAGCGATCCGATGATGGTGCCGCGAACGGTCGTCAAGCTCGAGCAGGCCGGCGTCGCCCGCGAACGCATCGAGCAGCTCGTCTGGCGCAATCCGATCGAGTTCTTCGCGCAGAGCGGGCGGCTCACCGAGACGATGCTGGCGCAGCCCGCGAGCGCCAACCTGCGCGAGACCTTCGACGGCAACTCGGTGCTGCGCGGCCAGGACCCCGACCGGATGTAGCCCGGTTCCGCGGGTGGCGACGAGGTAGCGACGAGCGGACGCCGCCATGCCACCGCCGCTTCAGCCGGCGCCACCGGCCGGATAGCCTGGGCGGTCGCATGGCCGAGAACCCGACGAACCAGCAGCCTCTGCTGCTCGAACTCGTCGAACGCTGCATTCTCGCGTTCGAGCGCGAGGGCGATACCGGCCTCGAGGGCGAGCTCGCCGCCGGCGGACCGCTCGCCGCCGCCGCGCGCGAGCACCTCGCCGTGCTGCATCAGAACGGTCTGCTGCGACCGCCCGAGCTGCCGGCGACGGTCGGTCCCTACCGCGTACTCAAACGCATCGGCACCGGCGGCATGGGCACGGTGTTCCTCGGCGAGCAACGCGAACCGATCCAGCGCCGGGTCGCGATCAAGCTCATCCGGCCGGGGATGGACAGCCACGAGGTGCTGGCGCGCTTCGCCGTCGAGCAGAAGGCGCTCGAGCTGCTGAACCACCCCGGCATCGCGCGCATCCTCGATGCCGGCAGCACCGCGGAAGGTCGGCCCTACCTGGTGATGGACTACGTCCCCGGCGTGCCGATCCATCGCTACTGCGACGAACGGCAGCTCGGCATCGACGAGCGGCTGCGGCTGTTCGCGCGCACCTGCGATGCGGTGCAGCACGCACACCACAAGGGCATCGTGCACCGCGACCTCAAGCCTTCCAACATCCTCGTCAGCGATCGCGATGGCGAGCCGATGCCGATCGTGATCGACTTCGGGGTCGCCAAGTCGGTCGGCAGTCCGCTCGGCTCCGCCGGTCGACTCACGATTCCGGGCCGGCTGCTCGGCACCCCGGAGTACATGAGCCCGGAGCAGGCCACCAACGAGGCCGACGTCGATACCCGCACCGATGTCTACAGCCTCGGCGTCGTGCTGTTCGAGCTGCTGACCGGCTCGCTACCGTTCGACGGCTACCGCGCCCGCGGCCAGGACCTAGCCCGCCTGCTGCGCGAGTACGAACCCGCGACCCCGAGCACGCGCATCACCGGACTCGGCGACATCCTGCCGCGCGTCGCGATGCAGCGGCGCACCAACCCCGGCAACCTGCAACGACGACTGCAGGGCGACCTCGACTGGATCGCGCTGCGCGCGCTCGAGCGCGATCCCAACCGCCGCTACGGCATGCCGGGCGAGCTCGCCGCCGACATCCGTCGACACCTGCAGCACGAACCGGTGTCCGCCGGTCCGCCGGGCTCGTGGTACCGGGTCAAGAAGTTCTGCGCCCGCCACCGTCTGCAGGCGTCGGCCGGCGCCCTCGTGCTCGGCGCGCTCGGCGCCGGCCTGGTCACCAGCATCGCGTTCTACCGCGACGCGGCCGCGAACTCGGTGGCGGCGACCCACGCACTCGACGCCGCGCTCGCCGCGGTCGATGAACTCGTCCAGGTCGGCACCGATCTCGCGCCCGTACCGCACCTCGAAGGCGTACGCCGCAGCCTGCTCGATCGCGCTGTCACGGGCTACCGCCGGTTCCTCGCCGACGGCCGCGACGATCCCCGGATCCTGCCACGTTCGCTCGGCGCGCTGCTGAGCTTCGGCCGCATCCAGTTCGAGCTCGGCGTGACCGGCGAGAGCCGGGCGCTGTTCGACGAGGCTGCGGCGATCTTCGCGGCCAGCGACGAGCTGATCCCGGCGGCCGATCGCCAGCAGTTCGCCTACGAGATCGCCACCGGCAAGGCGCTGATCGACGGCCGCACGGGCGATCGCGCTGCCGCGATCGAGCGGGCTGCCGCGGCGACCGCGATCGCGCGCACGATGTTGGAAGCCGCTCCCGAGGACGATGTCGCGATCGACCGGATCGCGGAGAGTCTGCGGCGCGAGGCGAGCTTCTGCGACCACACCATGCTCGAACGCAAGCTCGACCTGCTGGACCGCGCGCTGGTGCCCGCGAGGATCCGGCTCGGCCGCGCACCCGGCGACCCGAAGGCGGTCGCCGCGGTCGTCGCGATCGAGGGAGATCGCGCCGACGTGCTGCAGAACCTCGGTCGTCGTGAGCAGGCGCTCGAGATCGTCGCGCCGGCACGCAAGCTCTACGGCGGCATCGCCACGCCGCGACCGTGGTCGCTGGCGCGCGCCATGATCGACGTCGCCTCGGTCTGTTGGCGCTGCGGTGCCAACGAGACCGCGATCGACATCGCGGGCGAGCTGCTGTCCGACCTCGAGCGCCCCGCCAGCGAACACCCCGCGGTCGTGGTCTACCGCACCAGCCTCGTCGATCTGCTCACCGTCCGGGCCAATGCCGAGCTCGATCTCCGCCAGTTCGCCGCCGCCCTCGCCACCAACCGCGAGATCATCGATCAGTGCACCGATGCTCTGACGCACGCTCCCGACCACGACCGGCTCAAGCGTCTGCTCGCGCTGGCGTGCTCCAACTCCCTCATCGTCGAGGAGAGCTGGTCGATGTTCGGTCACGAGTGGGATCCCGAGGCGCTGCGCGCGCTCGCCGAACGCGGACTCGCCGTGCTGGGTTCGATGAGCGCCGCCCAGCAACCCGAGAACCGGATGCCCCGCATGGAGCTCCTCCGCGGTCTCGGCAAGACGCTCGATGCCCTCGGGGACGACGAAGGCGCGGCGCGCTGCTACGGCGAAGCGGTCGGGCTCGGCGAAGCGCTGGTCGCCGAGTCGGGCTCGCGGTCGCTGCAGTTCATGGAGCGGCTCGCCGCCGTTCGACGCGCCTACCTGCCGAAGCTGCTCGATCTCGGACAGTTCGAGCGCGCCGGACCGCTGATCGACGCCGCGCTCGCCGAGCACGAAGCGATCCGGGAATCGATGGGCATGCAGCAGCGCTGGGTCTCGCGGCAGCGCGATCTGCTGATGTTCCGAGCGCGCCTGTGTGCCAGCACCGGGGACCTGCCCGGAACCGAATCCGCGCTGACTCGGTATCGGGAGCTCGGCAGCCAGCTCGACTGGGTCGGCTACATCACGACTCTCGAGGCGCTC
>JAGQRB010000414.1 GCA_020425925.1 Planctomycetota bacterium
CATCGGCGAGCCGTTCGGCCTCGGCGTGGGTGACGCCGACCGGGAAGTGGCAGCAGGCGTCGCAGCCGCGCGCGCAGGCCCGCGGCGCCGTGTCGGGACCCGGCGACAGCAGCGGCGCGATCGCCGCGTGGACCGCAGCGGCGCGGGCGCCGGGTGGCGCGTCCGGCCGCATTGCGAGTGCCGCTTCCGCGGCCTCGAGCCCGCGATAGAACTCGGTGTGGAGCACGCCGCCGAGCGTAGCGCCGACGGTTGACGCGCGCCGCGCCGCGGGGGAACGTTGCGCGCGATGGTTCGCACCGTGTCGTTCTTCCCGCCGCTGCTCGCGTCGATCCTCGGCGCCGCGGCGTTCGCCCAGACCCCGGTCGTCGGATGGAGCGGCGAGAACATGCGGCTGCGCAGCGCCAACGTCACGCCGGCCGGCGGGACGGCGTTCAACCTGACGCTGACGATGGAGAACGACAACAACAACGCCGGCCTGCCGACCTCCTTCCGGCGCTGGTGGCACTGCGAGATCGGCGCGCTGAACCCGGCCGGCACGACGTTGACGATCACGATCGCGAACGCCGGCTACAGCGACGTGATCCTGCCGGTCTGGGCGCGCTCGTCCGACGGCGGTCAGAGCTTCACGGCCTACGAGCGCATGCCGGTCAGCGCGGTACCGACGCAGCCGTCGGGCTCGTCGCACCGGTTCACGATCGCGACTCCGCCCGGCGTCGACACGATCCGCATCGCCAAGTACTTCCCGTACACCGTGACCCGCAAGGACGCGTTCGTCGCCGGCCTCGCCAGCCATCCGCACGTGCGCAGCATCACGACGATCGGGCAGTCGCGGCAGGGGCGGCCGCTCGAGCTGATCGAGCTGACCGACGCCACCGTGCCCGACGCCGGCAAGACCCGGGTCTGGATCCACACCGCGGTGCACCCGGCCGAGACCACGTCGTACTTCGTCACCGAGGGTCTGATCGCTTGGCTGGGATCGGGCGATCCGTACGCCGAGGTGCTGCTCGACCAGACGATCTTCGACATCGTGCCGATGGCCAATCCCGACGGCGTCTGGCTCGGCAACTACCGCACCAACGCCGCGTCGGTCAACCTCGAGAACGAGTGGGGCTCGCCCTACAACAGCGCGGAACCCGAGATCATCGCAATGCGCACCGCGATCGAGGGCTTCATGGGTACGCCGAGCGCGCCCGGCAGCAACCCGATCACCGTCGTGCTGAACCTGCACAGCTCGCACGACGTGTCGTATCCGTTCCACTTCCGCCACACGGCCAACGCCAACTGGAGTCCGACCGGCAACAACTCGGGCGTGATCCCGGCCGTCAACGCGCTCGAGACCGACTGGATCAACCACTTCCGTGCCGCGAGCCCGTTCGTCGCGCTCGGCGCGACCCAGAGCAGCTCGGCCGGCGCGCCGTCGCGACCGTTCGTCGAATCGATGATGCACGACCGCTGGTCGGCGGTGTCGCAGTGGACCGGGGCGCCGGCGTTCGAGGAGCCGGTGATGGCGATCACGTTCGAGGGCACCTACCGCTACGGACCGCAGAGCGGCGTCTGGAACACCGAGGCCGACTACGAGCTCTGCGGTGCCCAGATGGGGCGGGCGTTCGCCGACTACTACGGCGCGACGCCGACCGCCTCGATCACGGCCTACGGCCAGCCCTGCACCGCGCTCTACCTCAACGGCACGGTCTCGCCGCTGCCGCAGGGCGGCAACCAGGTGCTGCTGACCTTCGTCAACGCCGATCCGAGCGCGGTCGCGTTCCTCGCGCTCGGCTTCCAGTCGGCCGCGACCCCGCTGCCGAGCCCGTGGCAGAGCTGCCTGTCGCGCACCAGCGTCGACGCCTCGGTGTTCGTGCCGGTGAACCCGCTCGGCTTCGGGCAGTGGCCGACGACGCTGCCGGCGATCTCCGGCCTCGGGCTCTACGCCCAGGCGGTGACCTTCGTGTTCGGGACGGGTGGGGTGGTGGTCGACACCAGCAACGGCGCCGACGTCCGGAACGCCTGGTAGCGCCTCGCGCCCGGGCCTCTGGTATCGAGATCGTAATCCGGGACAATCCGGCGCCGGCGATTCCCCGGCGCCGTGCAATCAAGCTCCACGATGAAAGCTCTCACGCTCGCGTTCGCGTTCCTGCTGGCCGGCTCCACCGCCGCGGTGGCCCAGACCTACACCCTGACCGAGATCGGCCGGCCCTGCCACGCCGACCTCACGGGTCAGCTCGCGCAGCTGCCGCAAGGCCAGGGCATCCGCTTCGGCCTGCGCAGCCGTCAGCCCAATGCGCTCGCGGTGCTGGTCATCGGCGACCGCGCGCCGAGCCCGGTGGCGCTGCCCGGCGGTCCGTGCCAGCTGTTCGTCGACCCGCGCGCGACGATGCTGTCGACGACCGACGCCAATGGCGACGCCGCGTTCGGGTTCCGCGTGCCGCCGGTGCTGCCGATCCGCATCCTGTTCCAGGGTGTGGTCGTCGACGTCACGCCGAGTGGTCGCCGCGCCGCCGCGACCGACGTGATTCGCCTGACGGGTCAGTAGATCTGCAGTTCCGCCGCGGCGATCTGACCGACGCCGAACGCCGCGGGAACGTGTGACCTTGCAGCCTGCGGCACCATGAACCAGTAACGTGGTGCCGATGAAGCCCTGGCTGCTGCGCACCCTGTCCGCTTCGCTCGTCCTTGCCGGTCTGGCCGGCGGGCTGCCCGCCCAGGGCGACGAAGACGAATACCGCTACCTGCTCGAGAACGCGCAGAAGCGGTTGCTGAAGGGCGAGCTGAGCTCGGCCGAGTCGCTCGCCGACGAGATCCTCGTCGCCGCCGAGGAAGAGCCCGAGGACAGCCGGCCGGCGCTGCCGATCGTGCACGCCGCCCGCGTCGTGTTCGCCGAGATCGCGAGCCGGCGCGGTGACTACGAAGCCGCGCGGAACGAGCTGCGCGTCCTGCCCGATGACTACCGCCAGACCCGCACCCCGGCGCTGCTGTCGGCGCGCGTGCACGGCAAGGTCGGCGAGTACGACGAGGCGATCGCGCTGCTGCTGCGGTTGGTCGAGGCCGACGCCGGCGATCTCGAGGCGCGCTACGAGCTCGGCGCGATGCTGTGGGACGCCGGCCAGCGCGGTGCAGCGCGGCAACGCTGGCAGCAGAACGTCGACGCCCCGCGACCCGACGACGGCGTGCAGCTCGCGTTCCTCGGGCGCTCGCACTGGCGGCTCGGCGGTCGCGAACACATCGAGCTCGCGAGCCAGGCGCTGGTCGAGAGTCTGCGGCGGGCGCCCGAGCGTCCCGAGGCGCGCACCACGCTCGGCATCCTCAACTTCGAAGCCTACGGCGAGGCCGCCGGCTTCCCGAGCGGCGAGAAGTACCTCAAGAAGGTGCTCGAGGACCACGGCGACTACGAGCCCGCGCTGCTCGCGCTCTACCGGATCCGCAGCAGCAACCCCGGCCTCGATCCCGGCACCACCGAGAGCTACCTGGGGCGCGCCCTGCTGCAGAACCCACACTGTGTCGAGGCGCTGGTGATGCGCGCCAGCAACATCTTCGACGACCGACGCTTCGAGCCGGCCGCGGAACAGCTCGACGAGGTGCTCGCGATCAACCCGAACGACAAGATCGCGCTGTGCCATCGCGCCGCGGTCGCGTTCCTGATGGCCGAGATGGACGACTACGCCCGGTTCCGCGAGCGCGCGGTCGCGGGCGATCCCGGCTGGTCGACCCCGGATCGCATCCTCGGCGACCATCTCGTCGCGCTCTATCGTTTCGGCGACGCGCTGCCGTTCTACGAGTCGGCGCTGGCGCTCGATCCCGACGATCTCGCCGCGCTCCAGGGCTCGGCCAAGGCGTTGATCTACGTCGGCGACGGCGCCGAGGCCCGGCGCCGGCTCGAGCGCGCCAAGACGATCCTCAAGGGCTTCGTCGATCCGTGGCGCAACAACGCGATCGCGGCCCAGCAGCTGCTCGACGACGAGTACACCACGATCGAGGGTAAGGGCTTCCGGCTGCGGCTGCACCGCGACGACGCCGAGGTGCTCGGCACCTACATGATGCCGATCTACCAGGAGGCCGCCGAGACGCTCGGCGACAAGTACGGCGTGCATCCGGAGGAACCCGTTACGGTCGAGGTGTTCCACACCTGGGACGACTTCTCGGTGCGCACCACCGGCTTCCGCGGCTTCACCGCGCTCGGTGCCTGCTTCGGCCCGTTCATCACCCTGGTGAGCCCCGGCGACGGCGACGTGCGGCGGCAGGATTTCATGTGGGAGGCGACGGTCTGGCACGAGTACGTGCACGTGATGACGCTCGCGCTCAGCAAGCACCGCGTGCCGCGCTGGCTCACCGAGGGCTTCTCGGTCTACGAGGAGAAGGTGCGCGACCGGACCTGGGAGCGCGGCATGGACCGCGAGCTGTTCGACGCCTACCACAATCGCGACATCCCGCCGATCCGGCTGCTCAACCGGCTGTTCCGGGGCTCGCGTATCCTGTTCGGCTACTACCAGGGTGGGCTGATCGTCGAGGTCATCGCCAGTCGCTGGGGCTTCGACAAGGCGCTCGAGCTGCTGCGCGGGTTCGGCGACGACCTCGGACTCGAGGCCACCTGTCAGCGCGCGCTCGGCATGAGCTCGCACGAGCTCGACCTCGCGCTGCTCGAGTACGTCGAGCAGAAGAAGCTGCGTTCGATGAAGCTGGTGCCGCGCTGGGACGACACCGCGGTGCAGCGTCTGCTCGGCAAGGCGGCCGCCGACCGCAGCGATCTGCCGAGCCGGGTGGCGCTGGCGTGGGCGTTCGTGCAGCGCCGGAACCCGGTCGACGCCGGGCGCTGGCTCGCCGAGGTCCTGCGCGCCGACCCCGAGAACGGCGATGCGCTGCTGGTTCGCGCCGAGATGCTCTACCAGCGCAAGGAGATCGACGCCGCGATCGACTGCTGGCGGCGCGGCTTCGCAGCCGGCGCGGACGACTTCGATTCGCGCATCCGCTGCGGCGAGGCGCTGCTCGGCATCAACGATCTCGCCGGTGCCGAGGACCAGTGGCAGCGCGCCAAGGCGTGCTGGCCGAACTGCACCGAGCAGGAGAACGCGCCGGAGCTGCTGCTCGCCCGACTCTATCGCGACCGCAACGACCGCGGTCGGGCGCAGATGGAGATGAAGACCTACTGCAACCGCACGGCGCGAGCGTTCACGCCGCGGATGACGCTCGCCGACTTCGAGCGCGACGAGGGCCACCGCGAGCAGGAGGTGCGCTACCTCGAGGAATGCAACCGGATCGATCCGTTCCATCGCGGTCTGCACGTGCAGCTCGGCGAGGCCTACGAGGCGGTCGACAAGCGCGCGCTGGCGGCGCGCGAGTTCGAGATGGCGGCGGCGGTGCCGCCGTCGCTCGACCGCCGCTACCTCGGGCCGAACGCGACGCCGCCGGCCGCCGACGCGCCCGACGAGCTCGCCGAGCGCGGTGAGCTGTGGGTGCGCGCGGCGAAACTGCGCCGCGCGCTCGGCGATCGCGACAAGGCCGAGGGATTGCTGCAGCGCACGCTGCGTGAGGCGCCCGCGAGCTCTGCCGCCGACGAAGCTCGAGCGTTGCAACGGTAGTGGGCCGGCGGGTAGTTTGCGCGGTCCACCATGCTGGCCGTCGTCGTCGAGAGCTGGAACCGCGCACGCGAGATCGTGCGCCAGCGCGCCGGAGAGGCGGCGTACTCGGCCTGGCTGAGTCAGCTCACGCCGGTGTCGATGGAGCGCGGTACGGTCTACTTCGAGGCCGAGAACAAGTTCGCTGCCGATCGCGTGCGCGCGCTGTTCCGACCGCTGCTGCAGGAGGTGCTGTCGGCGGAGATCGGCACGCAGGTGATCGTCGAGCTGCAGTGCAGCGAGCCCGGCCGTTTCGATCAGCTCGACGTCTCGCCGCAGCGGCCGATCATCGACGACAGCAACCGTCTCGCCTGGCTGGTGCTGCAGAGCCTCAAGGGCGGCAAGGACCTGCCGGCGACGGCGTTCTTCTTCCACGGCGTCGAGGGTGTAGGCAAGACGTTCCTGCTGCGGTGGTATCGCGAGCAGCGGCGCGAGGGGGTGCACTGGTTCGATCTGTCGGGCCTGCTCAAGGCGTTCCAGGCGACGCACAAGGAGAAGCGCGTCGCCGGGCTCGAGGCCGAGCTCATCGCCGCGCCGGAGCTGGTGCTCGACGAGGTGCACCGCATCGCCGGCAAGGCCAAGTTGCAGCAGTTCCTGGTGCGCGTGCTCGAGGCGCGCGAACGCCTCGGGCGACCGACCGTGATGGCGTCGCGCTGGCATCCGCACGACATCCGCGAGCTCGACCCGACGCTGACGACTCGCTTCCTCGCCGGCTTCGTCGCCGAGATCGATCGGCCCGGTCCGCTCGGTCGGCTGCGCTATCTGCGCGCGCTCGAGGGCGCGCCGTCGCGCAACGGGCGCGCCACCGCGGTCGAGTCGATGGCGCGGCAGTGCGAGGGCACCTACCCCGAACTGCGGGCGGCGTGGGTGCGCGGCCGGGCGACGCAGCCGCAGCCGCGCTACCTCGAGCTCATCGATCCCGGCCGGGTGTTCGGCCGCACTCGCGATCGCGTCGCCCGGCAGTTCGCGGTGACGGTCGACGACCTGCTCGGCAAGAGCCAGAGCCGCGCCGTCAGTCGGGCGCGCAAGGTGCTCGCCCTGCTGTGCCTCGAGCAGGGCCTCAGCGGCGGCGAGGTCGGCCGCTATCTCGGCGGCCGCACGCGCGCCGCGGTCAGCTACATGGTGCGTTCGCTGCAGACCGAGATGGCGCGCTCGGCCGAGCTGCGCGCGGTGATCGAAGGTCTGCTTTGAACGCCGGCCGCTACTTCGTGCTCGACGGCGCCGACGGCTGCGGCAAGTCGACGCAGGCCGCGGCACTGGTCGACTGGCTGGCGGCGAACGGCCGCCCGGTGCTGCACGTGCGCGAGCCGGGTTCGACGCCGGTAGGGGAGGCGCTGCGCGAGCTGCTGCTGTCGCCGCGCACCGGTGAGCTGCAACCGACCACCGAGGCCCTGCTGTTC
>JAGQRB010000415.1 GCA_020425925.1 Planctomycetota bacterium
AGCAGGCTGGCCGTGAGCGCCTCGGCGCCGCCGACCGCGTAGGGCTCGGCGAGGGTCAGCTGCGGCAGCAGCCGCGCGGGGTCGCCGCCACCGAACGCTGCCGGCGCCGACGTTCCGGTGAGTCCGACCGGCACGCCGGCAACGGCCGCCGCGACCGCGCGCTGAATGCGCGTCACCGCGGTGGGGAACTGTGCGTCGACGAAGTCGAGGCGGGCGGCGAACGCGCGCAGATCGGCCGGCAGCCGGGTGTCGCCGAGCTCGCGGCGGCGGACCTGGTCGGTCGACACCGGCACGACGTCGGCGAACGTCGCGTACTGGGTTCCGAACGCCGCGTTGAGCGCGTCGATCGTGCGGTAGCGGCGCTCGGCGAAACGACGGAACTCGGCGAGGCAGTCGCCGCACCAGCAGAGGTCGAGCGGCGCGTCGTGGCGGGGCATCGAGGCCTCGTCAGCGAGTGCGACGAACAGCAGACCCGGCCCGGCGACGCGCCGCGCCTCGGCCGCGGCGGCGGCGGCGAGCCGATCGACGAACTCGGACCTGGCGAGGCAGCCCGGCCGCACCAGCACCGCCGGATCCCGGGTCTTCTCGTAGGCCTGGCGCAGCGGCGTGACGTCGGTGTCGCGCAGCTCGAGCGCGCCCTTGCCGATCGGTTGGTCGAGGTAGAACGACAGCCCGGCGGCGACCACCGGCGCCGGATCGGCGCCGGCCCCGAGCTGCACGCCGGTGAAGCCGAGCGCGGACGCGGCGCGCACCGTCTGCGCGAGGTCCGAGACCCAGAGGATGCGTTCGAAGCGCTGCGGCGGTTCGACCGGTGGCGGCGCCTGCGCCGGCAGCGACGCCAGCGACAGCAGCATCGAGGGCAGGAGCACGGCGAGCAGCAACCGGGCGGCGACGCGCGGGGCGTTCATGCCGAGATCTCAGGCGATCGCCGCGGACCTTGCAAGCCCACGGCGAGCTCGGCCGGCCGCGGCGCCGCGACGCCGAGCCGGGCGCCGCTCTGCGGATGGTCGCAGGCGAGCGCCTCGGCGTGCAGCAGCAGTCGCCCGTCGAGATCGTCGCCCGGACCGTAGAACGGATCGCCGACGATCGGGTGACCGGCGTGCGCGAGGTGGACGCGGAGCTGGTGCGTTCGCCCGGTGTGCGGGCGCAGTTCGACCAGTGTGCGGCCGGCTGCGCGCGCGAGCACCGTGACATCGGTGCGCGCGGGCCGCGCGCCCGGATGATCGGCGACCACGACCGCATGGCGGGCGCGACCGCCCGCGGATGCCGGCCCGATCGCACCGTCGAGGCGGAACACGTCGGGTGAGATCACGCCGTGCACCACCGCGACGTAGCGCTTCTCGACGGTCCCGCCCGCGAACTGGCGCTGCAGTGCCGCGAACGCGGCGCGGGTGCGCGCGAGCAGCAGCACGCCGCTGGTCGCGCGGTCGAGGCGGTGCGCCGGCTCGAGCCGGTAGCCGGGCTCGGCAGGGTAGTCGGCCGCGAGCGCGGGCACGAACGTCGGCGCGAACGCGCTGACGTGCTGCACGACGGCGCCGGCCGGCTTGTCGACCGCGACGAGATCGGCGTCGGCGAACAGCACGGCGGCGGTGATGCTCGGCGCGGCGACCGGAGTGAACGCGACGCGATCGCCCGGCGCGAGCCGTTCGTCGCCGCGCGCGATGTCGCCGTTGTGGAGCACGCGGCCGGCGGTGAGGTGCGTGTGCCAGGTCGCGGCGTCGAAGTAGCGGAAGCGCACGGCCAGCCAGGTGAGCAGGTCGACGTCCGCGGCGGCGGCTTCGACGCGGGTTTCGAGTGCGGCAAAGGACACGTGCAACCCAGTCTAGTCGCTCGCCGCGGCAGCACCTCCTAGTAGAAGCGGACGTGCACGATGGTCTCCTGGCCGCTGAAGACCGGATCGGCGCCGGGTGCGACCGTGCGGGCCGGCAGCTCGAGCCGCAGGTAGAGGTCGTTGCCCGATTGCCACCAGCCGTTGCCGCTCATCGTGTCGAGCGCGGCGCGGCTGGCCGCGACCGTGTGCTGGGTCACATCGCGGTAGCCGGTCGAGCCCGTGGTCGGGAAGAACGTCGCGAACGTCGACGGCAGCGTCGCGCCCGAGGTAGCGCCGGCATAGGCCAGCGGCGGCAGCGCGGTCCAAACGCTCTTGACGGTCGCCGACGACGGCCGCGGCAGCTTCAGCACGACCGCGCCGCCCGCGGCGCCGAAACGCAGCCGCACCGCGAGGCCGGTGGCGTCGGGCGCCAGGAGCACATTCTGGAACGTCAGGTCGTACTGCGGCGGCGACGACGCCGGACCGACCAGCAGGTTGGTGCCGTAGCGCCGCTTCGATGACGCCTTCTGGGCACGCTCGAGTTCGGAATAGCCGGCGTTCGACGTCACCCTGGCCGAGGTCGTGTCGTAGAGCTCGACGTCGTAGGCCTGCTGCGGCGACGGCAGCGCAAGGCGCACGTTCCGGAACCCGGTGGTGATGGCGACCTGCGCGGCGAGCCAGTCCCAGGGGATCTCGACGTGCAGCGCCGCGATCGCGTTGTCCCCAGCCGGCACGTGATAGTAGAGCGGGCTGCCGTTGGTCGGGCTGAAGACCTGGGTGGCGCCGGTGGCGTTGCGCCAGATCAACGGGTTGTCGGTGTGCACGACGTAGCCCGCGCCGAGGCCCGTGAGCGTGCCGTCGAGATCGTGCACCGCGGCCTCGACCAGACCGTCGGCATGGGCCCAGCCCATCGTCAGCGGCGCATTGGGGTTCTGCTGCGCCGGCCGCGGCGCCGGCAGCACGATGCGATTGTCGATCGGCACGTTCACGAACGTGATCGCTGAGGTGTAGTTGCGCGGGTCGACGCGCCAGCGGTCGGCCAGTCCGCCGATGATGTAGGAGTAGTCGCCGACGCCGTTGACCGTGAACGCCGCGGCGCGCCGCAGACCGTTCGTCACGGCGCCGTCGTTGAAGTTCTCGAACTGCGTGCGCACGACGCCGATCAGGCCGTCGTAGATCGTCACGCCGCGGTTCCAGATCGACTGCAGCGCCGGCGTCCGCACGATGCGGTGCGCGATCGGCTGCGCCGGGTTCACGCCATTGGCGTAGACCGGTTGCCAGGTGCGGTGGTACGGCAGCGAACGACCGAGCGTCGGATCCCAGTCCTGGTTGTCGGGGCGGCCGTAGCCGGTGTTCGACGATGCACCGAAGATCAACGCGTCCTCGAGCCGCATGTGCGACATCGCCGGGGCGCCGATCGACGACCAGTTCTGCACCAGATGGAACGGCCCGGCCGGCGACGGGATCTCCCAGAACTGGTCGTCCTCGGTCCAGCCGTCGCTCGCGAAGTAGACGCCGAGCGCGTTGTCGGCGAAGCGGCAGTGCGACCAGATCGCCTCGCCGTACTGGCGGTACCAGACCCCCGCCATGCGGCACTTGAACGCCGTGCAACGCTCGAACGCCAACGACTCGTGCTGCACCAGCGTGCCGTTGTTGTCACGCACGGGGCGCGCGCGGCCGGAGCCTTCCTCGTCGCTGAAGAAGCCGACGCGGCCGCAGCCGCCGGCGGTGTTGTCCACGAACCGGAAGCGGCGGTATCCGGTCGTGGCGGGGTCATCGAGGATCTGGCCGTTGATGCCGGACTTGCTGCGCTGGGCGAAGTTCTGCCCGTCGGCGTCGAAGTCCTTGATCGCCATGTCGAACGCGAAGCCGTAGGCCTCGCTGCCGAGCGCGACGTTGCCGACGAACGAGTTGGCGTAGTTCGAGATCCAGAACACGGCCGGGTTCTGGTCGTGGTAGCGGAAGAACTTGAAGGCGGCGCCCGGCGGCAGCGTCGAGGCACCGGGCCAGGTCATCGCCGAGCCGAGCAGCTGGTTCGGCGTGAACGCCGGATCCGGGGTCGGTGTCCGGATGTTCATGCCGAGGTTGTTCTCGAACAGGTTGCCGGTCTCGTCGCCGTCCTCGAGGAAGAACGCGTGGCCGAAGATCTCCCACGCGACGCAGTCGCGGACCTCGACGCGGTGCGTGCCGTGGATGCTCAGCGCGCGGTGGAAGCAGTCGTGGAAGCTGCAGCCGGTGACGGTGCCGCGCGGCCCGGCGACCCCGTTGGCCATGTCGCCGCAGAGATGGAAGTGCAGCGGGTAGCGGCCGAGCTGGCCGTACTTGCCCATCCGATCGAACTCGACGTACGACAACTTCGCCGTCGTCGGCATCGCCGCGGTCTGCAGCACGCGGATGTCACCGCCCCACCGCAGGCTCGAGGTCGTGTCGCCGACGATGCGCAGGTTGCGGTTGAGTCTCCCGACCGCGGCCCGCATGTCGACCTGCTGACCGTTGCCGGCCGACTCGCGCCGCGAGAAGAACGCGCGTGTCATCGCCGCTTGCGTCGCGATCGCGGTGTTGGCGCCGATGTTCGCGGCGCTCGCAACCGTGACGACCTCGGACTCGGCGAGGTCGAAGTCGGTCGTGCCGATCGCGAGCACGTCCGTCTGCCCCCAGCCGAGGTTGTTGCCCTCGACCAGCAGACTCGACGGGTTGGCCGCGAGCGCGCCCTGCCACTGCAAGCCGTCGGCGAGCCGGGACCAGCTCCGTGCGGTCGGATCGCCGTAGAGCAGCAGATCGGCGCCGGCGTGTACCTCGATGTGCTTCGACTCGAGGCCCGAGTTCGAGCGGTGCGTCAAGAGGATCTCGCCGGTTCCCATGAACCAGCCATTCGGCGCCGAGCTGCCGACCGACAGCGTGCCGACGACGTCGATGCGGTCGGTCTCCAGTCTCCAGGTGATCGCGTTGCCGGGCCCACCGGGCACATCGAGCGTGCCCTCGACGGAAACAGCTCCGACGTCGATCAAGCCCGCGGTGACGATCGAGCAGGTGGTGCCGGCCGGGATGCGGGCGGAGTGGGCGCGCGTCGGGATGCCGAACTGCCAGTTCGCCGCCACGTTCCAGTTGCCGGTTCCGGCCGGCGGCAGGAAGTCGTTCTGGATCAGCGCCGGGGCCTGGGCGGTGAGCGCGAACGACCACACGGTGATCGAGAGCAGCAGGGGAATCGGACGGAGAGCTGGCTTCATGAGGAGAGCGGTCCTGGTGAGAGGAACTGGGGCCCCCGCAATCCCCGCGCACCGGCGCCAGAGTTGCAGACAGAGCAAATCCGTCGACAGGAGGCACCGGCTTCGCTTTTCGTGTCACACTCGGGCGAGCCGGCGTCCTGGCGATCGGAATGGACACCTCCACCACCGACATCTCGGCCGCAGACCTGCTGCGCCACGCCTCATGGCTGCGGCGGCTGCTCGCCTCGCTGCTCGCGGACGACCGCATCGACGACGCGGTGCAGCACACCTGGCTCGCGGCCCTGCGGCGGATGCCGCGCAATGTCGGTTCGCTGCGGAGCTGGCTCGGCGCCGTCGCCCGAAACAGCGCACGCGATGCGCTTCGCGACCGCCGGCGACGCCGCGAACAGGAGCTCGCCGACCGTGTCGATCCGCAGACACCGACGCCGCCAGCGGCGCTCGAACGGCTCGAGGTGACGCAGGCCGTCGTCGCGGCGGTACGCTCGCTGCCCGAGCCGTACCGCGGCACCGTCGTGCGCCGCTACTACTCCGGTCAGTCGATCGCCGAGATAGCGACCGCGATGGCGACCACGCCGGCGAACGTCCGCCAGCGACTCAGCCGCGGGATCGCGATGCTGCGGCAGCACCTCGCGGACCGGCTCGGCACCGACTGGCGCGCGTCGCTGACCATGCTCGCGCTGGCCGGCGGATCCGCCGCAGCGCGGCCGGCAGCGATCGCGGCGATCGCCGTGCTGCTGCTCGGGTCGGCCGCGCTGGCGCTCGGAATGGCATGGTCGACGCCCCCCGCATCCCCGCAAGCCGACGCGGCGACCGCGGTGCTCGTCGGAACGCCGCCCGTGGCAGTGCAACCGGCCGCCGGGATCGGGGACGGCGCACCCTCGCTGCCGCGTGGGCATGAGCGCGTCCTGGTGCCGTCACCTGCACCACCGCAGCCGCTGCGTGGCCGCGTCGTCGATCCGACCGGCGTCCCGCTCGGCGGCGTGCCGGTCGGGACGGATCGGCGCGAGCCCGACAACCCCGACCTCGACCGCGTCGCCAACCCGATCGACCGTCCGCTGACCGGCCCCGGCGCCTTCGAGGTGCTGGCGACCTCGGGCGCCGACGGCAGCTTCGCGATCGGCGAGCCCCCGGTGTGGTCGAGCCTGTTCTCCGGCGGCGACTTCGCGCCGATCGTGTCGTTCGGCATCGCGCCGCCGCTGTGCCAGGCTCAGGATGTCCTGATCGTGGCGACCCGGGCGGTGTCGATCGCCGGCCGGGTCGTCGACGATGACGGCCAGCCGCGCGCCGGCGTGCCGATCGACGGCACGCTGGCGCCCCTGCTCGACCTCGAACTCGACTGGCAGCGCGGCATGCCGATCCAGTACCGGCCGGTGCGTTCGGCCGCCGACGGCACGTTCCGGCTCGACGGTCTGCCGGCAGGCCGGATGCGGCTGGCGTTCGGCAAGATCGGCGGCGCCATCGTCGAGCGCGACGTACCGGAGCACTCGGCCGACGACTGGACGATCGTGCTCGGTGATGCCGAGGTGCCGTGTCTCATCGGCACGGTCCTCGATCCGCACGGTCGACCGGTGCCCGGCGCGCTCGTCGGCGTCGGCACACAGGTCGCGTTCGCCGGCAACGACGGCCGCTATCGCGTGCTGCTGTACCGCCCGCTCGCTGACGACAGCCAGCGCTATGCGCTCGCCGCCGGCTGGCAGCCCGTCGTCGCGGCCCACCCCGCCACCACCGCGCCGGCGGACGAAACGGTCTGGAACCCGGTCCTCGAGCAGCGCGCCGCGACGCTGGCCGGGCGCGTGACCGACGCCGACGGCAACGCCGTGCCGGACCTGCGCGTCACGCTGTGGGATCCGACGCCGCTCGGCGACGGTGTGCAGGCCGAACGCGCGCGGATCGGCCCGTCCGGCGACCACGACAGCTACGGCTGGCTCGAGACGGCGACCGACGCCGACGGACGTTTCGCGCTCGAGCAGCTGGCCGACCGACCGTACCGGCTGGTGCTCATCGGTGGCGATGGCCGCGATCTGGTACGCACCGAGCCGCTGCAGCCCGGTCCGACGCCCTGCGAGCTGCACTGGCTGCCGGCGCAGGAGCGCGTGCCCGGTGTCGTTCGCGACGGCTCCGGCCGGCCCGCGCTCGGCACTCGGCTGAGCCTGACGCGCTACCTCACCGCCAGCGGCCCGCGAGTGGTCCAGTGGGCCCTCGACGAGCCGGACGCCGACGGCAGGTTCGTCTGCCCGGCGCCACCGAGCTGGTCGCGACCGGAGCTCATCGTCAGCGGCGACGGCTGGGCGATGACGGTGGCGCCGTGGGCGCGGATCCACAGCGCCGGCGGCCTGCGCGTCGCGGCCTTTCGGGAGTGCACGTTCCGGCTCGAGCTCCGCGGGGCGAACGCCGCAGCGACCGGGTTCCGGCTGCTCGACGGCGAAGGCAGTGCGATCGAGATCGTCTGCTGGCGCGGCTTCGGCGGCGTGAGCAGCGACGAGTTCGGCGTCGAGGACGGCAGGACCGAGGTGCTGACCGCAGGCGAACAGGCTCGCACGCTGCTCCTGCTGCGCGATGGCGCCGAGCTCGCGCGGCTGCCGGTGCGCCTCACGCCCGGCGGCGTCCAGACGTTGCGATTCTGACCCGCCTGCCTCTCCGGTGCGCGCCCCCCAGGCCGAACGTCGGGACTCGCGACCGACGGTTCCCCGCAGACCCCGACGTGGCTACGCTCCCGCCCCGATGCAAGTCCCCGCACTCGAGCTCCGACCCGGCCTCCTGGTTTCCTACGAAGGCCGCATGTGCACCGTCGTCTGGTGGAACATCCTGCGCAACGACCGGCGCCTGTTCGTGCAGATGCGGCTCAAGGACCTCGAGTCCGGCCGCACCAGCGAACTGAAGGAGCATGGCGACACCAAGTTCGAGGTGCTCGACAAGGAGGAGAAGGAGATCGCGCACTCCTACCGCGACGGCATCGTCGAGGTCTTCTTCACTCCCGATGGCGACGAGATCCGCTGCCCGGCCCCCGCCGCCGAGGACGCGCTCAAGTGGCCATCCGAGGCCTACTCCGGCTTCTTCGTGAACGGCCAGCTGGTCGCGGTGTTCCCGCCGCGACACGCCGTCGTCGAGATCGCCGAGACCTCGCCGCCGATCCGCAACGCCGGGTCGGGCCAGAAGGAGGCGATCTTGAGCAACGGCGTCAAGGTCAAGGTCAACATGCTGTGCGACATCGGCGACTCGGTGCGGGTCGACACCGACACGCTCGAGTTCAAGGAGCGGATCGCGAAGTAGGCCGCCTCGCGGCATGGCGGCCGCGCCGCGCCGGAGTGCGACTTCGCGGATTGCTGTCCGTGCCGAGCCCTTCGCGACACTGGCTCCGCACCATGGCAGCTCATCCGCTTCTCGTCTTCACCGCGACCGCCCTGTTCCTCGGCGGTCTCTCCGCCCAGTCGAACCTGCTTCACAACGGCGACGCCGAGACCGGCGATCTGACCGGCTGGACCGATCCCCTGGGCCAGGGCTTCGGCGTGAACTCGACCTACGTGCACGGCGGCGGGTTCTCGTTCCACCCGGGCATCTCGGGACCTGCCGGGGTCTGGAGCAACGAGCTGCGTCAGGACGTCGACCTCACCCCGCTGGCCGCCGCCGTGGATTCCGGAACGTTGGCGGTGCGGTTTCGCGGGTGCGGTCGCACCAACGAGAACATGGGCTGGGTCGATGCCGGCGCCGTCGCACTCGAGTTGCGCGACGCCGCCGGCGTCGTCCTCGACGCCTTCGGCAGCGGCACGTTCGCGCCCTACAACGCCTGGCAGACGTTCACCGACGAGCGCGGCGTTCCGGCCGGCACGCGCACGCTGCGCGTGCGCCTGCTCGGCACTCGCCAGATCGGCGCCTCGACCGACTGCTTCTTCGACGACCTCGAGCTCTCGGTCTACGAGTGGCAAACCCTCGGCAGCGGCTGCGCCGGCCCGGCCGGCGTCCCGGCACTCGCGCTCGCGAGCCCGCCGTGGCTCGGCGCGACCTACGGGCTGCAGGCCCACAACCTCGCGGGCGGCGCCGCGTTCCTGGCTTCGGGCTTCGCGCCGCAATCCCTGCCGCTCATGCCGTTCGGCCAAGGTTTCGGCGCCGGCTGCACGCTCGGTGTGGTCCCCGCGGTCGTGCAGTTCCTGCCGCAGAACGCCGGCACCGCGAGCTGGTCGCTCGGCCTGCCCGCCGACCCCGGCCTCGCCGGCCTCGAGCTCCACAGTCAGATCGTCGAGCTGTCGGCAGCATCGGCGGTCAGCGCCGTCGCCCGCGCCGGGCTGCACTGACCACCCGCGCGCTCGGATCCGCCCCCGCCCGTCGATACCGCGCTACTCGATGCCGTAGTCGCGCAGCTTCTCCCACAGCACCTTGCGCGAGATCCCGAGCACCGATGCGGCCTTGGTGCGGTGGCCGCCGACGGCCCGCAGCACGGCCTCGAGGTGCTTGCGCTCGGCCTCGACCAGCACCTCGCGCAGGGTCTCGAGCCTGGTCGGCGGCTCGAGCGCGGCGCGGCGCGTCTTGTCGACCGGCAGCAGGTGCTCCTTCTTGAGCACGGTCGCGCCGCCCGACATCGCGATCGCCTGGGCGACGCGATTCTCGAGCTCGCGGACGTTGCCGGGCCAACTGTAGTTGCTCATCGCCTCGAGCACGTCCGTCTTCACGGTGTAGCGCCGACCGCCGCCGAGCTTGTCGACGAGGTGCCGCACCAGCAGGGGCAGATCGCCCTCGCGCTCCGCCAGCGGCGGCAGCACGACCGGGACGACGTTGAGGCGGTAGAACAGGTCCTCGCGGAACTTGCCGGCGCGGACGTGCTCGACCAACGGCACCTTGCTCGCCGCGACGACGCGGATGTCGACCTCGACCAGCGACTCGCCGCCGACGCGCTCGAACTCGCGCTCCTGCAGCACGCGCAGCAGCTTGACCTGCACCGACATCGGCATGTCGTCGATGTCGTCGAGGAAGATCGTGCCACCGTCCGCCATTTCGAAGCGGCCGCGGCGCTGGCGCTGGGCGTCGGTGAACGCCCCCTTCTCGTGCCCGAACAGCTCGGTCTCGAGCAGCGTTTCGGGCAACGCGCCGCACGACAGCGCGACGAACGGCTTGTCGGCACGCCGGCTGAGCTTGTGGATCGCACGCGCGATGCGTTCCTTGCCGGTGCCGCTCTGGCCCTCGATCAACACCGAGGCGTCGGTCGGCGCCACCGTGCGCACCGTCTTGATCACCGCCTGCATCGCGCGGCTCTGCCCGACGACGCCGGGCAGGCCCTGGCCGTGTTCGCTGTCGAGCTGCTCGCGCAGTTGCGCGTTCTCGCTGAGCAACGTGCGGTAGCGCCGGATACGCTCGAGCCGTTCGACGACCTGGTCGTTGAGGAACGGCTTCTGGATGTAGTCGTCGGCGCCGGCCTGCATCGCCTCGACCGCGTGCTGCACGGTGGCGTAGGCCGTCATCACGAGCACCTCGGTGTCGGGCCGCGCCTGCTTCGCAGCCGCGAGCACCTCCATGCCGCCGGCGCCGGGCAGGCGCACGTCGGTGATCACGACGTCGAAGCTCTGCTTGCCGAGCAGCCCGATCGCGACCTTGCCGTCGGCAGCGTGCTCGACCTCGTAGCCGCGCGCCTCGAGATCGTCCTTCAGCGTGATCGCGATCGTCTGCTCGTCCTCGACGAGCAGGATGCGCATCGGTCCGGCGGTGACCTCGCTCATCGCGCCCCCCCGCCGACGTCACCGGGCCGGACGCTGCCGTGCTCGGAGTCGTCCGGCTCGTCGCCGCGCAGCCGGGTCTCGCCGAACGAGATCACCTGATTGCCGCCGCGCCGCCCGGCGAACTCGAGCGCCGACTCGGCCTGCGAGACCAGGGTGTCGAAGAACATGGTGTCGCCGTCGGCGCTGGCGGCGATGCCGATGCTGAGCGTCAGCGCCAGCTCGCGGCCATCGACCGCGATCTCGAGTTCGGCGAACCGGCGCCGCAGGCGCTCGGCGACCAGCCGGGTCTTCTCGACGTCGGTGTGCGGCAGGATCAGGAGGTAGCGGTCGTCGGTCGTGGTGCCGAGCAGGTCGGGGCCGCGAGTGCGGTCGCGGACCATGTCGGCCACCGCCGCGCGCACGCTCTGCCGCAGGCCCGCGCCGTAGAGGTCGACGAGCTGCGACAGCCGATCGACCTGCAACAACAGGCAGCCCAGCGGGATGCCGTGCCGGCGCGATCGCGCGAACTCGTTCTTCATGAGCTGCATGATCTGCGCCTGTGAGAACAGCGCGCCGCTCACGAACGCGTCGGACGTGTTCCCCCCGGGAACGCCGCCCGGACGGCCCTTGCGGAAACCGGGTTTGCTCATTCGCCCTCGTTCGAGTCGACCGTCATCACCGCTGTATCACCACCGCTTTCGGGACGCGGGCCCTTCTGCCAAGGATGCAGAGACCCGCCGTCCGTTCGCCGCTTTGTCTACTGGCGCCGCTTGTCTATCGGGGGTCGCGCTCGCGGATGCAAAGCGCGGCGAAAAAAAAGCGGGCCTCAGCCGGTCAGAACTGAGGCCCGCGAATGCGGATCAGGCTACGCAATGGAGAGGGCGGTTAGGGAGGGGGGATACTGGTCTCCACCACACAGCCACGACCCGACTGGTGTCTGCTGGATCGAGGACGAGAACTCGTCCCCGACGTCGACCCGATGGTCAGTCAGGTCGACTGGTCTTTCAGAGAGCGTTTCGCTGCCAACGGAAGGCAAGCTTCCATTGCCGGTCCGCTCCGTCCTCGGCTAGGCGTTCCGAGGCCTTCGCGAGCCAGGAACGTCATCATGCCCACTACTCCACGGGATTTCAACACGAGCCCCCGCGGTTTTTCGGGCTAATCCACCACACACTCCACAGTAAAGAGGTGTTGCAGCATCAGCTTTGAACAACGATCCACAGCCCGTGGTGCCGATGCCATGGCGAGGATCCAGCGCTTGTGGCCGGGCGTCACGGACCGGCCCGGATCGTCAGCGCCGCAGGTTGGGGAACATTTCGTAGAGCCACCGCAGCCCGGCATAGATGTCGAGCCCGGTGGTGTGGCGCAGCGCGAGCAGCGCGATCACCACGACGACCGCCCAGATCAGCAGGAAGATCGTCTGCGCGCAGATCTTCGCGAAGAACCCCTTGGTGCGGTGACCGAGCGGCGGCCGTGGCGTCTCGCGGCCACCGCGCCAGACCCAATCGCGCTGCGCGTTCAACCCCTGCTGCACGAGCTGCTGCTCGTCCACCGACTCGGCGAGCAGCTGCCGCGTGACCTCCTGCCACGGGTAGTCGCCGACGTTCTCCCGCATCAGCTTCTGCAGGCGCGTCATGGTCGCGCGCGGCACCGCGCCGGCCATGAGTCGGAGGGCGACCTCGCGCACCGCGCGCTCGAGCGCGGCGGGGTCATCGAGATCGGGCCCGGTGGAGCCGGGACCGGCAACGGGATCGGAAGCGGCCATCGCGCGCGGAGCGCCGCTCCCCCGCTACTGCTTCTGCGCCTTCGTGAACGCGCGATTGCGGCCGCGCACGGCCTTCACGAGCGGGAACGACACCACCTTGTCGCCCATCTTGAGCGTGATGATCCCGCGCTTGATCACCTTGGTCGAGACCTTGAGGCGCAGCACCTGGCCGTCCGGCGTCAGCACGCGCAGCGGCTGGATGTTCGGCTTGAACGTGCGCTTGCTGCGGCCGGTCACGCGCCGCCCGACGCCGCCGTCCTTCTTGGCGAGGCCGCGGCGCTTGACCTGGTTTCCAACGCGCGTGCGGCGACCGGTAACGGCACAGACTCTGGACATCGTCGGGATCTCGGCGGTTTCGGGGGTGCGGTGAAGGGGCGAAGAGGATAGCAGCGGGGTCGACAGCCGCAAGCACGGCGCGGGGATTCGGGGATCGGGGTTTCGGGAATCGGGGTTCGAGGACACGGGGATTCCGGCCCGGGGAATCGGGACCGCCGCCCGGCTCACCGCCCGCCGCCGTCGCGGCCGCCCGGCTGCGGCTGCGGCTCGGCAGCTCCGGCCTGCCGGGCCGCCGCCGCCTCGTAGCGCTTGAGACGCTCGACGTACTCAGGGTTGCCGGCCTGCCCCTTCTGCAGCGCCTCACGCTGCAGCTCGACCGCGTCGTCGATCCGGCCGGCGAGGAACATCGCCAGTGCGGCGGTGTCGAACTCGAACGCGTCCATCTGCGCCTTGCTCTGCAGCATGCGCCCGGCAAGCGCCGCGGCGAACACGTCGTGCCGCCCCATCGTGTCGAGCTCGGTCATGAAGTACCAGCAGTCGTTGTTGAGCGTCGTGTGCTGCGCGTCGCTGCCGACGTAGGCGGCGAGCACCTTCTCGGCCGCTGCCTCGTCCTCGGCGCAGCGCCGGGCGACGGTGTAGCGCAGCGCGGCGAGCTGCCGCGGCGGCGCCCCGAGCGCCGCGGCCTTCGCGATCGCCGCCTCGCAGAGCTCGCGATGCGGTCCTGGCACCGGGTCCTGGGTCAGGATGTCGCAGAACGCGATCTGGTGCGCGGCGTTGCCCTCGATCAGCTTGCGCGTGATCATCGCCTGCCGGCCGGCCTGCCGGCTCATACCGGCGAGCACGACCGCGCGCAGGTAGGCGAGCTGCACGACCGGATCGCGCGGCGCCACCGCGGTCGCCGGCACCAGCGCCGCGGCCAGCTGGGTCGCGAGCTCTACCGAACGCGGCACCCCGCGCAGCGCGAGATCGGCGAACACCGCGAGCGGGCGCGGCTCGTTGGCGAGCCGGTCGACCGCGGACTCGCGCCAGGCCGTCGCGGCGTCGAGATCGCGCAGCTTGGTCGCGGCGGTCAGGTAGGCCAGCCCGAGCAGGAAGCCGTCGCGCGGCGCGTGGCGCAGCAGCGGGTCGAGCTGCAGCTTGGCCGTGGCGCCGACCATGCTGTCGAAGTTCGAAGCCACCATCGGCAGCGCCGAACGCAGCTGCTGCTCGCGCTCGACCTCCGGTTTGCCGTTCAACGTGCGCTCCATCGCGTCGAGCACGCCCTGGCCGAGCCGGCCGCGGAACGTCACCTGGCCGCCGCCGTCGAGCACGAAGACGTTGTCGGCACCCGAATCGCCGCCGCACCAGCTCAGCGTGGTCGCGAGCCCGGCATCGCTGACGACGCGGCACGGCGACAGGTTCGCCGGCACCTCGGCGTCGGGCGGCAGCACCGCGACGATGTCGAGATCGCGATCGGCGAAGCGGCGCTGCAGGTCGGCGAGGTAGTCGGCGTCCCCCTCCGCACTCGGCGCGCGCGACGTGGTGTAGAAGGCGACGACGGCGACGCGTCCCTTCGCCAGCGCCACCGGCTCGCCGGCGCGCCACTCACCCCACTTCGGCTTCGGCGCGGTCGCGCCGGCCGCGAGGCTCTCGACGCCCTGGGTGACCGGCAGCGGCATGAGCTGGATCTGAATCTGGGCCGGGATCGGCTGCAGCGCGATCGCCGCAGCGAACGCGGCGGCGACGGCGAGCGGGCGGCGGGCGAACGCGGACTGGGCGGGCAGGATTCGGGCCATGGCAACGGCCGATGGTAACGCGCCGCCGCGCGCGTTGCTCACCGCCCGGGCGAGGTCGCGACCTCACCGGCCGGCAGCGGCGGCACCGCGCGCAACCGGTGCTCGACCTGCAGCACGACCGCGACGAGCGCGCGCGACAGCGCTTCGACCGCGGCGCGGGTGCCGCCCTCTGCGATCGGTTCGACCGCGGCGAACTCGTCGCGCAGCAGCAGCTCGTCGCCGGCGGTGAGCCAGAGCTCGAGCTTGACCCGGGCGCTCTTCCCGGCCGGCTTCGGGCCAGCACCCGACCCCGACCCCGGCTCGACGACCGCGGCGAACTCGACGATCCGGCCGTGCAGCTGCCAACGTTCGCTGCCCGGATCGGCCGCACCCTTGACGAGCTCGGCGACGCGGCGACGCGTCAGCCCGAGCACCAACGCATCGGTCACCAGCCGATCGAGCGGCGCGAGCCAGCGATCGAGATCGGCGCGCGCGAACTCGACGCCCTGTGAGGTCACCGGCTGGTCGCGGTCGACGGCACCGGTCGGCTGCAGATCGAGCACCCGCAGCACGTCGACGCTCGGCAGCGTGCCGGACGCGGCCGACGGCAACGTGTCGAGGCCGAGCGCGAACAAGCGTTCGGCCGGCAGCTCGACGCTGCCGCAGCCACCGAGCGTGAACCCTGACGACAGCACCACGAGGGCCAGCAGCGACCGGCTCATCGGTTGCCTCCGAGCGGAGCCGAAGCGCGCTCGACGCCGAACAGCAGGCTGTCGGGCGCGAGCTTGAGCTGGCGCAGCAACCCGCGCAGGTCGTCGAGCGTGCTGCGCAGCCCGGCGAACGCCGCCAGCGACGGCCCGCGCACCCCGCTGACCA
>JAGQRB010000416.1 GCA_020425925.1 Planctomycetota bacterium
CAAAGATCGGCTCACCGCGCGGCCCCACCGACCGTATTCGTGCTCCGATGGCGTCCACTACCCGTCGCTCGTTCCTCGCTTCCTCGTCCCTTGCGGCCGCCGCCGCCGCCGCCAGCATCCGCAGGGCGCCGGCACGCGCGCTCACGATCCGGCCGCGAACCGAGCCGAAGAAGATCCTCGTGCTCGGCGGCACGAGCTTCCTCGGCCCGGCGGTCGTGCGCCCGGCGCTCGAGCGCGGACACACGCTGACGCTGTTCAACCGCGGCCGGACCAACCCGCACCTGTTCCCCGAGGTCGAGAAGCTGCACGGCCAACGTCGCCGGCCGGACCCCGCCCGGCCGAACGCACCCGAGCAGGACCTGGCGGCGCTGAAGGGCCGGAAGTGGGACGCCGTCGTCGACACCAGCGGTTACTTCCCGGGCAACGTCGAGGACGTCTGCAAGGTGCTCGGCGACAACGTCGGCCAGTACCTGTTCGTCAGCTCCCTGAGCGTCTACCCCGCGCTCGGCGTCGACGACACCGCGATCGACGAGGACAGCAAGCTCGCCGAGTGCGACGAGAAGTACCGCTTCGACCTCGGCAAGGAGTTCGAGTTCTACGGCGCGCTGAAGCGCTACTGCGAAGACGCGGCGACGGCAGCGTATCCCGGCGGCGCGACGATCGTGCGGCCGGGCTACATCGTCGGCCCCGAAGACCCGAGCGACCGCTTCACCTACTGGCCGGCGCGCTTCGATCGCGGCGGCGAGGTGCTGGCGCCGGGCAACCCCGACAACGACCTGCAGTTCGTCGACGTGCGCGATCTCGGCGAGTGGATCGTGCACCTGATCGAGAGTCGCACGACCGGCGCCTTCAACGCCGTCGGCTTCGACGGCCAGCTGTCGGTCGCGGAGTTCCTGCACACCGGCAAGGGTACGCGCAACCTCGGCTGCGAGTTCACCTGGGTGCCCGACGAGTTCCTGCTCGAGAACAACGTCAGCTCGTGGGGCGAGATGGGTTGCTGGACGCCGACCAAGCAGAACGGTCACACGTCGAACGCCAGGGCGATCGCGGCCGGCGCGACGTTCCGACCGATTGCGCAGACGATTCGCGACACCGCCGACTGGGTGCGCGAGGGTCGCGGCGACAGGCCCTGGCGCGCCGGCATGACGGCCGAGCGCGAGGCCGAGCTGCTCGCGAAGTGGCGGGCCAAATAGCCCGAGTCACCGCCTCGCAGGAGTCACCGCCCCGCCCGGGTCACTGGCGCGCGGCGAGCCCGAACCAGGTTCCGCGCGTACTCGCAGCGCAGGCGGTCGAGCCGGACTGGAACGACCAGGCCTGCAGGAACAGCCGGAACTGCTCGGGCAGCACCGGCGGCACCGCGACCTCGGCCCGCCCGCTGGCGTCCGCGACCGCGAAGATCGGGGCCGAGATCAGACCGGCGAGGTTGAGCGAGCAGGTGCTCTGCGGGTCCGGGAACGGCACACCGTCCTGACGACCGGCGGTCGCCGCGAGCAGCATCACCGCGCGGCCCGGCACCAGATCGCGGATCGTGATGCGCTGATCGGGGTCCGGGTTCTGCGGGTCCTGCTCGCGCGGCGGTGCGTACTCGGCGGTGATCCGCGGGATCAGCCAGTCGCCGTTGTACGACTCACCGCTGCCCTGACCGTAGCGGTGCATGTGGCCGACGTTGACGCGCACCAGATAGAGCCCGCTGACGTCGTCGGAGACGTAGATCACGCCCGAGTCCTGCGCGCGGTAGATCGCGAACGAACCGGGGTAGAGGTTGTTCCAGGTCGGTCCGCCGTAGGGACCGCTCGAGGCGCTGTAGCAGGTGTCGAGCTGGGCGAGGATCTCGTACGGGTGGCGGTTGGCCGGCCTCACGTCGTAGAGGATCAGGCCTTCTTGCCATGACGAGACGTAGCCGGTGTAGCCGAGCCCGAGCAACCCCATGTGGCGCAGCGGCGCCGCCGGGTAACGCAGGTCCTCGACCGGATTGCTGCCCGGCACCGTCACCCGCGGCGGCACCTCGATCAGGGTCAGCTCGCGATTCGCGTTGTAGTACGCGAAGTTCTGCATGTCGTAGACGACGGTCGCGACGTCGCCGATCGAGCTGTACAGAAAGCGATTGTCTTCGCTCATCCAGGCGCTGTGGGCGTTCCCCGAGCCGAGCACGGAGGCCAGGAACGAACACCAGTTCGGCGGGATCCACGGGTCGACCGGCGGATTGCCGGTCGGCAGGTTGGTGACGTCGAGGATCGAGATGTGCGTCACGCCGGGCGTCAGGTACTCGGACACCACCGCGCGCACCGTGCCGCCTTCGCGCTGCACGTGCACGTCGAACGACGGCATCACGCTCGGGCTCTGCCAACCCTTCCAGACCGCGAGCAGCTGCGGTGCGGCGCCGTTGCCGCCGCTGACGTCGTAGATGAACAGCCCGTTGCGCGACGGCACGTAGAGGTGGCCGCGCTGCTTGTCGACCGTGAGCCGGTACGACGTCCCGATGTTGGGCAGCGGGACGTCGGGCAGCTGCGCGACCGAGATGCTCGCCGCCGAGCTGCCGCCGACCGAGACCCGGAACACCCGCAGGCTCGGTCGGAACGAATGCGACTCGTAGACGAACTCCCCGTACGACGCGGTGCCGCGGTGCAGGGCACCGAGCGCCGGCGGCTCCGTGAACACCCAGTGGCGCGGCACGAGCCGCGTCGGCCCGTCGACCGAGATCTCGTGGCAGTCGACGATCGCCAGGCCGTTCCACGCGCTCAGCAGCGCGAACTCGCGGCCGGTCGCGGGATCGGTGTGGCCGGTCACGTACGAGAACGGCTTCTGGATCGGCGCCAGCTGCTGCTCGCCGAGAATGCTCAGCACCGAGGTGCGGTAGCACGCGTTCGGCGGCAACGGCCACTGCCAATGACGCGGCACACCAGAGCAGTCGGGGTTCGAGCCGAGCACGAGGCCATCGAGGCTGGTCGAGGTCGGGTCGGTCGGGTTCTGCGCCGCGACCGCCGCGGCGAACAGGAGAACGGTCCAGATTCGGGTCATACGAGCTCGCGACCCGCGCCGTCGATCACCGGCGGAGACAGCCGAAGCACGGGTCGCACGAAGGTTACCGCGCCTGGTTCGGACCGACCAGCCCGCGCAGCGCCGCGTCAAGAATCGGGGAAACGTCGGCGCGTTCGCATCGGCGCTTCACCGGTGTCCGAGATTCGGACCTCGACGCGGACGACCGTATCGCGCGGGCGTCGTCGCTCGCACCGAGCGGCGCGTGGGCATGGCGCGCGCCGCGCCGGCGGTCATACTTGCGGGCGATGCATCGTCTCTGCCGTCTCCCGCTCCCCGCCGTCGCGATTTCCCTCCTCGGCGCCGCCGTCCTCGGCCCCGCCGCACGCGCCCAGAACCTCGCGCTCGACAAGCGCGGCGGCGCCGTCGGGGACGTCGTGTCGTTCGACGTCCTCGGCCTGCCGAGCGAGCCGTACATCGTGCTGTTCGACTTCGTCGAGCAGACCACGCCGGTGCCGGCACTCGGCATCACGCTGATGATTCCCGACCGCTGGGCCGCGTCGTCCTACACGTTGCCGGGCTTCTTCGCCGCGACCGATGCGCAGGGCCGCGCCACCGCGTCGCTGCAGCTGCCGAACGAGTCCTGGCTCGAGAGCTTCGTGTTCTCGCTGCAGGCGGTCGCCGGCAGCGGTCCGTTCCGGGTCAGCAACCTGGTGCGCCTGACGCCGCAGCAGCGCGGCACGTTCGTGCCGACGCTGAATGCGCCGGCGCTGCCGATGCTGGCCGGCGGCGTCGTCGCCGAGGGCGACGGCAACTTCCTGTTCGTCGGCGGCTCGGGGCCGGTCGCGCAGCGCTACTCCGAGCGGGTCGAGGAGTGGCAGACCGCCGGCGCGACCTTCGGCGTCGGGCTGCTGTCGCAGAGCACGGGCCTGCTCGACGGCCGCGTGCTGTTCACCGGCGGCATCGATCCGGCCACCGGCCAGCCGACCGCGGCAGCGGCGATCTACGACCCCGCGACGCAGACCACGACGACCCTGGCGATGGCGACGGCGCGCGCCGGCCACGGCGCGTCACTGCTCGGCAACGGCAAGGTGCTGATCACCGGCGGCTCGAACACGTTCGACCTGATGAACCCGCTGAGCCTGTTCACCGGGCTGCTCAACTCGACCGAGCTGTTCGATCCCGCGACCGGCACGTTCGGACCCGGACCGAACATGCTCGAACCGCGCGCGATGCACACCTCGACGACGCTGTCGACCGGCGAGGTGCTGGTCGCCGGCGGCTTGTCGCTGCTGCCGATCGTCAACATCCCGAACGTCTCGTCGACCGCCTATCGCTACAACCCGTCGAGCAACTCGTTCGGGCTGCCGGCGCTGTTCAGCGGCGGCCGGCTGCTGCACAGCGCGGCCGCGCTCGACAACGGCAAGGTGCTGCTCGTCGGCGGCGTCGAGCTCGACCTGACGACGTTCCTGCAGACCGGCAACATCGCCGACATCGCGCTCGGCACCCGCACCGACTGCCAGCTCTACACCCCGGGCTTCCTCGGCTCGGGCTCGTTCGCGACCGTCTCCGGCCTGCAGCAGGGTCGCGCCGGCGCCGCGGTCGCGCCGCTGCCCGGCGGCCGCGCGCTGATCGCCGGCGGCTTCGAGCTCACCATCGACATTCCGAACATGCAGTTCGGGCTGCAGCCGCTGGCGAGCGCGGACCTGTTCGCGTCGAACCCGAACGCGATCGCGCCGACCGGCAGCATGGCCTCGCCGCGCGCGTTCCCGCTCGCGGTCAACCTGCCCGACGGCACCGTGCTGCTGACCGGCGGCGGCCTCGGCAGCGCCGAGATCTATCAGTAGCGCGCCGGCTCTCACCGGCTGGCACGCTCAGCTGGCACGCTCAGTGGTTGCGCTCAGCTGGCGCGACGCCGCGCCAGTGCCGCGAGCACGTCCGTCGGCTCCGGAAAGCCATCCCGACCGAACAGTTTGGCGAACAGGCCGCGCTTCTTGCTCGCGACCAACTCGCCGTCGGCGACGACGTCGAACTGGCCGCGGCCGCCGGGTTGGATCGCGACCTCGAGACCGAGCTCCTCACGGATCTGCGCGGCGAGACTCGCCGCGCGGGGCTGGTAGTTTCAAACCGTGCAGTAGTGGATCGTGACGTTCACGGTCGCCATTCTAGTCGCGACCGGTCGCCGGCGCGCTGCCGAGTGCGCCGGATTCCGGCCCGACCGGTCGACCTGCTCACCGGCACTCCCTCGGCACCCCCGCGCGTGAACCTGCTGCTGCTCGAACCCGACGAGCTCGACCCGACCGGGCGCGCGACGGTCCGCGGTCGCCGCGCCGAGCACGCCGCGTCGGTGCTGCGGGCCGAGGTCGGGCAACAGCTGAAGGTCGGCGTGCTCGGCGGCGGACTCGGCAATGCGCGGATCGAGGTGATCGCTTCCGACCACCTGGTGCTGACCGCGACGTTCGACCGGCCGGCGCCGCCGGCAGAGGACGCGCTGTTGCTCGCGGTGCCGCGGCCGAAGGTGCTGCTGCGCATGCTCGAGCACGCCGCCGCGCTCGGCTTCGGTGAGATCGTGCTGCTGCGCACCTGGCGGGTCGACAAGAGCTGGCTCGGCAGCAGCGCGATGCAGCCCGCGACCTGGCGCCGCCACCTCGTGCTCGGACTCGAGCAGGCCGGGCGCACGCTGCTGCCGCGGGTTCGCTTCTTCCCGCTGTTCCGGCCGTTCGTCGAGGACGAGCTGCCGGCATTGCCGCTGCCGGCCGACCGCTTCGTCGCCCACCCGACCGCCTCCACCGGTACCGTCGAACTCGCACTCGCGCCCGGGACGCCGTTCGCGCTCGCGCTCGGGCCGGACGGCGGGCTGCTGCCGTACGAGGTCGATCGCCTGGCGACGGCGGGCTTCCTGCCGGTGCACTGCGGTCGTCACCCGCTGCGCACCGAGACGGCGCTCGCCACACTTGCCGGCCAGCTGGACCTGTTGCGGCGCCGGAGTAGTCTGTCGCGGTGAGCAGGCTGCGCGCAGGTGTCTTCGGCTGCGGTTCCGACGCGGTCTGGTCCGCGGCCCGGATCCGTGCGCAGGCCGCGACCGAGCTCGCCGGCTGCGAGCTCGCCGCCGCGGCCGACACCGACCCGGCCGCACTCCGCGCCTTCGGCGCAACCACGGGAGTCGATCTGCTGGTCGACTCGTTCGAAGCCCTGCTGCGCACCGGCATCGACTTCGTGATCCTCGCCGGACCGCCGGACGAGCGCGCCGAGCAGGTCGCAGCGGCCGTCGATCAGGGGGTTCACTGCCTGACCCACGCGCCGCTGGCCCCGGACGCCGCGGCCGCCGACGCCATGGTGGCCGCCGCCGAAGCGGCGGGTCTCAAGCTCGGCGTGATCGCGCGCGGCCAGGACGACCCGGTGTTCGAGCAGATCCGGCAGATGATCGCCGCCGACTGGCTCGGGGGCGTCGTGCACGTGCAGGCCCTCGCCGGCCGCGACGACCTGCTGCGGGTTCCGCCCGAACTCGAGGATCCGCGCATCCGGCGGCTGGCGTCGGGCACCCCGCTGCTGCACCTCGGCGCCCACCACGTGCACCTCGCGACCTGGCTGACCGGCCGGCAAGCCGTCAGCGCCACTGCGGCGACCGGCAGCGGCTTCCTGCCGCTGCCCGCCGACGGCATCGTGGCGACGGTCGTGCGCCGCGGCGGCGTGCTCTGCACCCACACCGCCAGCCACCTGCTCGTCGCCGACCAGGTCGCGATCCACGGCACCGACGGCTTCGTGCGGGTCGCCGGTGACCGCCTGCTGATGCGCGGACGCGACGAGTTCCGCGGCGAGGCGTTCGACTACCTCGTGCCCGGCAGTGAGCAGGGCCTCAACCGCGCCGATTTCGCCGCCGCCGCCGAGCGCGCGGCCCCGGCGCTCGAGCTGCACACCCGCTTCGGCCGCTGGATCGACGACCGCGACGACTTCCCGTGCCCCGGCGAGCAGGCCGCGGCGGACATGCGTCTGCTCGACGCGATCGAACGGGCGGCGACCTCGGAACGGACCGAGGCGGTGTGAGGTCGGAGCGCATGAAGGTCCAGCTCTACGCCACCTGCATCGTCGACCAGTGCTGGCCGGAGATCGGCCTCGCGGCCGCGAGCCTGCTCGCCCGGGTCGGTTGCGACGTCGACGTCGACGTGCAGCAGACCTGCTGTGGCCAGCCGTTCTGCAACAGCGGCTATCCGGCGTTCGGCCGCCCGCTCGCCGAGGCGGTGATCGGCTCGTTCGAACGCTCCGGCGCCGAGGCCTGGGTCGCGCCATCGGGGTCGTGCACGGCGCAGGTCAAACACTACCCGAGCCTGTTCGACGACGACGCCGGCTGGCGCGAACGCGCGCAGCGCTTCGCCGGCCGCGCCTTCGAGCTCTCAGAGCTCCTGCTGCAACGCGGCATGTCGACGCCGCCGGGTCGGTTCACCGGCCGGGTGGCGTGGCACGACGCCTGCCACGCGCTGCGCGATCTGGGCGTGAAAGACGGCCCGCGCCAGCTGCTGGCGCAGGTCGAGGGCCTCGAGCTCGTCGAGTTCGACGCCGCCGAGAACTGCTGTGGCTTCGGTGGCACGTTCGCGGTCAAGCTGCCCGAGCTCTCGGTCGCGATCGCCGACCACAAGCTCGATCGGCTCGGCGAGACCGCCGTCGACGTGCTGGCGAGCGGCGACGCGAGCTGCCTGCTGCACCTGCGCGGTCGCCTCGAGCGCCGCGGCGTACCGATCCGCACGATGCACCTCGCCGAGCTCCTGAACCACGGGGTCGACTGATGGCCGAGCACCTGCCGATGGAACGCTTCGCGCAGAACGCGGCCGCCGCGCTGCGCAACACCACGCAGCGCAACGCGCTCCGGGCCGCGGCCGACGTGTTCGACGGCCGCCGCAAGAACGTGCTCGAAACCGCGCCCGAATGGCAACAGTGGCGCCAGCACGCCCGCGCGGTCAAGAACCACGTGCTCGCCCACCTCGACCACTACCTCGCCGAGTTCGAGCGCAACGCGACGGCGCGCGGCGCCGTGGTGCACTGGGCCCAGGACGCCGACGTCGCGAACGCGATCGTCGCCGACCTCGCGGCTGGCCACGGCAACACCGTGGCAGTCAAGAGCAAGAGCATGACGACCGAGGAGATCCACCTCAACGCGGCGCTGGCCGACGTCGGGGTCGAGGCGGTCGAGACCGATCTCGGCGAGTGGATCCAGCAGCTCGCCGACGAGGTGCCGTTCCACATCGTCGTGCCCGCGATCCACAAGAACCGCCGCCAGGTCGCGGAGCTGTTCGCCGAGAAGCTCGGCACGAGCAGTGACGCCGACGCCGAGGCGCTGACACGCGCCGCCCGCGATCGGCTGCGCGACCGCTTCGCCCGCGCCGGAGTCGGCATCAGCGGCGCCAACTTCCTGGTCGCCGAGACCGGCTCGATCCTGATCCTCGAGAACGAGGGCAACGCCCGGCTCACGACCTCGGTGCCGCGGATGCACATCGCGGTCGTCGGCATCGAGAAGGTGCTGCCGCGCCTCGCCGACCTCGACGTCTTCCTGCGGCTGTTGCCGCGTTCGGGCACCGGCCAGCAGCTCACCACCTACCAGTCGATCCTGACCGGCAAGACGCCGGTCGGCGGCGAGGGGCCCGAGGAGCTGCACATCGTGCTGCTCGACAACGGCCGCTCGCGCATGCTCAAGGAGGAGGTCACGCGGCAGTCGCTGGCATGCATCCGCTGCGGCGCGTGCCTCAACGTCTGCCCGGTCTACCAGCAGGTCGGCGGCCACGCCTACGGCTCGGTCTACCCGGGGCCGATCGGCGCGGTGATCACGCCGCAGCTCGCACCGCTCGAACGCGCCGCCGAACTGCCGTTCGCGAGCTCGCTGTGCGGCGCCTGCCGCGACGTCTGCCCGGTCGCGATCGACATCCCGCAGCTGCTGCTGCATCTGCGACAACAGGTGCGCGAGGGCGACGACACCACCCGCGCGGCGAAGCCGCAGCTGCTCGAACGGCTGGCGCTGCGTGCCGCGCTCTGGCTGCTCCGGAGCCCGCGGCGCTACCGCAGCGCGACCCGTTTCTGGCGCTGGGCCGAGCCCTGGTTCGGCTGGCTCGCGCACCGGCTGCCGCCGCTGTCGCGTTGGCGCCAGGGCCGCACCGTGCCCCGGCTCGCCCGCCGCGACTTCATCAGCCTGTGGCAGGAGCGCCGCCGCCGATGAACGCGCGCGACACCATCCTCGACTCGGTGCGCGGCCACCTCGGTCGGCGCGCCAACCCGTCGCGGCCGCCGGCACCGCCGCCGGTGCCGTTGCTCGGCCGCATCGACTTCTCGATCCGGCGCCGCATCGAGCTGTTCGTCGAGCGCGTCGAAACCGCCGCCGCAACCGTGCACCAGGAGGAGTCGCCGGCGGCGGTGCTGGCTGCGGTCGCGGCGGCCGCAGGTGCGCGCTCGGTGGCGCTCAGCGACGCCGCCGAGGTGCTCGCGCTGCGCGACGAGCCGGCGCTCGCCGGCCTGTCGTGGCTGACCTCACAGGCCGACAAGGCCGAGCTGTTCGCCGCCGATATCGGCGTCACGACCGCGCAGTGGGGTATCGCCGAGACCGGCACCATCGCGCTCGAGAGCCGCTCCGAACGCAGTCGCCTGGCGTCGCTGGTGCCGCCGGTGCACGTCGCGCTGCTGCCGCGCAGCCGGATCCTCTGCACCATGGGTGAGCTGCTCAAGACCCTGGACCGCCCACTCGCGCCGGCGGTCTCGCTGATCACCGGACCGTCGCGGACCGCCGACATCGAGCTGCAGCTCGTGCTCGGGGTGCACGGACCGCGCGAGCTGCACGTCGTGCTGGTCTGAGCCAGCCGGCTCAGCGGCCGCCGTACTGCCGCTCGTAGTAGTCCTGGTAGGCGCCGCTGCGCACCCGTTCCCACCATTGGCGCTGCTCGAGATACCAGCCCACCGTCTGCTCGAGCCCACTCTCGAACGTGAACGTCGGCCGCCAGTCGAGCTCGCGCTGCGCCTTCTGCGAGTCCATCGCGTAGCGGCGGTCGTGCCCCGGGCGGTCCTTGACGTATTCGATCAGGCGCTCGTCCTTGCCGACGAGGCGCAGGATCTCCTTCACGACGACGATGTTCTCGCGCTCGGCGTCGCCGCCGAAGTTGTAGACCTCGCCCGCCCGACCGCGCTCCATCGCCGCCAGCACGCCACGGCAGTGATCGAGCACGTGGATCCAGTCGCGCACGTTCTTGCCGTCGCCGTAGACCGGCAGCTGCTTGTCCTCGAGCGCGTTCGCGATCATCAGCGGGATCAGCTTCTCGGGGAACTGGAACGGCCCGTAGTTGTTCGAGCAG
>JAGQRB010000417.1 GCA_020425925.1 Planctomycetota bacterium
CCTCGTCGACGAGGTCGATCGCCTTGTCGGGCAGGAAGCGGTCGGTGATGTAGCGGTGCGACAACGTCGCCGCGTTGACCAGGGCCTGGTCCTGGATCTTGACGCCGTGGTGGACCTCGAAGCGCTCACGCAGGCCGCGCAGGATCGAGATCGTGTCCTCGACGCTCGGCTGGTCGACGACCACCGGCTGGAAGCGCCGCTCGAGCGCCGCGTCCTTCTCGATGTGCTGGCGGTACTCGTCGAGCGTGGTCGCACCGATGCAGTGCAGCTCGCCGCGCGCGAGCATCGGCTTCAGCATGTTGCCCGCGTCCATCGCGCCGTCGGCCTTGCCGGCACCGACGATGGTGTGCAGCTCGTCGATGAACAGCAGGATGCGGCCTTCACTCTGGGTGACCTCGTTGAGCACGGCCTTGAGCCGTTCCTCGAACTCGCCGCGGTACTTCGCACCGGCGACCAGGCTGCCCATGTCGAGCGCGAACACGGTCTTGTCCTTGAGACCCTCGGGCACGTCGCCGCGCACGATGCGCTGCGCCAGGCCCTCGGCGATCGCGGTCTTGCCGACGCCGGGCTCGCCGATCAGCACCGGGTTGTTCTTGGTCTTGCGCGACAGGATGCGGATCACGCGCCGGATCTCCTCGTCGCGGCCGATCACGGGGTCGAGCTTGCCCTGCTTGCACATCTCGACGAGGTCGCGGCCGTAGCGCGCGAGCGCCTCGTAGGTCGCCTCGGGGTTGCTGCTCTGCACGCGCTGGTTGCCGCGCACCTCCTTCAGCGCGTTCAGGAAGCGCGACTCGTCGAGCGCGAACGACTTGAACACGTCGGCGACCGGCTTCTTCGCCTTCTGCAGGATCGCGAGGAACAGGTGCTCGACCGAGACGTACTCGTCGCGCATCTTCGCCGCCTGTTGCTCGGCCGCCGTCATCACGGCGGCGAGGTCCTGCGTCAGGTAGATCTTGTCGGCCTCGAAGCCCGGACCGGAGACCTTCGGGATCTTGCGCAGCTCGGCCTCCACCGCACCCTGGAGCACGTCGGCCGGCACCTGCATGCGCTGCAGCAGCCGCGCGACCAGACCGTCGCCCGGCTCGATCAGCGCGACGAGCAGGTGTCCGACGTCGACCTGCTGGTGGCCGAACGCGATGGCTTTCGTCTGCGCGAGCTGCAGGGCTTCCTGGGACTTCTGGGTGAACTTGTCGGTGGCGACCATGGTGCTCACGATGCAGTTCGCGTGCCGCCGGCTCGGAACCCATCAAAGTGCGATGTCACAGCTACTTGCGACGGTCCGGCGAGGGCAGGAATCGGCTTTGGAAGCGCCATTGTGACAGGCTCACGCCATTCTGGCGGAGGCAACCGTGGCAGCGCACCCGGCTAGAGTCCGTCCGTCACCCAACCACTCGCGCGAGTCTCCCGAATGCGGACCCCACGCCTCCGTCTGACGCTCCCCTTCCTCGCCATGACAACGATGCTGGCAGCGCAGTCCGTGCTGCGGGTCGGCCCCGGCCAGACCTACGCCGACATCCCGCCGGCGATCGCGGCGGCCGCGCCCGGTGACCTGGTGCTGGTCGCGGCCGGCACCTACTCGCCGTTCACGCTCGACAAGGGCATCACGCTGCGCGCCGATCCGGTCGGCGCCGCGGTCGACATCGGCGTGATCAACCAGACAGGCGCGA
The DNA here is from genome assembly GCA_020425925.1 of Planctomycetota bacterium. Lineage (GTDB taxonomy): Bacteria > Planctomycetota > UBA1135 > UBA1135 > UBA2386 > JAGQRA01. The sequence continues at coordinate 1,668 of JAGQRB010000417.1, forward strand.
TCGTCTGCGCGGTGCCGGCCGGTCAGCACGGCCACCTCGAGCAGCTGTCGTGCCTGCAGGCCGTCGAGGTCCGTCCGCCGCAGGGCGCGACGACCGCGGGCGCGGTGAGCTTCGTCGACCTCGACCTGCTGGCAACCGTGACGGTACAGGGTGCCGCGCTCGCGCTGCATCGCTGCGTCTGCCGCGGCTACACCGTGACCGGTCACGGCCTCGTGCTCGGCGGCGCCGCGACCGTGTCGGCATCGCAGTGCACGATCTTCGGCGGCAGCACGTTCTTCGCGGCGGCTCCGAGCGGCATCGCCGCGAGCGGCACCGCGACGCTGAGCTGCAGCGACTGCACGATCGAGGGCGGCTACCAGGGTAGCGTGCACACGATCGTCGCGATCGCCAGCGGCATCGCACTGACGGGCGCGGCACGCGTCTGGCTCGTCGACAGCACCGCGAACGCGCTGCAGGCACCGTTCGTGAATGCGTTCGCGGTCGGCATCGACAACCAGTCGAGCCAGCCGGTGACGATCGAACGCTGCACGGTGCTCGACAGCCGCGGCAACCCCAACGTCTGGACCGGCACCGTGCAGCCCGGGCTGCTGCTCGGCCTCTCGACCACCGCGCCGATGGTGCGCGGCAGCACGTTCCGACTCGACTTCCGCAGCCGCCCCGGACTGCCGGTCGCCGCACACGGCGCGTTCGGACTCGGTGCGCCGGCGAGCCTGCCGTTGCTGGTGCAGCCCGAGTGGGGCTTCGCCGCGAACTCGATCCCGTTGGCACTGATGATCGCCGACGCGCAGGGTGCCGCGGGCCTGCCGGTCACGTTGCCGAACGTGGCGTGGCTGCAGGATCTGCCGCTGTGGTTCTGCGGCTGGACCGAGCAGAACCTGCCGCTGCAGCTGTCGCCGGTGGTCGGTGGGCTGGTGCGCTAGCGGACTGTCGACCGAACTCGACACTCTTGCGCCTGACGAGTGCCCTGGCGGTTCGGCACTTCCCGCAGATGCGCGAGGCCTGCTTCGTCACCGCGGAGACGTTCGCCGCAGGGGGGCCGGAACTCGCGGGATCCGGGCCGTGACGGGATGTTGCCGATGCCTCCCGGCACGACGAACGCGGTGATGCGGCGTCTTGGCGCCTGTTGCGTCGTCGCTGCGCTGGCGGGCACTCGCGCGAGTGCGCAGGAACTCGAGCTTCGGGTTTCGCCGACCAACGCCGCCGAGTTCGATCCCGTGATGGCCGCCTCGACGGTGAAGGCCAGTACCGACGGCCGCACTCGCAGGCGAGACTCGCCGGTCGATTCGTCTCGAGCGACAGGACGAACTCGGGATCTGGAACCCGATCTCGCCGTTGGGAGATCGCCGTGGGTGCAGCTCCGGCGAGCGTCCTTCCCGGAAGTACGAGATCGCATCGAGGTCGGAGTTCTACTGGGAGTTCGGCCTGCAGCGGTTCAAGGCGCCGCTCTTTCGCCACGCGGCGCAAGGACCATGGCCTTTTCATCTCTTGCCCGACGGGAGGCGGCCCCGGCCCGGACCAACGCTGGCGCTCGCCTCCGCCGTGACATGGGACACGGACGAGCTTCCGACCGGAGGCTTGCCGGCCCAGACCGCGCATCTCGCGCTCCGCCCGCGCTCCGCTCAGACCCGGATCTCGCTCGACAGCCCGCCGCCGTCGACCCCCGCGAGCCGCGGCTCGACCTCATCGCGCACGAACGCGTCGACCTGCTCGGGCGCACGCCCGATGAACCGGCTCGGCTCCAGCAGACTCGGCAGCTCGCGCGCGATCGCGGCGAACGCCGGATCCTCGGCGAGCAGCGCCATCAGCGGATTGTCCTTGCCCTCGGCCTTGATCGCGTGCGCCGCGGTGCGGCTGTGCACGCGGATCCGTTCGTGCAGCTCCTGGCGGTCGCCGCCGTGCTGCACGCCCGCCATCAGGATCTCCTCGGTGGCGAGGAACGGCAGCTGCTCCTTCAGCTTCTTGGCGATCACGCGCGGATAGACCACGAGGCCGCGCGCGACGTTCTCGACCAGCATCAGGATGCCGTCGATCGCCAGGAAGCTCTCTGGGATCGCGATGCGGCGCACGGCCGAGTCGTCGAGCGTGCGTTCGAGCCACTGCGTCGCGGCGGTGTGCGCGCTCGTGCTCGCGGCCTCGATCACGTAGCGCGCCAGCGCGCAGACGCGCTCGCAGCGCATCGGGTTCTTCTTGTAGGCCATCGCCGAGCTGCCGATCTGCTTCTGCTCGCTCGGTTCCTCGAGTTCACCCTCGTGCGACAAGAGCCGCAGGTCGTTGCCGAACTTGCTCGCCGATTGCGCGATCGCCGACAGGCACTGGTGGATCGTCCAGTCGATCTTGCGGGTGTAGGTCTGGCCCGAGACCGCGACCGTGCGCTCGAATCCCATCGCGTCGCGCACCGCGCGGTCGACCGCGAGCACCTTGCCGTGATCGCCACCGGCTAGCGTGAGGAACGTCGCCTGCGTGCCGGTAGTCCCCTTGACGCCGCGGAACGGCAGCCAGTCGGCGACGCGACGGACCTCGTCGAGGTCGAACGCGAAGTCCTGGGCCCAGAGACACGCGCGCTTGCCGACCGTCACCGGCTGCGCGACCTGGAAATGGGTGTAGCCGAGGCACGGCTCGGCGCGCCACTGCAGCGCGAAGTCGGCGAACGCGCGCAGCACGCTCGCGAGCCGCTGTTCGAGCAGCCGCAGCGCACGCCGGTAGAGCACGAGGTCGCCGTTGTCGGTGACGAAACAGCTGGTCGCGCCGAGGTGGATGATCGGCTTGGCGCTCGGCGCGAGCTCGCCGTAGTGCGTCACGTGCGCCATCACGTCGTGCCGCAGCTCCTTCTCGATCGCGGCGACGCGCGGCCAGTCGAAACGCTCGCGCACGCGTTCGAGCTCGGCGATCTGCGCCGGCGTCACCGGGAAGCCGGCGGCGTGCTGCGCCTTGGCCAGCGCGATCCAGAGATCGCGCCACGCCAGGTGGCGCGCGCGCGGCGAGAACAGCGCCGCCATCTCGCGGCTGCTGTAGCGCTCGATGAGCGGGTGGTCGAAGCGTTCGCCGGAGGCGTCCTGGCCGGTCATCTGCCCTTTTCTAGCCGATGACCGGCCGGCGCTCCACGTTCACGGCGAGACCCAGACCCGGCGGTGGCGGTTCTCGTAGACCGGCTCGACCCAGACGCGCTCGTCGCACGCCGGCTTGACGATGCCCCAGCGGCGCGAGCCGCAGGGATCGACGATCCAGCCGTAGACCGCTGGCACGCAGACGATCTGCCAGTAGCCGGCCTGCACCAGCACGGGCTCGCAGACCGTCGTCCAGTAGCCGCGCGGCTGGACGTGCACGTGGCCGTGGGCGTGGGTGTGACCGCGAACCTGGCCGCGACCGACGCTCTGCGGCGGGCGCACGACGGGTCGGACCGTCGCGACGCTGCGCGCGCCACGGCCACGGGACTCGCCGCGCTCGCTGCGGCCGTTGCGGCCACCGCGCTCGGCGGCGACCTTCGGCTGCACGGGCTGCCGGGTTCCTGCGATGTGATCACCGACGTTCGGGCGCGAGGACACGATCCCACCGCGCACGTTGCGCTCAGTGCGAACGACGTCGCGCTGGGCCGGTGCCGAGACGGCGACCGCGAGCGCGGCCACCAGGAAGGACAACTGGAATCGTTTCATGACGCCCCCTTCAGCGCGGATTCCACCCGCCCGTTGCGAAACCATCGATGCACAACGGCATCGGTGGTCGCATGTCTCGCTGCGAGGACACAGCGCGACCGCGGCGACCGCGTTGCGTTCCTTTTGCGATCAGCCCGGCAGGAACGTCGCGGCGAGCACGCACAACAGCGCCACGACCAGCAGCAGACCGAGTCGGCGCGCGAGGCGCGCACCGCCGCGGAAAGCCCACAGCACCAGCGTGACCGCGATCGCCGCGCCGCTCGCGTCCGAGGCGACGTCCCAGAGCGAGCTGGTGCGCCCCGGCACGTACATCTGGTGGACCTCGTCGACCCCGCCGTAGAGCACCGCGAACACCACCGCTGTGATACAGACGCGACGCGTCGCGGCCGGTAGACCGCCACCGGGACCGGGTAGCAGCGCCATCAGCCAGGCGCCACCGAGCCCGGCGTAGGCGATGATGTGCGCGCCGTTGTGCAGGAACGCCTTGAACGCGTTCGGCGCCGTCGGCTTCGGCGTCTGCGACGACGTCCACCAAAGCACGCCCATCACCGCGAACGGGCCGACGACGCGAACGGCGCCCGGCAATCGCAGCCAGAGATCGCAGAGGCGGACCAGCCCCGCGCGCAGCGCCCTCACGTCGTGCTCATCCGTTCGTGATCACGCCGCGCAGCGACAGACCACCCTGGTCGGGATCGACCCCGACCTGCAGCTGATCGAGATACACCGACAACAGGAACAGGCCACGCCCGCGCTCGTTCTCGAGCGACGGCGCCTCGTTGGCGTTGCCGAGCGCACGCGCTAGCTCGGAGACCTCGTCCTCGGGCATCTCGGGATCATGGAACACGAGCTCGAAGCCACCATCGAGCTTCGCGAGCCGGACGCCGAGCTCGTGGCCGTGCTGGCGATAGACCGCGCCGTGCTCGATCGCGTTGTTGACGAGCTCGTCGACCACGAGCGCCGCGGTGTCGCAGATGCGTTCGGGCGCGCCGAGCTTCGCAGCTGCGTCGCGCACCTCGGAACGCACCCGCCGCAGCTCGCTCGGTGCCGGCTGGAAACGCAGCTCGTGACTCACGCACCCTCCACGAGCAGGGAGAGATCGAGCGCCGGCGCCGAGTGCGTCAGCGCACCGATCGAGATGCGGTCGACGCCGCTCTCGGCGAACGCGCGGACCGAGGCGAGGTCGACGCCACCCGAAGCCTCGGTCTCGGCGGCGACGGACAGCTCGTGGGCGGTGGCGTGCACCGCGGCGACCGCCGCGCGCAGCGGCTCGCCGGGCGCGAAGTTGTCGAGCAGCACGACATCGGCGCCACCGCGCACCGCGGCGATCGCTTCCTCGACGGAACGGGCCTCGGCGATCACCGGCGCATTCTCGTTGGCGGAGCAGCGGCGCACGACCTCTTCGTACTCGACCGGGGCGGCAAGTGCGAAGTGGTTCTCCTTCAAGAGCACCTGATCGAACAACCCGTAGCGGTGATTCACGCCACCGCCCGCGACCACGGCGGCCTTCTCGAACTGGCGCAACCCGGGGGTCGTCTTGCGGGTATCGAGGATCCGGGCACCGGTGCCGGCGACGGCCTCGACGAAGCGGCGCGTCAGCGTCGCGATGCCGGAGAGGCGCTGCAGGAAGTTCAAGGCCGTACGCTCGGCCGCCAGCAGGGCCCGCATGCCGGCCTCGACCCGCAGCACCTCGTCGCCCGGCACGACGGCGTCGCCATCCCGTCGCGTGACGTCGATCCGCGCCTCGGCATCGAGCAGCGTGAAGGCTGTGACCGCGCATGCCAGGCCGGCGATCACGCCGCGGCCCTTGCTGACGAGCCGCGCCCGACCGCGGCCGACGTCGGGCAGCGCGAGGGCCGAGGTGCGGTCGCCCGCGAGCCCGAGATCCTCGCGCCCGAGATCCTCGGCGAGTGCGCGGCGCACGCAGTCGATGGTCGCGTCGGAGGCGCTTTCCATGCTGGGCGAGGAGCCTATCCCGTTCGCTCCAAGCGGGCTAGAAGGCCGGCGGGAAAGGGCGCCAGCCGACCAGCGCAACGGTCAGAACCTGACGAACGGCCGCAGCCGCGCCACCGTCGCCGGCGCGAAGCCGTCGACCGCATCGAGGTCCTCGGCCCGGCGGAACGGCCCGAACCGCACGCGGTGCAGGATGATCGCGGCGGCCCGATTCGGGCCGATGCCGGGCAACGCCTGCAGCTCGGCGAGCGGCGCGTGATTGAGGTCCACGGTGAACGATGCGATACTGCCGCGCTGCCGCGGACCGGCGCCGAGCACGCCGAACGCGAAGGCGCGCACCAGCAGCGCGAGCGTCACGACGAGCCAGAGCCGCAGCACGAGGCCGCGGCGACCGCCGAACCGGCGCGCTACCAGCGCGCCAGCTGTGCCGTCATCCGATGGTCGATGCCCCTCCCCCGAACGAGGGTCGGTCGCAGCCCCGCCATCTGATGCTGCATCGCCACGAGCACGGCCCGGATCGCGCGAGAGGTTCGACATTGTGGATCCGACACGATCAACGGCGGTTGCCCGAGCCGCCGCTGCGTCACGGCGGGATCCTCGGGCACGCCTCCGACGTAGTGGATCTCACACCCCGCAAATCGCCGCGAAACCTCGGCGAGACGGACGAAGGTCTGCTGCCCGAGCGCGGGGTCGGTGACGCGATTGACCGCGAGGTGCAGCGCCGGGCAGTCGGGCTGGCGCGCGAGGCATTTGATCAGCGCGTAGGCATCGGTCAGCGCCGCGATCTCGGGATTCGTCACGACCACGACGTGGGTCGCGGCGAGCGCCATCAGCAGCGACTGCGGCGACAGTCCTGCGGCGCAGTCGATCAAGACGACGTCGTAGTTGCGCGCCAGCCAGTGCATCGCGCGCGCGACGACCGCCATGTGGTCGGCGCGCAGCTCGGCCAGGCTCGCGACCCCCGAGCCACCGGCGAGCAGATCGGGACCGAACGGTGTCGCGGTGACGGCCGCCGCGATCGGCACACCGCCGTCGAGCAGGTTGCGCATCGTGTAGCTCGGCGTCACGCCGAACAGCAGATGCGCGTTCGCGAGTCCGAAGTCGCAATCGACGACGACGACCCGCCGCCCCGTCGCCTGCAGCGCGATCGCGACACTCGTGGTCAGGAACGACTTGCCGGTGCCGCCCTTGCCGCTCGCGAACGCGACCACCGCAGCCTCGTGGTGCGGGGTCGGCTCCGCCAGTCCCGCGCGGCGGAAGAACCGTCGCAGGAAGCCACGTCGGAGATTGCCAGCGTCCAGGTCGGGTTCCACGTGCACCTCGGAAACCGCCGCCGCGCCGCGGTTGCTCGAGGTCAGTCGGGAGCGGGATCGGTCACGGTTGCGTCGGGCGATTGAGCCAGCGCCGCGAACTCCTCGGGGGAGAGCAGCGCATCGGCCAGCGCCGCGCGCAGCGTGTCGCGCGCGGCCGAAGAGGAAGAATCGCAGCCCGCCATACGCCCGTTCGCGACGGGCGCGGCAAGGTCGCTGCGGTGGACGTAGGGTCCGCCGAGCGCGCTGCGCGGCTCGTCGGCCGGACGCGTCACCTCGGCCCCGGGCGCCGGGCTGCTGGCTGCCGGCAGAATGCCCTCGAACTCGGCGAAACGGCGCACCAGTCGATCACACCAGGCGCGCACCTCGCGGCGGCTGGTGAGCCCGACCTCGCTGCCGTCGCCGATCGCCGCGCGCAGCGTGCCGTCGGCGCAGGCGAGCTGGCCGAGCAGGCGGCCGTTCCAGGTGATGCGGCAGCGGCGCCGCACGGTGTCGAAGCGGACGCCGGGATCGAGGCGCTCACCGACGTGGCGGATCATCTGCCAGTGTGAGGCCGCCTCACCCGCGAGCCCGACCTCGAAGTTCTCGCCGCCGGCAACCGCTGGGCCGTTCGTCGGCTCGGCGTCGACGGCGCAGGCGGTGCCGGGCGCGCTGCCGAGCCAGGTGACGGCGAAGCGTTCGGCGCCGGCGAGCTTGAAGGGCTCGAGCCGGCAGATCTCGACCCGGGCCAGACCGAGTCGCTGCACGGCGCGCAGACTCGCAGCGGCCTGTTCGGTGCCGATGACCACCACCCGCGGCTTCGCGCCATGGCAGTAGTGCCCTTCGGGCACGGCAGTGACGAGCGCATCGCCGATCCGCGCGAGGAAGTCGGCCGCCGACAGCACGCGCGGCACGAACAGCGCATCGCCGTCGACCGCGAGCAGCACGAGCACCGGCGCCCCGCTGCCGTCCCGCGCCAGACCCTCGATCGCGCCGTGCTGGCCGCCGGAGCAGTCGAGCCCGGCGAGGACGAGCTGCAATCCGGCCTCGATGGCGTCGAGCCGGCCGGCGATCACGGACCACAGGCGCTCGCGCCCCTGTGGCAGAATGGGCGCACGCATCATCCGACACCTCCCGCCTGGTCGCGTCCGATTCCTGCCCGCCCCTCGGTCGGGAGTGACGAAACCCCTCGCCGGTGTTCTCGCGGAACACCGGCCGGATCCCGGCGCTGACGCTCAGCCACCGCCGCCCGTCGGAGCGTTTCGAACAGATCGAACCTCAATAACCGCCGACCGCATTATGCTCTTGTCCCGGGGGACTTTGCAACGCCTAGGCCCCATGGGAACGGGGATTCAGGGGTTTCCCGCTAACGGATCCGGGCCCCGCCTGCCGGCTTCCGACGCCCCAAACCCTTGCGCCAAACCGTCTTTGGTGGTGCGGAACTGCTCAGCCGAGCTCGCGGTCGAGCAGCGGAGAACGGCGTTCCTCGAGCCGCGTCAGCGCGATGCCGATCGCGTCGGTGGCGTCGCGCGGCAACATCTCCGCACCCGCCGGCATCCGAACGAGCCGCGCGACCATGCCGGCGACGACATCTTTCGTGGCATCGCCGCGGCCCGTGACGCAGCGCTTCACGCGGGCCGGCGGGAACTGATGCACCTCGACGCCGGCGCGCGCCGACTCGGCCAGGATCACGCCGCGCGCCTCGCCGATGCGCAGCGCGGCCTGCACGCTCTTGCCGTAGAACGCCTCTTCGAGCGCGACCTCGTCCGGTCGATGTGCGAGCACGAGATCGCGGAAGCGCCCGGTGAGTTCGAACAGCCGCGCCGCGAGCGGCGTCTTGCGCGTGCCGAGCCGCAGCACGCCGCACTCGACGACCTGCGCGTCGCCGCCGGCCATCGCGCCGACCGCGCGCACGTTGCTGGCGCGGAGCGCGAGCGGCGCCGCCGCACCCGGTCGACGCGGCGCCGAGATCGCGAGTTCGAGAACCGCGAAACCCACGCACTGCGTGCCCGGATCGATACCGAGAATCCGCACCACCGCCACGCGCGGCAGTGTAGGGTGCGCGCGTGAAGGTCGCCATCCTGCTGCTCGCAGCCGGTCGCGGCACGCGCTTTGGCGGGCCGCTCCCGAAGGCCTACCTCGAGCTGCTGGGCCGACCGCTGCTGCTGCACGCGGCGGCGCGCCTGGCCGAGGCCGTCGACCTGCGCAGCGGCAGCCACCTCGTCGCGGTCGTCGGCGCCGAGGACGAGGCGTTGCTCGCGCCGTGGCGCGACGCGCTCGCCGAGCTCGGCGACGTGCGTTCGTGCGCTGGCGGCGCGTCGCGGCAGGAGTCGATGCAGAAGGGCCTCGCCGCCGCCGACGACGACGTCGACCTCGTGTTGATCCACGACGCCGCGCGCGCGCTCGTGCCGGTCGCCGCGACCCGCGAGGGCCTGATCAGCGCCGCGGCGACCGGCGCCGCACTGCTCGCTTTGCCGGTCGCCGACACG
>JAGQRB010000418.1 GCA_020425925.1 Planctomycetota bacterium
CCGCGCGTTCGGCGAGCGGCAGCCGGGCCGCGGCGCGTGCCCGGCGCTCGGCTGCGAGCATCGGACCGAAATCGCGCCGGCAGAGCGCGACCAGCGGCACCAGCAGCAGCGCCAGGAAGCAGTAGAACCGGAACGGTAGCGTCGCGACGAACACGTCGTAGGCCTGCTCGGCCGAGTAGGGCGCGCCGTGCAGGTCGGTGACCAGCGCCAGCGGGTCACGGAACTGCGAGATCTCGTACACCACCCAGGTCGACAGCAACGAGACGCCGGCGACCGGCGCGGCGGTCGAATCGACGATGTAGGCCAGCTTCTCGCGCGAGACTCCTTCGGCGTCGCACAGCGGCCGCATCGCGGTGCCGGTCACCATGCAGTTGGTGTAGTCGTCGAAGAAGATCGACAGTCCCGTCAGCCAGGCGGTGAGCTGTGCCGACAGCGGGCCGCGGACCCGGCGCTGCAGTCCGAGCACGAGTCCCTGCACGCCGCCGTTCCGGGTGACGACCGCGATCGTCATGAACAGGAAGACGACGAACGCGGTGATCCGGACGTAGAAGTCGTCGAGCAGCGAGCGCCGCACCAGCGCGTCGTAACCGAAGTGCCAGACGCCGGCGGCGAAGCTGCCCTGACAGGCGATCGCGCCCGCCAGCCCGCCGCACAGCAGCGCCAGCAGCACGCGGCGGAACAGCAGCGCGACCGTGATCGTCAGCGCCGCGGGCAGCAGGCTGATGCGGGTCGGGAACAAGCGTTCGAGGACGGCGCTGCCGCCGCCCGGCTGCGGCAGTTCGGCGCGCACGCCGAGCTCGCCGACGATCACGGCCAGCGGCAGGCGACCGCGCGCCGGACGGACCTCGGCGTGCACCGTGCGCGCGTACTCGACGCCGAGCCGCTCGATCTCGGCGATCTGCGACCGGCGCGCGGGCTCCGGCAACGGCGGGCTGGTGCGCAGGTCGACCGCGAGCGCCGGCAGCGCGCCGGCGCTGTTCCAGGCGGCTAGCGGCGAGGCGTCGCCGGCGAGCAGCCAGCCGCGCAGCTGCAGGTAGCCGAGGTAGGGCCGACCGCTCGCCGGGTCCGGCGCCGGAAACAGCAGGAACAACGCGACGAAGGCGATCGCGAGCAGATAGCGGAAGCGGCCGCGCATCTCGTCCGCCGTTGTAGCGTGCGGTGGGGGACGCGCGTAGCCTCTCGCGGCGATGGAGTCCGGCCACCTGCAGCGACGTCTCGGCCTCGTCAGCGCGACGTCGATCACCGTCGGCGCCGTGATCGGCTCCGGCATCTTCCTGAAGCCGCTGTCGGTCGCCCAGGCGCTGCCGAGCACCGGCTGGATCTTCCTGCTGTGGATCGGGCTCGGCGCGCTCTGCCTGTTCGGTGCGTTCGCCTACGGCGAGCTCGGCGCGATGTTCCCGGAGGCCGGCGGCCAGTACGCGTTCCTGCGCGAGGCCTGGGGCCGCGGCGTCGCGTTCCTCTACGGCTGGGTGTTCTTCTGGGTCATCAACAGTGGCACGGTGGCGGCGCTGGCTGTCGCATTCGCCGAGTACTTGCTGCCGGCGTTCGGCATCGACCAGGCGCGGCAGGCGGCGGAGCCGCTGTGGGTCACCGGCATTGCCGCGACGATGATCGTCGGTCTCGCGCTGGTGAACCACTTCGGCGTGATCTTCGGCGCGCTGGTGCAGAACGTCTCGACCTTCGCGAAGGTCGGGGCGCTCGGGATCGTGATCATCGGCGGCCTGCTGCTGGTCGGCGGCTCCGACGCCGCGACCGCGGCGCCGACCTTCGAACCGGCCGCCGGCGCGAAGACCACGCTGACGATGACCGGGCTGGTGGCCGCGTTCACCGGCATCTTCTGGGCCTACGAGGGCTGGTACCAGATGCCGTTCAACGCCGCCGAGCTCAAGCGCCCGGAGCGCAACCTGCCGCTCGGCCTGATCCTCGGCATGCTGATCCTGATCGCGGTCTACGCCGCGATGAACTGGACCTACCTCGAGGTAGTGCCGTTCGAGGAGATGCGTTCCCTGGCCGAGGGGCAGGACCAGCAGGTGCCCTACCGCACCGTCGCGCGGATCTTCAGCCCCGAGCTCGCCGGCTACCTGACGGTCTTCGTCGCGATCTCGGTGATGGGGGCCGCGAACCCGAACTTCCTGTCGTCGCCGCGCGCGTTCTACGCGATGGCCGAGGATGGTCTGGTGCCGCGGGCGCTCGACCGCATCAGCCCGCGCTGGGGCACCCCCGTCGCATCGATCTGGGTGCAGGCGGTCTGGGCCCTGCTGCTGGTCTTCGTGCTGCAGAATTTCCACGACATCACGGCGTTCGTGGTGTTCGCGGGCTTCCTGTTCTACGCGCTGACGGTCGCGGGGGTCTACCGGCTGCGGCGGCTGCGGCCCGACCTGGCGCGGCCGTACCGATGCACGGGATACCCGGTGACACCGGCGTTGTTCGTGCTGGTCTCGGTGCTGTTCGTGGTCGCGCTGCTGCTCGACCCGAACGAGCAGAAGAATGCGCTCTACGGCCTCGGGATCCTCGCGACCGGGATCCCGTACTACTGGTGGTGGACCCGCCGCGGCGCGTCCCGGTAGCATGGCAGACCGATGACGGTTCTGCAGTTCAGCCTCTTCTTCGTCGCGCTGCTGGTCGGCTACGTGCTGGTCCACCTGCGGCTGTCGCGCTTCGAGGAGCACCTGCAGAAGCTCGGTAGCCTGCGCTCGCTCGACGAGCGTCTGCGCGTGCTGGTCGACGCGATCGAGAAGCTCAAGTTCGACGGCATCGAGGAGCGCCTCGACCGTCTGCACGACGATCTCGAGGATCTTCGCGAGGCGACCTCGCACGTCCGCGAGGCCGTGGTGCAGATCCCGGCCGCGCCCCTGCCGACTGTGTCGGGCGGCGAGGCGGCCGCGCTGCCGGCCGCGGCGATGTCGCCGGACTCGCCGGCGGCGCGCGTGCTGGCGCTGGTCGAGACCCGTCTGCTCGGGCTCGGCTACCGCAACGTCAGCGTGCTCAGCGACCTGACCGCGGTCAGCGAGCACGGCGACGCCGATGTCCAGGTCGAGTGCGAGCAGGGTGGCATGCCGGCGAAGGGGCGGGTGCAGGTGCGCAACTTCGGTGTGCGCGACGTCGCGCTGCAGTCGGTCGCGCCGATGTTCCCCTAGCCCTGTTGCCCCTGGCCCGTTGGCCTGGCGCTGTCGCCCTGGCTTGACCGGGCCAGCCACGCGCCGAACTCGGCGGGCGCCGCCGATTCGAACCGCAGCGCGCGCTCGTCGTCGGGGTGCCGGAACGCCAACGCGGCGGCATGCAGCAGCTGCCGCGGTGGCTCGCCGGGCGGCACCTCGCGCGGATCCCCGCCGGCTTTGACGCGGGCGACGAACGCCAGGTATTCGGCATCGGTGCGGCCGTAGAGCTTGTCGCCGAGCAGCGGGTGGCCGACGTGTTCGAGATGCACGCGGATCTGGTGGGTGCGGCCGGTCGCGGGTTCGCAACCCAGCAAGGTCCGGTCGCGTCCGCGCTCGAGCACCGTGAAGCGCGTCGACGCCGGTTTCGGGTCACGGGCGTTCGCCGCCGCGGCGCGCCGCAGCGTGATCGAGCTGGTGGTCGCGCGCCCGATCGGCGCGTCGCACACGAAGTCACGTTCGACCGCACCGTGGACCACCGCCAGGTACGACTTGCCGACCGAGCCAGCGACGAACTGCCTCTCCAGCGCCGCCCGCGCGGCGTCGGTGCGCGCGACGACGAGCAGGCCGCTGGTCTCGCGGTCGAGGCGATGCACGATCCGCGCCTCGGGATGACCGAGTTCGTGGCGCAGCAGGTGGATCAAGGTGTGCCGCACGAACGCGCCGTCGCCGTGCACCGGCAGGTGCGCGGGCTTCTCGACGACGAGCAGCGCGGGATCCCGGTGCAGCACGCGCACATCGCGGTCGATCGGCGGTTCCCGGTGCTGCTTGCGGTAGCAGAGCGCCGCACCCGCCCGAAG
>JAGQRB010000419.1 GCA_020425925.1 Planctomycetota bacterium
CACCGTCCGACGCTGGTGCTCGGCCGTGAAGGGCGGCCGCCTCGCGCTCGCGGCCGCGAACGCCGCCAGCCAGTGCACCTTGGCGATCTCCGACGTGCGCGACGGCGACTGGCGCGCGCTCGCTTCCGGGCCGACGGTCGCCGACGACACGGCGATCGCCGACTGCCGCGCCGTGCTCGACCGTTTCGCGCTCTGGCCCGCGCTGCCGGCCGCCCTGCGCACCCGCATCGAACGAACGGAGGTGCCACCGCCGCTGCGACCCGGGGACGAACTCGCCCGCCGCACCGAGTTCCTGCTCGTGCAGGGCAACGCCGACGCCCGCACCGCACTGCGCCGGCATGCCGAGGCCGCGGGCATGCTCGTAGCCGAAGATCAGAGCGTCGACGACCTGCCGTACGGGCTCGCGGCCGAACGGCTGCTCGCGCGACTCGACGAGCTCCGTGCCGAGCACCGGGGCCGGGCGGTCGCGGTCCTCACCGGTGGCGAGGTGACGGTGCAGCTGCCGTCGAACGCCGGCGTCGGCGGCCGCAACCAGCAGTTCGCGCTCGAGTGCGCCCGCCGGATCGCCGGCTGTCCGATCTCGGTCCTCAGCGCCGGCACCGACGGCGTCGATGGCACCGCGCCCGCTGCCGGTGCGGTCGCCGACGGTACGACGCTCGCGCGAGCCCGAGCACTCGGACTCGACGTCGAAGACCACCTCCGCCGCTTCGATGCGCACCCGCTGTTCGACGCGCTCGGTGACAGCGTGACGACGGGACCGACTGGCCAGAATGTCCGCGATCTGCGGCTGTTGGTGCACGAGGCGTCGCCGCGCCCGTAGACGGCCATGACATCGAGCCGGCCGAACGGCTCGTTCTGGGACTACAACCGATGCATCGCTCAAGTCGATGTCCCGCCTGCACCAGGGAACGCAGCAACGGGGACTCACTTGCGCAGCATTGCAACAGCGGCGGCGTGCGCCGCACTCTTCAGCGCCTGCAGCGGCAGCGGCAGCAGCTCGGCCAACGAGGGCGCCGCCTTCGCCGGCTACGGGCTGATCGAGCTCGTCGGCCATCTGCCGCAGGACGGGGCGGTTCAGGTCCCGGTCGACACCGCGATCACGCTCGAGTTCGACACCGCGGTCGCGCTCGACAGCCTCGGCGACGAGGACACCTGGCTGCGACCGCTGGGCGGCGACACCGACGTCGCCGGCAGCTACACCGTCGGCGGCGACGGCCGCACCGTCACGTTCCGGCCGCAGGCACCGCTCGCGATCGAGACCGACTACGTCTTCCAGCTCTCGGGCCTGACCTGCGACAACAGCGGACGCCTGCTCGACCAGAACGTGACGTTCGAGTTCCGCACGCTCGACGTCACGCCGCCGAGCCTGCAGCAGGTCAGCGTGGTCGAGAACGCGACCGGCGTGAGCCGGACCGGGGCGTTCACCTTCACGTTCTCCGAGGCGATCGCCAAGGCGAGCCTCACCCCGACCTCGCTCGCGCTGCGCGACGTCTTCGGCGCGACCTACGCCGGCTCGCGACAGACCAGCGGCAACACCGTGACGTTCACCCCGTTCTCCGACCTGCCGGGTGATCGCCAGCTGACGCTCGAGCTCAGCGGGACGGTGACCGACCGGGCCGGCAACGGCTTCGGCTCGACCGTGACCCGCACGTTCATGACCGAGGGTGACGGCGACAGCCCGAGCGTGCTGTCGATGTGGCCGGCTCCGGGCAAGAGCGGGATCTCGCCCGCGGTCCAGCCGACCTACACGTTCAACGAATCGATGGATCCCGGCAGCGTCGAGCCCTCGTCGTTGTCGTTCCAGGATCAGTTCGGCAGCGTCATCCCGTTCGGCATCCATGCCTCCGACGACCAGCGCACGCTGCGGGTCGAGCCACGCGTGCTGCTGCAACCGAACCGGACCTACACGCTCGCGTTCCTGCTCGGCGGCGCCGGCGCGACCGACGTCAGCGGCAACACGCTGAGCGCGACCCAGGCGCTGCAGTTCACCACCGGTACCGACACCGTGCCGCCGGCGGTCACCGCGAGCACGCCGACGCCGGGCGAGACCAGGGTCTCGCTCAACGCCATCCTCGAGGTCACGTTCGACGGTGACCTCGACGACGACTGGGTCAACGCGGCGACGGTCCGGCTGACGAGCGCGGGTGAGGAACTCGCCAGCGTGGTCGAGCTCGCGGCGCCGAACGTCGTCCGCGTCGTGCCCGTGCTGGAGCTGCCGACCGGCGCCGACTGCACGTTGACGCTGCAGGGCGGCCACGAGGGCCTGCACGACCTCGCCGGCAACGTGATGCCGGCCGACACCGAGGTCTCGTTCTCGACCGCGGCCGACAGCTCGCTGCCGCGCGCGCTCATGATGCCGCCCGACGGTGCCACCGGAGTGCCGGTCGGCGCGCACGTCAGCATCGTCTTCGACGCGCCGATGGACCCGTCGACGATGACCTCGTCGACGATCGAGGTGCTCGACGACACCTACCACCCGATCGGCGGCGATCTCGAGATCCTGGGCCAGAACCGCATCGCGCGCTTCACGCCGACTCCGTCGCTGTTCCCGTCGACCTACTACCGCGTCCGCATCCGCGGCGGAAGTGCCGGCGTGCGACGCGTCAGCGGCAACTGGTTCGCGACCGATCGCGAGGTCCGCTTCCGCACCGGAATCGCCGCCGACGTGACGCCGCCGATCGTGCGCGCCTCGGTCAACGACATCGCCGCCGATCGGGCGACCGGCCTCGTGCTGCCGCCGTTCGGCTTCACGGTCGACGTCACGGTGAACGACCCCGGCGACCAGTCGCTCGACATGAGCACGGTGGAGGTGCTGCTCGCCGGCGACGGCTCGGGCCCCGGACCGGCGGCGCTGTTCGCGGCTGCGACGGTCGACTACTCGACGTTCCGGGTGCAGGTACCCGAGAGCGCGGCGCTCGGCGCCGGCAGCTGGACGTTGACGGTGCGCGCGACGGACCTCAGCGGCAACGTCGCGACCTCGCCACCTTTCGCTTTCGAGGTCGCCCCGGCCGACGCCGCCGCAGCGCCGTTCGAGCGCGTCCAGGTAGTGTGGGTGCGCACCGATCTCGATCGCGACGGTAGCGGCACCGACGATTTCACCGAGGATCAGCTCCGGCTCGGCCTCGGCACCGCCGGCGATCCGATCGGCGCCAACGCGCGCCTGCGCCAGATCCTGCTCGACGGCATCATCGCGAAGGCCAACGAGCTCTACGGCCGCGGTCGCCGCGGCGAACCGCTCGACAGCGCCTCGGTCTGGCTGCGCTTCACGCCGCGTGCCCCGATCGCGATCCAACACATGCAGATCGCGCTCGGCGGCTTCGACCCCGAGGGTCCCGGCGGCCGCGACTACGGCGACGAGAGCTCGGGCGTGCTCGGCCGCGCCTACTACGACTACCGCAACGGCAACTTCGGCGAGCGCAACACCGGACAGAAGCCGGGCCTCGGCGTGTTCCCGACCGAGATGTGGCTCTACCAGACCCACATCCACCTGCAGGTCTGGCCGGCCTACCAGACGACCTTCGCGCAGCGTTTCCGACCGCTCGCCCCGGCGATGGGCGGAACCCCGGCAGGCAGCCATGCGCTCGATCCGATCGTGCTCGCCGAGGGCTTCGACTACGGCAACGGCAACAGCTCGGAACGCGCCCGTTGGCTCACGATCATGCAGGCCGCCGACGACTGGGCGACGGTGATCGGCATCATCCTCGCCCACGAAGTCGGCCATTCGGTCGGACTGGTCGCGCCGGGCCCGACGCCACGCGGGCTGTTCGGCGACAGCTCGCTGCACGACACCTACGCCGGCGCCGCCGAGGTCATGGCACCGGCCGTCGGCTACGAGGCCATGCTCACGCTCGACTACCACTTCCGCGACATCGATCTCGCGTACCTGAGACAGAGGATTCTGCTGCGATGAGGCCCATCCTTCGAAACGGCGGCCTGCTCGCCACCGCACTCGCCGCGGCCGTTCCGGTTGCCGCCCAGCACCAGGCGACGACCCTGGCCGATGGCGTCGACCGAGCCGCGGTCGTCGTGGTCGCGACCGTAACCGCCACCACCGATCCGAGCCCGGAGTGGCATCGGCTGCAGCTCCGCACCGACGAGACGCTCAAGGGGCAGCCGGGAGCCGAGTTCGCGCTGCTCGAGCCCGCCGGCGCCTGCTGCGGCCGCGCGCTGTTCGCGCTGCGCCCAGGCAACCGGTGCCTGCTGCTGCTGCTCCGGACCGGCGCGACGCTGCACCCGCTCGGCGGCAGCCGCGGCGTCGTGGAGCCGACGCCCGAGCTGCTGGGCCACGTCCGGGCGCTGCTCGGGTCGAACGGTGTGCAGCGCACCGCACTGCTCGCCGCCAGTCTGACGCACCCGGAACCACGCATCGCCCTCGACGCCGCCCACGCGCTCGCCGGCAGCCCGACGCTCGCGCTCACCGGCGCCGCCGCGGCAGAGGTCGGGACGGCACTCCAGCGCGCGGTCCGGCGCAGATTGACGTCCGCGGTCGATCTGACCGCGATCGCGGTCCGCAGCGGCGATCCGCAGCTGCTCGACACCGCACTCGCTCTCTACGTGTCGACCGCCGACCGCGGCCAGCAGAGGTTGCTCTCCGCCGGACTCGCCCGCGCCGAGCCGGCGCGGCTCACCGCGCGCCTGGCCGGCCACCTCGCCGGCGGTGACCCCACCGCCGAGCTGCGCGCCGCCGAGCTTCTTCGGCTGCTGCCGGACGGCGACGGTCTGCCGGCGCTCGGCGCGCTGCTGGCCCGGACCTCGAGCCCGCGCGTCCAGCTCGCTGCCGCGGAAGCGCTGATCGCAGCCGGTGCATCGCCACGCGAGCTCGGTGCGAACGTGCCCGCAGTCGTGCTGGACCTGGCTCGCCGCCGGGTGCGCGCCCGCAGTTTCCGCGCGGTCGATCCGACGCCTCGATGAGTCGATGACCTGATGGACACGCCGCCCGAGACCACCGACGCGCTGGCCCTGCAGCTGCTGCCCGTGCAGCTGCTACGGCTGCCGATCGACGATCTCGGACTGCCCTCGGTGGTTGCGGAGACGATCCGCGACCACGAGCTCACCACCGTCGGCGATCTGCTCGGGATCTCGGCGCCCCACGCCGAGACCTGGCTCGACCGCGCTGCGGTCGACGCCGTGCGGCAGGCGATCGCGAACGCGATCGAGCGCGGATTGCCGAAGCAGGCGGCGAGCGTGGCCTTCGACCCCCTCGACTGGCCCTCGCTGCAGGCCCACCTGCTGCTCGCGCTCGACGACGGTCAACGGGCCCTGCTGCGCGCGCTGATCGGTATCGACGAAGCACCGGTCACGCTGGTGCACTACGCGCGCCGCAGCGGGCTCGACCTGCGCACCGCCGACGCCCTCGCCGAACGCACTCGGACCCGGCTGCACGAGCGTTCGCGCGCGCTGCTGCCGCGGCTACGGCAGGAACTCGATCTCGAACTGCGCACCTTCGACGGCCTCGTCGATCCCCACCGGATCGCTCGCAACACGATGCTGGCGACGATGGCGACCGCGAACGTCGACCCGCACTTCCCGATCCGGCTGGCAGCGTTCTGCTTTCCGCACGAATACGTGCTGCATCAGGGCATGCTGCTCGGCACCTCGCCGCGCGGACTGCGCCGGCTGGTCACCAACCTGCGCACGACGGTCGCGCGCTACCGCCTGCCGATGCCGCTGGCGACGCTGGTCGCCGAACTCGAGGACGGACGCCGGCCGCTGCCGCTCGGCCTCGTCACGCACCTGCTGCGCACCGAGCTGCGGCTGTCGTTCGCGATCCACGAGTCCGGCGAGGTCGTCGTCCCGGATCCGCGCTCACCGGCCTCTCGTCTCGCCGAGATCCTCGAGGAGGACGGCGGGTCGATGCAGCTCACCGACCTGATCTTCGCCTATCGCGACCGCTATCGCCGGGTCACACCGCGCCGCCTCGAACAGGTGCTCCGCCGCGAACCCGCCTTCGTACTCGTCGGACCCGAGCGCTTCGCGCTGCGCCGCTGGCACGAGGAGGAGCTCGAGGCCGCCGCGCTCGTCGCCGATCGGGCCGTGCGCCACGTCTGCGCCGAGGGCGGCAAGCAGAACCTGCTGCGCTGGCTCGCCGCCGAGGGCTACGACGAGGCGACCTCCTGGCTGATCCTCGACTGTGTGCGGCACGACGAGCGCGTGCGCCTGCTCGGTCGCGGCGAGGCCTGCCCGGCGACGCAACGGCGTTCGCAGGTGATGGTGCAGCTGCTCTCGGATTTCCGACGCGCCTCCGGCGATGTCGTCGAGAGCATGTTCGTCGAGAACCAGCCCGACAGCCGCCGGCGTCTGGTCGAGCGGCTGCTGACGCACAACCGCATGTTCGTGCGCCCGGAGCCCGATCGCGTCGACCTGCTGTCGAACTACCCGTTCAACGAGCAGCGCCTGCGCCGCCTGCGCAAACGCGTCCAGCGGGTGCTCGACGACCGCGGCGGCTACACCACTCTCGACATCCTGAAGCAGGAGGTCGAGCGCACCGACCTCGGCGGCAGCTGGCTGACGCCGATGCTGCTCGGCGAGATCCTGCGACGCCACGGCTGGTTCGACGTGCTGCCCGGCGACTTCGTCGCGCTGCGCGATCGCGGCCTCGGCACCGCGCTGATGCGGCTCGCGCGCCAGGAGCTGCGCGACGCCGGCGGGCAGCTCACGGTCCACGAGATCCTGCGCCAGCGCACCGATCTCGCCGAGTTCACCAACTGCCTCGCGGGCCTGCTGAACCAGGACCCGCTGGTGCAGTCCCAGGACGGCAAACGCTACTGCCTGGTCTAGCGCGCGGACCGACGTTCGCGTTGAATGAGCTGCCGCCGAGGCGCGTATGACCGAGAACCCGTCGTTGTCCGACTGGGCCAGGACGCTGGCCAGCAACTGGGAGGCCCGCGCGGCCTTGCCGTCGCGCGACCTCTTCGTCGCATCGCACCCGGGCTGGAACGACAGCGAGGCCTGGGAACGCCACGCCAGCACCGAGCTCGAGCTGTTCCTCGCCGGCCTCGACCTCGAGTGGCTGAAGACCGTGGATGCGCTCGAGCTCGGCTGCGGCTCGGGTCGGATCGCACGCGGCATCCGGGCCGCGGCGCGGTCCTACACCGGCTTCGACATCGCCGCCGGCATGGTCGCGGCCGCCGAGCGCCGCTGCGCCGGCGTCGACGGCATGCGTTTCTTCGTCGGCGACGGCTTGTCGGTGCCCGCAGCCGCCCGCGACCGCAGCTACGGCCTCGTGCTCGCGGTGGCGGTGTTCATCCACTGCCCGCGCGCCGTGATCGCGGCGAACGTCGAGCAGGCGTTCGCGGTGCTCGCGCCGGGCGGCCAGCTGCGGCTCTCGGTGCTGGCGTATCCGGACGACCCGGAGGGCCTGGTCGTCTCCCAGGAGCAGATCGAGCGCGCCACGGCCGCGGTCGCCGACGACATGCAGCGCGTGATCGACAACCTGACGCCCGAAGAGCGCCGGCTGGCATTCGACACCTACTACATGGGTGATCGCTTCCGCTACGCCGAGCTCGCGCCGTTCCTCGCGGAGCAGACCGGCGGCACGGTCGAGCTCTACCGGGGCGACCCTGGCGCGATCTACGCCGCGGTCAAGAAACCGAGCTGAGACCGGTCAGGCGCGGCCCGCGGTCAAAGCGTCCCGATCGTGAGCGAGAGCCCGTTGCTCGCGCTCAACGTCGCGAGGTTGCCCTGCGGATCGAGCTCGAACTGCAGGAACTGGTGGTACAGCGGCAGACCGGCGAACGCCGGATCGTTCGGAATCTCGAACGCGTAGCCCGTTTCGCCGTTCTGCGGCAGGGTCAGCACGATCGCCTCCTGACTCGCGAGCTGGTCGCAGCCGGGCGCCGTGTTCGGCCAGAGCCAGGTCAGCGACACGTTCGGCGACGAGAGTCCGAGCAGCGCGACGCCGAGCGCGTTCGTTGCGAAGCCGGTCGCGTGCGAGTGGAACGTCGAGCCGGTCCACGGCCAGTTGCCCGCGGTGAGCTCGATCGGCCCCGCGGGGCCGACACACCCGGTCGCGATCGGATCGGCGGCAGCGGGGCAGGTCGAGCCGAGGCGCGCGAAGTAGACCGCGTCGCTCGTGCCGATCGAACCGCCGGCGGCGAGCTCGCCGCGGTGCGTGACCGCCAGCGCCATGACCTCGCCGCCGCCGAGCGTGTCGGCCGCCACCGTCGACCACGTGCTGCCGTCCCAGCGCGCGATGTTACGTGCCGCCACGCCGCCGGCGACGTCGAAGTCGCCGCCCGCGATCAGGTCGCCGTTCGGCAGCACGAGCAACGCGTGTACCCAGTAGTCCATGCCGCTGCCGAGCGGTGACCAGCTCGTGCCGTTCCAACGCGCGATCCTCCGGCAGCTCACGCCGCCCGCGGTCGTGAAACCGCCGCCGGCGACGACGTCACCGTTCGGCAGCACGGCGAGCGCACGCACGTACCACGTCGTGCCGGTGCCGAGTCCGTGCCATGCCGCGCCGTCCCACCGCGCGACGAACGGGTGGAACGCGCCACCCGCGTTCAGGAACTCGCCGCCCGCGACCAGGTCGCCGTTCGGCAGCTCGACGAGCGCACGCACGCTGCCGTCGACGCCCTGTCCGAGCCCGGACCAGCTCGCGCCGTCCCAGCGCGCGATGCGGCTCGCGGCGGCGCCGCCGGCGGTCGTGAACTCACCGCCAGCGACGACGTCGCCATCACCCGCGACGGCGAGCGCGTAGGGCTTGCCGCCGAGCCCGCTACCGAGCGCCGACCACGTGTCGGTGACACCGTCGTAGCGCGCGATGTGCGGCGCCGGACCACCAGGCACGTTCTGGAACCACCCACCGACGACGAAGCTGCCGGCCGGCCCGGCGGCGACGGCGGTCACGGCTCCGCCGAGGCCCTTGCCGAGACCGAAGGGCGCCCAGGCACTGCCGTCCCAGCTCCCGATGCCGAAGTACTCGCCGGAGTTCGACGAGTACGACCCGCCGGCGAACAGATCGCCGTTCGGCAACTCCGCGACGGCCTCGACCCAGTAGTTCAGATCGCCGCCGAGCGTCTGCCAGCCGGTGCCGTCCCAGGTCGCGGTGTAGCCGTAGAACTTGCCACCGGCGAACAGCTCACCGTTCGCCAGCTCGACGAACGCGTGCGCCTCGCCGAGGGTGCCCATCGACTGCCAGCTCGCGCCGTTCCAGCGCGCGACGCGGTAGGCCGGCTGGCCGCCCGCGGTCGAGAAATTGCCGCTGACGACGAGGTCACCGTTCGGCCGCACGTGCAGCGCGGTCACCCAGTTGTCGACACCGGCGCCGAGCGCGCTCCAGGCGGTGC
>JAGQRB010000420.1 GCA_020425925.1 Planctomycetota bacterium
CGCGGCGCGGCGCCGGTGATCCGCAGCCCGAACGCGTGATCGCGACCGCGACCGCACTCGCGACGCAGTTCGGTGCACTCGCGTTCGACTTCGAGGACGAGGACGCGACCGCGCCGGGCGCCTCGCGCGACTTCCCGGAGCCCGAGGCGGTCGTCGTCGACGGCGCGCTCACCGTGCCCGACGCGTTCCCGCCACTCGCCGACGTCGGCGACTGGACGCCGAACGGCGCCGATACCACGCTGCGCACCGACGTGCAGACGCTGTACTACCAGAACGGTAGGCAGCGCACGTTCGAGGGCGGCGTGCTGCACGTGAAGGAGCTCCACATCGGGCCGAACCAGATCGTGCGCGGGCTCGGACCGAACCCGCTCGTGCTGGTGGTCGACGGCGACGCGCGCATCGACGGCGCGCTGACGGTGCGCGGGGCGAACGCCGATCGCCTGTTCGTCGGCGGCACCTACCGCGGCCCCGGCGACGTCTCGCCGCCGCCGGCGATCGGCAGCGGCCACGGGCCGATCGGTCCGAACCCCGACCCGTTCGTGCCGGTCGGTGCCGCGGCGGGCGCGGGTGGCGGCCGCGGCGGCGCGACCAGCACCCTCGCGCCGCGCACATTCGGTAGCCCGGGCGAATCGGCGCCGGGCACGGACGGCGGCGGCCGCGGCGGTACCCTCGTCGCGCAGGCGCTCGGGCAGGCATCCGGCGGCGGAGGCGGGGCCGGCGCCGTGACTGGCGATCCGTGGTTCCCGTCGCCGGCGGGTCCGGGCGACCTGTTCCCACAGCGCGCCGGGCGCGGCGGTGCCGGTATCGGCCGGACGCTGCCGGGCGGCGCTGCCGGAACGCCGTGGTTCACCAACGCGACGGCGGCCGACGACTTCTGGGGCCGCGCCTGGGTGCCGCGCGAGCGGCGCGCGATCGTCGGCGAGCTCGCCGCCCCGGTCGGCGGCTCGGGCGGCGGCGCCGGCGGCGCGCTCGATCTGCCGGGCTGGTTCTACTACCTCGGCGGCGACGGCGGCGGTGGCGGTGGCGCGCTCGTGCTGCGCGTGCGCGGCACGCTGACGCTCGGGCCGCAGGGGCGGATCGACGCCGACGGCGGCCACGGCAGCGGCACCGAGTACCTGTACTCGACCGAACGCATGGGCGGCGGCGGCGGTGGCGCCGGCGGCATGGTCGTGTTGATGGCCGGGGACGGCATCGTGATCCACACCCACGGCGGAACCTTCGCCAACCGCGACTACGACTTCCCGATCAGCGCCGACGGCGGCATCTGCCGGTCCTCGTCGTTCGGCCCGTGGTACTTCCGTTCGAAGTACCCGCAGAACGGTCAACCGACGTTCAGCGGGTCGCAGTACGACGACGCGCCGCTCGGCGGCTTCGGCGGCATGGGACTGGTGCAGCTGATGGTGCCGGTCGGCCGCTCCAACGACGACGACACCAACACCGTGCTCGACGACGCGATCACGATCGTGCGGAACGGCGTGCCGCTGCGCGGCCTCGCGAAGCAGCGCTTCCTCGGCTGGCGCGGCTTCCCGGACGAGAACGGCGTGTTGGTCGACGACTTCGGCAACCCGACCGGCACGATCGGCGGCCAGGGCGACATCCGACCCGACCCGGTGCTGTTGCCGGTACCGTTCGCTACCCACGGTACGGCACGCGCGCAGAGCGGCTGGCTGCC
>JAGQRB010000040.1 GCA_020425925.1 Planctomycetota bacterium
ACCGGCTCACCGCGCCGGTCCCCGACGAGCACGCGGCGCCGGGCACGCCCGACGACGAGGTGCTGCGGGCGCCGTCGTGTCTCGATCCGCTGCGCGTGCTCGCGCGGCTGCTCGCCGACTCGCGGCCCGGTGCGCCGGTGCCGCCGGGGTTGTTGGGCGTATTCGGCTACGAGCTCGTCGATCGCTGGGAGGAGCTCGGTCCGCGCCGGCCCGATCCGATCGACGAGCCGGACTACGCGTTCGTGCTGGTCGGCGACGCGGTGGTCTACGACGAGGCCAGCGGTCAGGTGACCGCGGTCGTGCGCGGATTGCCGTGGGAGCGGGCGCAAGACGTCGACGCGCGCCTCGGGCGGCTCGAACACCTCGGTCGGCCGGACCCGTCGCGCCGACCTGGCGGCGTGCCCGGCGCCGCGGCGACGGCGATCGCCCCGTCGAGCGCAGCGCGAACGGTCGAGCCGGCAGCGTTCGAGCCGGCGTTCGGAGCGGCGGTCGAGACCCTGCTGTCGCACATCGCGGCCGGCGACGTCTACCAGGCCGTGCTGTCGCGCTCCGTGGCGCTGCCTTCGACCGCGCCACCGTTCGCGGTGCTGCGCGCGCTCGGCACCGATGCGCCGTTCCGCTTCTTCGTCGACCTCGCCGACGGCGCGCTGATCGGCGCTTCGCCCGAGACCTGTCTCGCCGTCGAGGATGGCGTCGTCGAGTTGCGGCCGCTCGCCGGCACCGTGCCGCGCGGCGCCGATGCCGATCTCGATCAGCGCCTGGCGGTGCAGTTGCTGCTCGACGACAAGGAACAGGCCGAGCACGCGATGCTGGTCGATCTGGCGCGCAACGACGTCGCACGCTGCTCGTTGCCCGGCTCGACCGAGCTCAGCGAGGCCTTCACCCTGCTGCGCATGTCGCGGGTCCAGCACCTCGCCAGCTGCGTGCGCGGGCGCCTGCGGTCCGGCCTCGACGCGCTGCACGCCTACCGTGCGGTCGCCAACATGGGCACCTTGACCGGCGCGCCCAAACCGATGGCGATGGCGCTGGTGCGCGGACTCGAGCCGACCGCGCGCGGCTTCTACGGCGGTGCGATCGCGTTCCTCGCCGGCGACGGCACGCTGACCAGCTGCATCGCGATCCGCACGCTGCGCCACGTCCGCGGGCAGGACTGCTACCACGCGCGCGCCGGCGCCGGCGTCGTGCACGACTCGGTGCCGGGCAACGAGTTCCTCGAGACCGAGCACAAGCTGGCGCAGCTGCGCCGCGCGGTGCAGGAGGCGCTCGCATGAGTGCACCGCGCGTGCTGCTGGTCGACCACTTCGACAGCTTCGCGTTCCTGCTCGCCGAGCAGCTCGCGCGCTGCGCCGCCGAGGTCCGCTGCGTGCGCGCGCCGGTCGACCCGGAAGTGCTGGCGCGCTGCGTCGCCGAGTTCGAGCCTGCGCTCGTCGTGCTGTCGCCGGGTCCGGGTCACCCGCGCGCCGCCACCGGGACTGTCGGCTGGCTGCGCCGCGAGCCCGACGTCGCCGTGTTCGGCGTCTGCCTCGGGCTGCAGGCGCTGGTCGTCGCCTGCGGCGGCGAGGTCGACCCGGCGCCGCGGCCGGTGCACGGCAAGAGCAGCCGCATCGCGCTGACCGATGATCCGCTGTTCGACGGCCTGCCGCGCCCGCTCGCGGTCGCGCGCTACCACAGCCTGGTCGCGACCCGTCTGCCGGCCGCGCTCGAACCGATCGCGCACGTGCGCGATGGCGATCGTGACCTCGTGATGGCCGTTCGCCACCGCCAGCGGCCGTGGCTCGGCGTGCAGTTCCACCCCGAATCCGTGCTGACGCCGCACGGCGGCGCGCTCTGCGCGCGCGCGCTGGCTGCGGCCGTCGCGCGCACTCCCGCCTCCGAAACCCCGAACGCCCTGCCGAGAGAACACGAACATGAACCCGAGCTCCGATGACCCCGTTCCCGCGCTGCTCCGCGACCTCGCGGCCGGTCGTGCGCTCCGCCCCGACGACTTCGCCGCTGCGGTCGGTCGCGCGATGGACGGTCAGGCCGATCCGGTCGCGTTCGGCGGCCTGCTGGCGGCGCTGTCGATGCGACCGGTCGCGGCCGAGCTGCTCGCCGCGGCCGCGGCGGTGATCCGCGCGCGCGCCGTGCGGGTGCACGCCGAGGTTCGGCCGCTGGTCGACACCTGCGGCACCGGCGGCGACGGCGCCGGCACGTTCAACGTCAGCACCGCGGCGGCGTGCGTCGTCGCCGGCGCCGGCTGCGCGGTTGCCAAGCACGGCAACCGCGCGGTGTCGTCGGCGGTCGGCAGTGCCGACGTGCTGGTGGCCGCCGGCTGCGCGCTCGAGCTCGAGCCGGCCGCGGCGAAGACCGCGCTCGACGCGGTCGGATTCGTGTTCCTGTTCGCGCCGCGCCATCACCCGGCGTTCCGCCACGTCGCGCCGATCCGCAAGAGCCTCGGCGTGCGCACGATCTTCAACCTGCTCGGACCACTGTGCAATCCGGCCGGGGCCGACCGTCAGCTCGTCGGCGTCTACGATCCGGTCGCGACCCTGCCGGTCGCCGAGGCGCTGCGCGAGCTCGGCAGCGAACGCGCACTCGTGGTGCACTGCGACGGGCTCGATGAGATCGGGCTGCACGCCACGACTCGCGGTCACCTGCTGCAGAATGGCAGCATCGCACCGTTCGAGCTCGACGCGCGCGAGCTCGGCTTCGAGCGGACGCCGCTCGCGGCGCTGCGCGGCGGCGACCTCCCGGCGAGTCTCGCGATGCTGCGTTCGGCGCTCGGCGGCCAGGACGGCGCGCGCAGCGCGGCGGTGACGCTCAACGCCGGCGCGGCGCTGTTCGTCGCCGGTGTCGCCAAGGATCTCGAGCACGGCGTCGAGCTCGCGCGCGAGACGATGGCGCGCGGTGCCGGGCTGCGCGTGCTCGAGCGCTACGCCGAGACCAGTCGTCGGCTCGCCGGCGGCACTGCTGGCGATCGGGCGCAGGGGGTCGCGTGAGCCACCTCGAGCGCTTCTTCGCGGCGGCGCGCGAACGTGCCGCGACGCTGCCTGGCGTCGACCCGTCGGCTGCCGGCGGGCCGGCGGCGGGCGCGGCGGTCGCACGCCGCAGTCTGCGCGCGGCGCTCGCCGGCCG
>JAGQRB010000421.1 GCA_020425925.1 Planctomycetota bacterium
GCTCGCCGCAGTCTTCGTCGGTTCGGACACGTTGCTGCTCCAGTGTCTCGAAACCTGGCGCGAGCGCGGTCACCGCGTCGTCGCGGTCGCGACCGACGCCGACAAGGTGCGGCGGCATTGCGCGGAGCACGGCCTGCGCTGCCTCGATGCCAAGGGCGACTTCGCCGCGGCACTGCAGGGCGAGACCGTCGACGTGCTGTTCGCGATCACCTGGCTCGCGATGCTGCCGGCTTCGGCCCTGCAGCTGCCGCGCCACCTCGCGATCAACTTCCACGATGGTCCACTGCCGCGCTACGCCGGTCTCAACGCGACCTGCTGGGCGCTGCACGCCGGCGAACGCGAGCACGGCATCACCTGGCACGTGATCGAGGCGGAAGCCGACACCGGTGCGATCCTGCTGCAGCAGCGCTTCCCGATCGGGCCGGACGACACCGCATTCACGCTCAACGCGCGCTGCTTCGAGGCCGGGCACCAGAGCTTCGCCGAGCTCGCCGACCAGCTCGCCGACAACGCGGTCACGCCGGTGGCGCAGGATCTCGGCGGCCGAACCTATTTCGGCCTGCGCGCGCGTCCCGACGGGCTCGCCGTGCTCGACTTCGGCAGGCCCGCGGCCGAGGTCGCGCGGCTGGTGCGCGCGTTCGACCACGGCGGCTACAAGAACCCGATCGCGATCGCGAAGGTGCAGGCACCGCACGGCGTGTTCGTGCCCGGCGGCGTCGAGCTCGCCGGCGACGCGAGCGGAGCGGCGCCCGGCACCGTGACCGGGATCGGCGCCGACTTCGTGCAGGTCGCGTGCGGTGACGCGCAGGTTCGCCTGCTGCGGCCGCGCGGTCTCGACAACCGCGCACTCGATGCCGCCGGGCTGGTGGCGCTCGGTGTGCGCACGAACGAGTGCCTGCCGCTGCCCGATGCGGCGTCGATCGCGTCGTGGACCGAACTCGGTGCGGCGGCGGCGAAGGGCGAGTCCGCCGCGGTCGAGGTCGCAGCGCAGACCAAGGCCCTGGGGCCGATCACGGGTGGCGCGCGGGCAGGTGGCGGCCGCCCGGGCGATGTCGCGGTCGATCCCGCCGTGCTGTCGGTGGACCTCGGCGTCGATCCGGATGCCGTGGCGTCTGCCGCACGAATCGTCGCGTTCCTGGCGCGGAGCTCCGCGCAGTCGACGTTCAGTCTCGGCCTGCGCACCGCGGCGAGTGCCGCGCTCGTCGATCGTGCACCGCAGTTCGCCGTCGCGTTCCCGCCGGTGGCGTTCGCGTTCGACCCGGCGGCCTCGTTCGACACCGCGTGCAGCGCGGCTCGGGCGGCGATCGAGCGCGCCGCCGGGCGCGGTCCGCTGCTGCGCGAGGTGCTGGTTCGGCGCGCCGACGTGCTGCCGGCGGGTGCGGTGCTCGAACCGCCGGTGCGGCTCTGCCTCGGCGCCGAGGTGCCGCCGCTCGCGGCCGGCAGCCTCGTCTTCGCGGTCGACGAACGCGGTGCAGTCAGTCTGCACTACGACGCCGCGGCGATGCGTGCCGAGGAGGCCAGCGCGCTGGCGCGGCGGCTCGCCGTGTTCGCCCGCGCCGCGAAC
Source organism: Planctomycetota bacterium (assembly GCA_020425925.1). Lineage (GTDB taxonomy): Bacteria > Planctomycetota > UBA1135 > UBA1135 > UBA2386 > JAGQRA01. Next base: position 1,565 of record JAGQRB010000421.1, read on the forward strand.
GGCAACGGCGGCCAGCGGCTCGCCGAAGTCCCGATGCTCGACGAGGCCGAGCTGCGCCAGGTGCTGCGCGATTGGAACGACACCGCGTTCGCGCCCGAAGCGGCCCGCGCCGAGCCGGCGGTGCACCGTCAGATCGCGGCCCGGGTCGGCCGCACGCCCGATCGCGTCGCGCTGCGCTACCGCGGCGCCGAGCTCACCTTCCGGGAGCTCTGGCAGCAGAGCGGACGGCTCGCCGGCTGGCTGCGCGCGCGCGGCGTCGCCCGCGGCGACCGCGTCGGCATCTGCACGACGCGCGGGATCGAGATGGTCACGGCGGTCGTCGCGGTGTTGCGCTGCGGCGCGGCTTACGTGCCCCTCGATCCGACCTACCCGCAGGACCGGTTGCAGTTCATGGCCGGCGATGCCGAGCTCGCGGCGCTGATCGTCGACGGCCGTACCGCCGGCGGTGCGCCACCGGCGGCCTGCCCGCGCATCGACCTCGATGCCGACGGTGCGGACATCGCGGTCTGTGAGCCGCTGGCCGACGAAGCGGACGGTGACGGCGCGACCGGCGACGATCTCGCCTACGTGATCTACACCTCCGGTTCTACCGGGCGGCCGAAGGGTGTGATGGTGCGGCACCGCAATGTCGCGAACTTCTTCGTCGGCATGGACCGCGTGCTCGGCGACGGCACCACGGCTCCCGATGGCGGCACCTGGCTCGCGGTCACCAGCTTGTCGTTCGACATCTCGGTGCTCGAGCTGCTCTGGACGCTCTGCCGGGGCTTTCAGACCGTGCTGCACGCCGGCGAGGGCGAGGCGGTCAAGAAGGCGGCGGCCGCGCCGTCGCCGACGGCGGCGCGCCCGATCACGTTCAGCATGTTCTACTTCGCGAGCGACGAGGGCGAACACGCCGAGGACAAGTACCGGCTGCTGCTCGAGGGCGCGCGCTTCGCCGACGAGCACGGTTTCGAGGCGGTCTGGACGCCCGAGCGCCACTTCCACGCGTTCGGCGGGCTCTATCCGAATCCGGCGGTCGCGAGTGCGGCGATCGCGGCGATGACGAAGAACGTCAAGATCCGCGCCGGCTCGTGCGTCGCGCCGCTGCACCACCCGATCCGCATCGCCGAGGATTGGGCGCTGGTCGACAACCTGTCACGTGGTCGCGTCGGCATCGCGTTCGCCGCCGGCTGGCACGGCCGCGACTTCGTGCTGCGGCCGGAGAACTTCGCCGACCGCAAGGGCGCCATGGTCGACACCATCGACAAGGTGCACCGGCTGTGGCGCGGCGAGACGCTGACGTTCGCCGGGCCCGACGGCAAACAACACGAGATCCGCACGCTGCCGCGACCGGTGCAGCAGGAGCTTCCGACCTGGGTCACGGTCGCGGGCAACCCCGAGACGTATCGCCTCGCCGGCGAGCAGGGTGCCTACGTGCTGACGCACCTGCTGGGCCAGAGCCTCGACGAGCTCAGCCAGAAGCTCGAGATCTACCGTCGCGCCTGGCGCGCTGCCGGCCACGCCGGCGAAGGCCGTGTGACGCTGATGCTGCACACCTTCGTCGGTGACGACGAGGAGCAGGTGCGCGAGATCGTGCGCGAGCCGATGAAGGACTACCTGCGCAGCAGCCTCGACCTCGTCAAGCAGGCCGCCTGGTCGTTCCCGGCGTTCAAGAACAAGGTCGACCAGCCCGGCGAGATGGACGCGCTGCTCAACGGCGGCCTGACGCCGGCCGACTTCGAGGCGCTGCTCGAGTTCTCGTTCGAACGCTACTACCGCTCGAGCGGTCTGTTCGGCACGCCCGAGAGCTGCACCAAGATCGTCGAACGCCTGCGCGGCCTGACCATCGACGAGATCGCGTGTCTCGTCGACTTCGGGGTGCCGACCGACCGGGTGATGGCGAGTCTGCCGCACCTGCTCGATCTCAAGCGGCGGTGCGACGCGATCACGGCGGCGGCGAAGCAGTCGCCGAGCGAACCCGCGGCCGCGGTCGCGGCGGCCGACGAGACCATCCCGGCGCTGATCGCGGCGCACGGTGTGACGCACTTCCAGTGCACGCCGTCGATGGCGGCGATGTTGCTGCTCGACCCCGCCAGCAAGCCGGCACTCGGCCGGCTGTCGCACATGCTCGTCGGTGGCGAGGCGTTGCCGGGCACGCTCGCGCGCGAGCTCGCGGCGGTCGTGCCGAACCTGCACGACGTCTACGGTCCGACCGAGACCACGGTCTGGTCGACGACCTGGAAGGTCGGCGGTGAGGATCCGGTGCCGATCGGCCGACCGCTCGCGAACCAGGCGGTCTACGTGCTCGACGCGCATCGGCAGCCGGTCGCGCCCGGCAGCGCCGGCGAGCTCTGGATCGGCGGCGCCGGCGTCACCGCCGGCTACTTCCGGCGACCGGAGCTCACCGCCGAACGCTTCGTCGCCGACCCGTTCTCGGACCTGGCCGGCGCGACGATGTACCGGACCGGCGACCTCGCGCGCTGGCGCGAGGACGGTGTGCTCGAGTACCTCGGGCGCGTCGACCACCAGGTCAAGGTCCGCGGCTACCGCATCGAGCTCGGCGAGATCGAGGCCGCACTGAGCCAGCACGGCGCGATCCGCGAGTGCGCCGTGGTCGCGCGCGGCGAGGGCGGCGAGACGCGCCTGGCGGCCTACTACGTCACGCGCAAGCCGGTGAACCCGGAGGAACTGCGCCAGCACCTGCGCGGCACGCTGCCGGAGTTCATGGTGCCGAGCTTCTTCGTCGCGCTCGCCGATCTGCCGCGCACGCCGAACCTCAAGATCGATCGCAAGGCGCTGCCGGCGCCCGAGGTCGCCGCCGCCGCCGCCGCCGGCGAACGCAAGATCGCGCAGGCCGACAACGCCACCGAGGACGCGATCCTCGCGATCTGGCGGCAGTCGCTCGGGACCGAGCAGGTCGGCGTCGAGGACAACTTCTTCGACTCGGGCGGTCACAGCATCCTCGCGGTCAAGGTGCACCGCGAGATCTGTCAGCGCCTCGGCGTCGAGCTCGCGATCACCGACCTGTTCCGCTTCACGACCGTGCGGGCGCTCGCGAAGCACCTCGGCGAGGGCAAGAGTGCGCCGACCGCGGCGCAGCAGGCTGCCGAGCGCGCCAAGCAGCGGCGGCTGTTGCGCCGGCGGTGAGCGGATTCAGTACGTCAGCTTGTTGACCTCTCCTGCGGTCAGCACCAACGGCTCGCGCCGCACTTCGCGCTCGCCCTGGAGGAGCACGAGCGTCGCTGCCGTATCGGGCACGACGAAGGCGGACGACTTGCCACCGATGAGGTCGAGCCGGTCGGTGGTGCGGCGGCCGTTGCCGACGAAGACGTTGATCGGGAGCGGCTCGCCGGCGGAATCGAGCACGCACAGTCCATTGGCGAGCGCGGGGTCGCCGAGCTCGACCTGCACGTGCAGCCGCCGCGCGACGACGAGGCGGAGGTGCTCGGCGTCGCCGCCGCAGACTTCGAGCAGGCCGCCCTCGACGCCGCGGCCGTACTCGATCGGTAGGATCGCCTCGCCGTCGACGCGCAGGTAGACGCACGTCTTCGGCACGTTCTCGAGCGCGAAAGCGCCGCGTTCGTCGGTGAGGGTGGTCGTGGCGCCGCGGCCGTGCATGTTGGCGCCGCCGACCCGCACCGTGTCGCACTGCAGCGCGATCGTCGCGCCGGCGACGGGCTCGCCGTCACCGCCGACGACGGTGCCGGCGACGCGCGCGAACAAGCCGTCCTGCGGCAGCGTGATGGTCGCGTCCTTCGTGCCGGCCGGCACGCCCGGCAGATCGACCATCAACAGGGTGTCGAGCGCCATCGCGCGCAGGTCGTAGCTGCGGTCCTCGAGCCCCGGCAACTCGAAGTGGCCGTCTTCGTCGGTGAACACGAACGGCCACATCGTCGTCGGGGTGCGCCGGATCGTGTTCTCGGGGTCCCGGATCTCGCCGCGGCGGAAGCGCGCGATCAGCTCGCCCATGTCGACGCGCGCGGTGGCGATGCCTTCGCTGACCGCCGGGTCGCGGCCACCGCCGTGCAGCGTCGCGTCGAGCAGCCAGACCTTGGCGTCGCCGATGCCTCGCCCTTCGGCATCGACGACGCGGCCGCCGATCGCCAGCGGTTCGCCGCCGAGCGGCAGCACGACGTACGCCGGCCAGCCCGCGTCGGGTTTCTCGAGCACACCGCGGCGGTGGCCGGCGTGCGCGGCTGCGAGCGTGGTGCCGGCGCTGCCGTCCGCGATCAGGAACGTACCGTCGTCGCCGCTGATCGCACTCTGCTTGCCGAGCACGACGCGCGCGCCCGCGACCGGCACGCCGCGCCCGGTCACGACCTGGCCCTGCACGGCGCCCGGCTTCGCGACCGGGGGCGCCAGCACGATCGCGAGCGCACGGTCGTCGAACACGGGCAGCGTGCGCCGGTCGGGCAGGTAGCCGGCTGCGGTCGTCAGCAGCGTCGCGCCGCGCACGCGCGCTGCCGACAGCGCGAACATGCCGCCGTCGTCCACCGCGGTCTCGACGGTGGCGGTCGTGGCCGCGTCGCTGATGTCCGAGAGGCGCGTCCGCAGATCCTCGGGCCAGACGACCTGCACGCGTGCTTCCGGCAGCGCGCGGCCGTCGACGGTGCGGACGGTGCCGGCGAGTTCTACCGCCGGTGCCGCGACGACGAGAGCGAGCTGGGGCACCGCGTTCGCCGACACCGACGCGGCCATCACCGTGCGGTAGCCGGGGGCGGTCGCGACGATCTGGCCTTGTTCGCCGTCGCGGAGCGTGAGCTCGAACGCGGCCGCCGCGTCGCTGGTGGCGTGCGGTGCGGAGCTCGCGATCTCGCCGGTCGTGCCGACGAGGGCGACTTCGACACCCGCCAACGGCGCACCTTCGGGATCGACGACGCGGCCGTTCGCGAGCCGCCCGGTGGTGACGTCGGCCGGCGGCGCGGCCGCAGCAGCCGGTGGGGCGACCGCGACGCGATCGCGGGCCGCGCTCTCCGACGCCGGCGCGCGTTCGTCCGGAGCGCCGGCGGTCACGGCCGCAGCGCTCTCGCGCGCCGCGCCGGGAGTTGCAGGCGCCGCCTGCCATTCGACCGAGGTGGCAGTGATCGCGACCGCGGCGAGCGCGAGCGCGGAGACGGTGAGGAGCTTGAGCTTCATGGTGAATGTCGCGAGCAGGACCGCAGCGAACGGCAGTCGACCGAGCGGCACGCAGGCCGCGAGCCACACCGCGCGGCTGCCGCGCTCGTCATCGAGGCGGCGGCGCAGGCGTTCGAGGCCGCGGGCGAGGTGCGTGCGCACCGTGCCGACCGGCACGCCGAGCCGCTGCGCGATCGCGCGCGGCGGCAGTCCCTCGAAGAACCGCAGCAGGATCGCCGCGCGATACGGCTCGTCGAGCGCCAGCACGGCGTCGACGACCGCGCGCTGGGTCGCGGCGCGTTCGACGAGGTCGGCGGTCGGCGGCGCGCTGCCGGGATCTTCGCGGTGGCGCACCTCCTCGCGTCGCCGGCGTCGGCGATCACGGCGGTCGCTCTGGCGCACGACGTTGTGCAGCACGCGCGCGAACCAGCCGCGCACGTTGTCACCGCCGTCCTTGCCGTTTGCCGGCGGCCGCTGCAGCGCGGCGAGGCAGGCTTCCTGCACCAGGTCGTCGGCGTCGGCGCCGCCCGGCAACGCCAGCCGGCGCGCGAGTGCGCGGATCCACGCGGCTTCGCGCAGCAGGTCGTCGAGCGGGGTGTTCGTCGGGCGGGGGCGCACGGTCGGATGTGACAATGCCACCGCTACGGTTTTGACGTCGGGAGATTCGCCCGCGATCAGTCCTCGATCGCGAACCTGACATCGCCGCCGCGTGCGATCGAGCCGTCGCGGTGCACGAGCACCGGTCGCACGGTCCAAACGCCGGGTTGGTCGGGCACGATGCTGCGGCAGTATCCGCCTCCGGCATCGGCGGCGATGTCGAGCAGCACCTGCGTGCCGTCCGGGCGCCGCAGCGCGACACCGACGCTGCCGAGCGTGGCCCGGTCGACGGCGGCGGCGAGTGCGAGCCGCAGCTCGATCGGTTGGCCGAGTTGCGCCGACGTCGGCGACACGGTTGCTGCAACGGCCTCGTCAGCGGCCGGCGGGACGTGTTCGAACGCGACGACGTCGTCGTCCGAGTGCAGCACCCGGAAATCGGATGGGGGCGGATCGCGCCGCAGTTTCGCGAACAGGTTGGCGCGCGTTCGGTGGCCGACGAGCAGCACCGAGGCACCGCTGCGCTCGAGCCGCGCGCGCAGCGCGTCCCAGTCCGGCTCGCGGTCGGCACCGTTCGGCTCGCGGGTCCAGTGCAGGCGGATGCACGGGTAGTCGACGTATCGGCCCAGTCGGCCGTAGGTCGAGAGCACGGCGATCGGCCCGTCGACGCGGCGCGGGAGCTGCTGCGCCAGCGCGACCTCGGCGCGCGGCTCGGCCGCGACGAACCCGCGGGCCCGCTCGATACCGAATGCGAGCATCGCAGCCAGCGCGAGCCAGAACACGATGGCGATCGCGGGGCGGTCGGCGCGCGCGTGCGCGAACGCGATGGCGAGCCCGACTAGCAGCAGCGTCAGTGTCGGCAACAGCACGCGGCCCATCGGGTGGAACGTGATGCAGACCAGCGCGGTCTGCAGCAGCGCGAGCAGCGCGAGCGCCAGCGCCAGTCCGCGGCGCTGCGCGGCGGCGAGCAGGCCGACGAGCGCGCCGATCGGCAGCCACCAGCCGACCGAGGCGACAGCGTCCGGCCGGCCGAGCAGCAGGTTGGGTAGCACGACGTCGGTCGCAGTGACGAGGTCGGCACCGCCCGCGCGCAGCACGAGGCGCCAATCCGCCCGCAGGAACTCGAGCGCCGAGGGCAGGGCGTCGGAACGCTGCAGCTCGGCGAGGCGTTCCCCGTCGAAGCCGAGCTCGACCTTGGCATAGGTCGACAGCCAGTTGGCGCCGACGACCGATTCGCCGCCGAGCAGGCTCGGCACCAGCTGCGGCAGGAAGCCGACCGCCGCGCCGATCAGCAGCGGCGGCAGGGCCCGTCGCGGACCCGTGAACCAGGCGATGACGCCGAGCACGCCGAGCGCTGCGGCCAGTAGCGAGGCGTGCATCGCGAAGCAGAGTCCGAGCAGCGCACCGACACCGAGCAGGCGGGCGAAGGTCGGCGCCGGCCTGGCAGCGAGCGCGAGAGCGCCGAGCAGCGCCGCAGCGCTCGGCATGTCCGCCGAAGCCGTGACACCCTGCGTCCAGACCGTGGCGTTCACCGCCAGAAGCCAGGTCGCAGGCCCCCGAGCACCGGGCCGCAGACGTTCGGCCAACGTCGCGCCGGCTGCGACCAGTGCGGCGGCGGCGAGTGCACTGAGCAGGATGCCGGCACGGAATGCACCGAGGCCGGTGACCGCCATCAGCCCTGCGATCGCGACCGGCACCCCGAACGGGTGGAAGCCGTCGGATGCGAGCTCGCCGGCGACGAGGCGTTCGGCGACCGCGGGATAGCCGTCGACCTCGCCGCTGTTCTCGACCTCGCGGGTCGCGGCCAGCGCGCCGAGCGCGATCACCAGCAGCAGCCAGGGCAGCGCGGCGAAGAGCCGCCGGTGCAGCGTCCGTGCGTTGCTCGGGTCCTCGATCTTGGTCGCGAAGCTGCTCATCTTCGGCGAACCGCGATCGTAGCCGCCGCTCGCGCCGGAGGCGTCCGGCGCTTACGGTCCGCGCCACGATCATGCGGGCGCTCGTGCCAGTCTCGGCCCTCCTGCTGGCCACGGCGATCCTGCTCACGGGCAGCGGGCTGCAGGGTGTGCTGTTGCCGGTGCGCGCCGAGCTCGAGGGTTTCTCGACCCTCGCGATCGCGA
>JAGQRB010000422.1 GCA_020425925.1 Planctomycetota bacterium
GCGCCCCGCCCCGCGGCGGACGCGGCGAGAGCCAGCGCCTGGCCGGCGCTCGCGCGCGGGGGCGCGGCCGGCACGTGGTCGGCGGGCACCGTCGCCGGGACCCCGCTCCGGGGGTCGCCGGGCGCCAACGTGGCGCTCCCTGCGCTCGAGGTCGTCGCCGCGGCGAGCTCGCGCCCGGCTCGCGACACCGTGACCCGCGAGCCGCCGATCGGGAGCCCCGAGTCGTCCACCACGCGCACGACCAACGGGCGCCGCGGCGGCACGAAGACCGTCAAGGCCCGCTGGCCCGCTGGCAACGCGACGGGCAGCGATCGGGCGTAGGCGCCGGCGGGATCCGGCACCACTTCGACCTCGGCTCCGCCTGCCGGCACACCGCCGACCAACGCGACGCCGCCGGGATGCGCAGCGACCGGAGCGAACGCACCACGCGGGCCGGCGATGCCGGCCGCCGGTATCGACCAGCGGTAGGAGTAGGCCTCGATCGGCAATCCGGTGTCGGCGGCGAACACCTCGAGACGCAGCTCGCCGGCACGCCGCAGCCGCAGCCACGTGCCGCCGCCACCCCCCACACCCCAAGGTCGCGGACGCAGATCGAGGTAGCGTTCGAAGCCGTCGACGTCGGGCACCGCCAGCCGGACGTCCGAGGGTGCGGCGCCGGCCCGCGCCAACGCGAATGTGCCGCTGTCGTCCGTCACCGCCTCCGCGACCACACGTTCCTCCTCGTCGAGCGCGAACACGGTGGCATTGGCGACCGCGGCATCGTCGGCGGTGACGACCGTACCGACGATCAGGTCGCCCGGGTCCGGCCGTTCGATCCGCACGTCGAGCGTCGCGCAAGGCAGATCGAACGGCAGTCGAAACGGTTCCCGCGGCGCGACGACGGCGACCAGCGCCGAACGACTCCGCACCTGCCACGTTCCGCCGACCAGGACGCCCGGCGCGACGGCGGCGCCGGTGGTGTCCGTGGTCAACGGCAACCGCGTCCGTGCGTGGATCGCGGTCTCGTCGCCCGCGACCGTTCGACAGAGCTCGAGCGCGCAGCCGGCGGCAGCTCGCCCGGCGCCATCGACGACCCGCAACGGCAGATCGACGCCGGCCGACAGCCGCACCTCGCCGATGTCGATGCCGTCGTCGAGGGTCGGACCGGCGAACTCGGCGAGCGCAATCTCCATCGTCGCACATCCCGCCGCCGAACAGGCCAGCACGGGTCGCCGCGGCACGGCACCCACCGCCACCTGCAGCGCGAACACGCCGAACTCGTCGGTGGCACCGCGCAGCTCCGTCCCTACCAGCTCGAGGCCGGCTGACCGCGGTCGGCCGCCATCGTCGACGCAGCGACCGCGGATCTCGATCGTCGTCGGCACAGCGGCCGACCGCGCGGTGCCCGCCACCGTCGATTCGCCGTCCGGGGCAACGAGTGTCGCTGCGGCGGCCGCCGGCGGCGCCGGCGCCGATACCGATGCCGATATCGACGGTGCGATCTCCGATGGCGATGGGGCGGTCGGCAGCGCCGACCGGGACACGCCCCACGCGACGGCCGCGACCGCCGCAACGACCGCGATCGTCGCGAGGGCCCGCATCTGCCTCAGACGGCGACGCCGACCGTGAGCGCCGCGGTGTAGCCCGCGGCGACGCTGCCCGAGACGGTCGCGAGCTGGAAGTCGACACCATCGCTGAACACGTTGTCCTGCGCGAAGCTCGCGACCGACGTGTTCTGCCCGCGTGCGGCGTAGAGGCTGCTGGCGTAGACCGCCTGCGTCACCGCCTGCGGGAACGCGATCTGGGAGGTCGCCTCCGCACCGCCGCCGGTGTTGTTCTGCAGGAAGATCTGGAAGTGGATGTGTGTGATCCGCCCCGCGTACCAGCCGGGGTAGATCGTCGTGAACTGGACCTGACCGGCGGCGTTGCTGGTCTGCACGCCGCGCAGGAACGTCTCACCGGCGTGCGAGCCGTTCTGCGAACTCGAGTAGCCGCTGTAGGCGCCGTCCTTGTCGCAGTGCCAGACGTAGACCGCGGCGTTCGCTATCGGCGCGCAGCCGTCGTTGACGTCCACCAGCGACAGTACGAGCGTCAGCGGCACGCCCGCCCGGTCCTCGGTGATGTCGGCGCGCACGATCGCGGGATCGGCGAGCACCGCCGAGAGCGGGTACGGGCCTTGGGTCTCGTTCGGGATGATCGTGCAGGTCGAGCTCGCGCGGGTGACCACGATCGTGTAGGTCCGGGTCGTCACGCCGTCGGCAGCGGTGACGACGATGGTCACGACATTGGCCCCGACCGCGAGCGACACGGTGGCGCTGCTGCCCGAAGGCACCGCGACACCCTGCACCGCGACGCTCGCCGTCGTCGCCGTCGCGCCGGCAGTGACCGCGATCGAGCCGGTGACGTTCGCAACGCTCGCGCCGTAGCTCGTGACGTCGGCGTCGAAGGCGGGGGTGAGGCTGCCCGATGACAGCGTCAGAGCACTCAGCGACGGGTCGGTCTCCGGCGTCGAGCCTCCCGCGGTCGCGTCGGCGGCGTTGCCCGAAGTGCCGCACGCTGCGAGCCCGGCCACGGATGCGACACCGAGCGCGCGCAGCGCGCCGCGGCGAGATAGTCCATCGGTTCGTCCGTTCATGTCGTTACTGGGTCGTTTCCTCCCCGGTTACGGCCGCAAGAACGCGGCGAACGGCGGATTCGCGGGCGCGGGTCAGTCGACCGGCAGCTCGATCGGCCGGAAGTCGATCGCATCGACCGATGCGAGGTAGTAGCGGATGCCGTCGGCCTCGCCCTGGAACCCGAATTTGTGGTCCTTGCCGTGCAGGTGGCCGTAGACGCAGAGCCTCACGCCGGCGTCCTTCAGCAGCTCGACCGCCGCGGTCTCGCGCCCGTCGGCGAAGCGCGGTGGGTAGTGCACCAGCGCGATCGTGCGCTTGCCGCCGGCGACGCAGCCGCCGAGCTTCTTGCCGTCGGCGATCGACAGCTTCAGGCGTTCGAGCTCGCGCGGGAACACCTTCGCCGCCTCCTGCTGCGCCCACGGCACGTCGGGCGGATCCCACAGCCGCGAGCCGACCACGACGGTGCCGTTCGCGAGTTCGACCGCATTGTTCTGCAGCAGGTGCACCGAGGGATCGATCGCGGCCTCGACCTTCTTGCGCGACTGCCACCAGGTGCAGTGGTTGCCCTTGATGAGCACCTTCTGGCCGGGCCGCGCCCCGAGCCAGTCGAGGTCGGGCTGCGCCTCGGCGAGGTTGAGGCCCCACGACGTGTCACCGCCGAAGAGCACCCAGTCGTCCGGCCCGACCATGGCGTCCCAGGCCTGCCGCATGCGATCGGCGTGGCCGACCCACTGCGGACCGAAGATGTCCATCGGCTTGTCGACGCCGAGGCTCAGGTGCAGATCACTGATGGCGAACAGGCGCAAAGCGGGGGCGTGCATACGTCACCCCGGACTCCGGCACAAGCGCGGCCGCGCTCAGTCGGTCTGCGCCCGGTCCTTCTCTGCCGCTCCGGAGCGCTCCGGCGAGGTCATGCCGAAGCCGAGCTGGTGCAGCATCGCCTTGACGAAGTCGCGGTGGCACTCGAGGCTCGAGCTGGTCGCGACCACCGGGGCCAGGATCTGCTGTGCCGGATTGAGCAGGGAACGGGCCGAGAACAGGCTGTGCGCCAGCATGCGGTCGCTGTGCGTCGCGCTGGCACCGAGGATGCCGAGCAGCAGCTCGCGCGCCTCCCAGGTGTCGGCAGCGCCGTTGAGCTCGAGCTCGCCGCGGCGCTGGATCGCGTAGTCGATGACCACCGTCTCCAGCACGGCCGCGAGCAGCATCGTCGCGAGCCGGTAGTCCTTCGCCGCCTCGGCGACCTCGAGCGATCGCAGGTTCATCAGGACGAGCGAACGCAGACGCGGATCCTGGACCGCCGCGCTGTCGAGCAGCGGCAAAGGCAACGGCGCGTTCGGAACGCCGGCCGAACGACGGTCGACGAGGTCGATCACCGGCACGGTGCCCTGCGACTCAGAGGGCTCCGAAGCGATCGGCGAGCTGCCGAGCGTGGCGCCGACGTTGACGACGTGCCCCTGGCGGATCAGCTGCTGCTGACCGGTGCCGTAGAGCTTGTTCTGGATCCGGATCTTGAGCGCGCGCGAGCCCTCGCCCGGCAGTTCGACGAGCCCGGGCAACGGCAGCTCGAACAGCGGCTTGGCCGCGAGCTCGACCGTCCAATCGGCGACCAGCTGCTGCTTCTTCTTGAGCAGCTTGCGTTCGCGTTCGTCGACCCCGGGTCCCTCCAGCCGCTGGTCGATCGCCTCGACGTAACGCCGACAGCACGACACCAGCATCGCGACATCGTCGTCGGCGAGGTCGATCTCGACGAGATCCTGGTAGGAGCCGGCGCAGCGCTGCAGGTAGTCTCGCAACCGGCGGACCTCGCCGTAGCGCTTCGGCAGCTCCTCCGAGCGCTCGGCCGCCATCTGCATGCGGTAGGTCCCGAGGTGATCGAGGGTCATCCGGACTGCTTCGAGGAAGCAGACGGCGACGATCTTCTTCACCTGCAACTTGTCCATGCCGTGAAGTCCTAGATCGGAACGCGAACTCTGCCCGCTTTAGCATTCGCCCGCGACGATGCCTGCCCTCGAACGAGAACTGACCGCGCTGCTGGATCCGCGCCGCGTGCTGCACACGCCTGACGCGCTGCTGGCCTGGGAATGCGACGGCTTCACGGTGCACCGCGGTCGGCCGCGCGCCGTGGTGTTGCCGGATTCGACAGTCGAGGTGCAGAGCGTCCTGCGATTGCTCCATCGCGAGCAGGTGCCGTTCGTGCCGCGCGGCGCCGGCACGTGTCTCTCGGGCGGACCGACGGCGGAACGAGACGCGGTCGTCGTCGACTGTTCGCGCATGCGCGAGGTGCTCGAAATCTCGACAGCGGACCTCTACGCGGTCGTGCAACCAGGCGTCGTGAATCTCGATCTGAGCGCGGCGACACACGGCCACGGGCTGCACTACGCCCCCGACCCGAGCAGCCAGTCGGTCTGCACGATCGGCGGCAACCTGGCCGAGAACAGCGGCGGTCCGCACTGCTTCAAGTACGGCATGACCACCGACCACGTGCTCGGCGCGGTCGTCGTGCTGCCGGACGGCTCGATCGCGCGGCTCGGCGACGCCGCCGGCCCCCGGCCCCCGCACTCGCTCGATCTCGCCGGCGTGTTCTGCGGCAGCGAGGGCACGTTCGGCATCGCTACCGAGATCACGGTGCGACTGTGCCGCAATCCCGAAGCGATCCGCACGATCCTCGCGTCGTTCGGCTCGATGGCGGCGGCCTGCCGCACCGTCAGCCGCATCGTCGCGACCGGCCTGGTGCCGGCCGCGCTCGAGATCCTCGACGCCGCGACGATCAAGGCGGTCGAGGCCTCGGTCTACCGCGCCGGCTACCCCGAGGACGCGGCCGCGGTGCTGCTCGTCGAACTCGACGGCCCGGCCGACGTGCTCGCCGAGGAGGCCGTCGAGGTCGCGGCGATCGCACGCGAGAACGGCGCACTGCGACTCGAGGAGGCCACCGACCCCGCCGAGCGCAAGCGGCTCTGGAAGGGTCGGAAGGGCGCGTTCGGCGCGATGGGGCGGCTGAACACGGATCTCTACGTGCTCGACGGCGTGGTGCCGCGCACCCGGCTCGAGGACGCCCTCGACGGCATCGGGCAGATCGCAGCGCGCCACGGCGTCGTGCTGACCAACGTGTTCCACGCCGGCGACGGCAACCTGCATCCGAACATCAGCTTCGACGGCCGCGACCCCGAGCAGACCGCCCGCGTGACCGCCGCCGGGCGCGAGATCCTCGAGCTCTGCGTCGCGCTCGGCGGCAGCATCACCGGCGAGCACGGCGTCGGCCGCGAGAAGATCGACTACGTGCCGATGATGTTCCGCCCGGACGACCTCGCGGTGATGGCGCGCGTGCGTGCGGTGTTCGATCCCGACGGCCGCTGCAACCCCGGCAAGGTCCTGCCGCAGCGCGGCGCGTGCGCCGAGCCCGCGAAGTGGCCGCAGATGGTCGCGCGGGTGCTCGACATCGAAGCCGGCGAGGATCGCGCGTGACCGTCACCGTCCGCCCGGATTCAGAGACCGAGCTCGCCGCCGCGCTGCACGACACCGCTGGTCCGGTGCGGCTGCTCGGCGGTGGCTCGCGCCAGCAGCGACTGCCGGATCCCGGCGCCGCCACCCGCATCGAGCTCGCCGGTCTCGATCGCATCGAGCGGCTCGACGCCGGCGATCAGACCTGCACCGTCGGACCCGGAGTGCGGCGCGAAGAACTCGACGCCGCCCTGGCGCCCCACGAGCTCTGCCTGCCGTGCGCCGGCACGGGCACGATCGGCGGACTGTTCGCGAGCGATCCGATCGGCGCCGTCACGACCGGCGGGCCGCAGCCGCGCTCGCTGCTGCTCGGCATCGATGCCGTGTTGCGCGACGGCACCGAGTTCCGCTCGGGGGCGCGCGTCACCAAGAGCGTCGCCGGTTTCGACCTGCACAAGCTGTTCGTCGGCAGCCAGGGCCGGTTGTTCGCGGTCACCAGGCTGCACCTCCGCCTCAAGCCGCGACCGCGGGTGTCGCGCTGGTTCGCGACGGCAGCGACCACGCCGGCCGAAGCACTCGCATTGCTGCAGCGGCTGCGCGGCGAGGCCGTGCCACCCGCTGCGCTGCACCTCGTCCGCGACCGGAACGGTGCGCGTGTCGTCGGCCGCGTCGATGGCCGTGCCGGCATCGTCGAGCGCACGTTCGCCGCTCACGGACTCGCCGACGCTGCGCCGTTCGAGCGCCTGCAGCTCGAACCGCCGGCCGACGGCGAAGTGCTCGCGGGCAGCCTGCGGCCGAGTCAGACCGTGCAACTGCTCGATCTCGCGCCGCCCGACGCCGAGTTCGTGCTGCACGGCGGTGGTCGCTTCGAACTCGCACTCGGCGGCGCGACCGAGACCGACGCGCTGCTCACCCGACTGCCGGAGCTGCCGGCGCACGCCTGCATCGTCCGCGGCCGGCCCGATCGGCGCGGCCGCGGCACCGCGCTCGACCCCGGCCAGAGCCGACTCGCCGCCACCCTGACCCGCGCGCTCGATCCCGATGGCACGCTCGTCTGAAGTTCCCGACCCGACCTACGCGCGCACGCTCGACTGCGTGCACTGCGGACTCTGCCTGCCGGCGTGCCCGACGCACCGCGTGCTCGGTGTCGAAGCCGACTCGCCGCGCGGCCGCATCTACCTGATGCGCGCGCTCGCCGAGGGCCGGGTCGAGGATCCGAACGCGATCCGACCGTTCCTCGATCGCTGCCTCGATTGCCGCGCCTGCGAGACCGCCTGCCCGTCGGGCGTGCGCTACGGCGAGATCCTCGAGGACGTGCGGTCGCGGCTGCAGCAGCAGAGCCCGGCGCGCGGCCTGCGCGCCTGGCTCGTGCGCACGTTGCTGTGGCACGTAGTCGCGCGCCAGCGCCGGCTGCGCGCCGCGTTCTGGCTGCTGCGCGCGGCCGAGATCACCGGGCTGCGCTGGCTCGCGACCCGGCTGCGGCTGGTGCCGCCGACCGCCGCCGCGCTCGCACCGAAGACGCCGCCGGCGCGCGCCCGCCGACCGATCCCACCGGGTCGCCACTCGCCGCCGCCGGGCGTGGCGCGTCGCGGCCGCGCGGTCGCGCTGTTCACCGGCTGCGTGATGGAGCCGATGTTCGGCGAGATCAACCGCAAGACGCTGCGCCTGCTGCTCGCGAACGGCTTCGACGTCGACGTGCCGGCAACCCAGGGTTGCTGCGGCGCGCTGCTGGTGCACGCCGGTCACGCCGGACTCGCCCGCCGGCTCGCCGCCGCCAACGTGCGCGCGTTCGCGGACGCCGAGATCGTGATCTCCAACTCGGCCGGCTGCGGCTGCGCCATGAAGGAGTACGGCCACCTGCTGGGCGACGAGGGCGGTGCGAGCTTCGCCTCGAAGTGTCGTGACATCAGCGAGTTCCTGGCCGCCGAGGGGCTGTCGGCGACGCCGGCGGCCCGCGTCGCGCGGGTGGTCTACGATGATCCGTGCCACCTCTGCCACGGCCAGGGCGTGCGGCGGGAG
Source organism: Planctomycetota bacterium (assembly GCA_020425925.1). Lineage (GTDB taxonomy): Bacteria > Planctomycetota > UBA1135 > UBA1135 > UBA2386 > JAGQRA01. The sequence continues at coordinate 8,052 of JAGQRB010000422.1, forward strand.
CCGCGCGAGCTGCTCGCCGCGGTGCCGGGGCTCGAGCTCGTCGCGCACGAGCGGCCGGAGGACTGCTGCGGCTCGGCCGGCATCTACAATCTGCTGCAGTCCGAGCTCGCATCGGAAATAGGTCGCCGCAAGCTCGAAGCGATCCTGGCGGGCCGCCCCGACGCGATCGTGACCGCAAATCCGGGCTGCATGCTCCAGCTCGACAGTCACGCGCGCGCTTCCGGCCACTCCGTGCCCGTCGTGCATCTCGTCGAACTCCTCCTGCCCTCCGAATGAGCCGCGTCATCACCTTGCTGTCGATCGGATGCGCCGCCGCGATCTGCGCGACGGCGTACGCGATGCTCGATCGCGACTCATCCGGGCGAATCGCCGCACCGCCGCCCCCCACCGGGCCGGCAGCCGACCCCGCCGCGGGCGCGGGCACCGGCGAATCGACGTTCGCGGCGGAGCTCGAATCGGCGCGAAAGCGGCAGTCGGCCGCCGCGATCGCGGCGCTGGTCGACAAGCTGCGGGCGCACCTGGCGAAGATGCCGCGGGACGCCGCCGCCTGGCGCGAGCTCGCGGCCGCACTGCTGCAGGCGGTCCGCCAGCGCTCCAGCCTGCTCGGTGTCCAGGCCGGCCGACCACTCTACGACACCCTGCCGCACGAGGTCGAGACCGATCTCGACGCCGCCGAGACCGCGCTCGACCGCGCCCGCGAACTCGGTGACGACACCGTCGACCTGCATCGCCTCACCGCCGAGATCGCGAGCCAGCGGATCACCGGACTGTCGACCGCGCTGAAGTGGAACGGCCGCATCGAGCGCGAGATCGAGCTCGCCGGCGAACGCGATCCCGAGGATCCGCTGCTGCAGCTCGTGATCGGCCTGCGCAAACTGCTCGCGCCGCCGTTCTTCGGCCAGGACGTCGAGCGCGCACTTGAGCACTTCCGCTACGTCGCGCAGGCCCGACCGCAGGACGAGCGCCCGGCGATCTTCGCGGCGATGGCGAGCCATCTGCGCAAGCAACGCCTCGAAGCGATCGCTTGGCTGGAGCAAGCCGTCGCGCGCAATCCGGATCACGTCTTCGCGCGCGTCGTGCTCGGGCGCCTGCGCCGCGGTGAGAACGATCCGTTCGGCCGCGACGTGACGCCCGCGGAAGCCGCGACCGGCAAGTAGCCGGTCGGCGGCCGCATCCGCTCAGCGGATGTTGGCGCGACGGCGCTCGACGCGCTTCTTGCGCTGCTCGGCCGCGTCGCGAGCCTTCTCGGCGTCGTTCCGGGCCTTCTCGGCCTTCGCCTTGGCCTTCTCGGCCTGCTCCTGGGCGCGCTCGATGAACTCGAGGACCTGGATCTCCTCGCCCTCGTCGCCTTCGTCTTCGCCTTCCTTGGCCTCGAAGCGCCACATGTGCACACCCTCGGGGAAGTGGGCCGTGCCGTGGTCACCCGGGGCGAAGTGGATCGTCTTGCGGATCTCGGGCTTCACGTCGACCCAGATGCCGTCATCCTTCTTGGCCGTGTCGACACCGACGTCCACCCAGATGCCGGTCTTCTTGCCGTCCTTGCCATCGTCGACGTCGAACCAGAAGCCGGTCTTCTTGTTGTCCTTCTTGCTGTGCACCTCGTGCACCTCGTGCTCGCCTTCGCCGTCGTCGTCGTCGCCGTCGGCCTTCTCGAAGCGGTAGACCCAGCGCCCGCCGGACGGTGCGAAGCCCTCGACGCCGAACGGGGTCGCGCTGAACGCGCGCGGCGCCCGCACCCGCATCCGCGACACATCGGCGCCGTCCATCGTCCCGTGGGCGCGCTCCATGAGCTTGCGGATCGCGCGCAGCTCGTCGCGCACGCCGTTGATCGCCTTGGCGATGTCGGCGTCGCCACCGACCGCCGGAGCGGGTGCCACCGGAGCTTCCGGAGCAACGAGGGCGAGCCGACGGCGCATCGGCGACTTCGAGTCGGCCTTCGCGACCTCGAGCTCGGCCTTGGCCTTCGCCATCGCCTTGCGAACCTTCGCCATGTCCCCGTCGAGCACCTTGGCGCGCGCGGCCTTGGCGACCTCGAGCTCGGCCTTCGCCACGGCGAACGGATGGGAGTCGCCGTCGGCCTTCTCGATCAGCGCCAAACGCCGGGCGAGCGGATGGTCGGCCTTGGCGACCTCGAGCAGACGCAGCGCATGGTCGTGCTCGATCGCGGCCTTGGCCTCGAGGCCCTTGGCACTCTTCAGCAGGTGAACCAGGCCCTCGCCGTCGACGCCGTGCACCTTCGCGACCACGGAGTCACCGCTCTCGATCTGACCGAGGACCTCCTTGATCATGCCGACCGCCTTCTTGCGGGCGTCCTCCGAGGCATCGTCGTCGCGCAGCAGCTCGATCGCGCCGCGCAGCTGCTTCTGCAGCTTCTTGGCCTCCTTGCCCTGCGGCAACACGGTCGGCAGCACCAGCACCTGGTTCTCCTCGGCCACCGCGATCTCGGGCTCGGGCGCGGTCGGGGCCTCGGGGGCTGGCGCCGCGGACTCGACCTTGCGGGCAAACTGCGCCGGGAGCTCACACACCGCGGTCAGCGCAGCGGCGGCGAGCAGGGAACGGAACGGGAGCGAACGGATCATGGTCTCACCTCGAACTGGGAACGGAAATCTCGGACAGGCGGCGGTCGATCAGCGATTCGACCTGCTCGCACGAACTGCGGACCACGCCGAGCCGCAGCGTGATCTCGTTGATCAGCGGCGACACGGCCGGGCCCTTCGGATGGTTCGCGGCACGCGCCCGCAACCGCTCGAGCTCCTGCTCGAGCATCGCGTACTCGCCGCGCAGCAGCGCCAGCGTCGACTGCAGCTCGATCGCGCCGGGCGTCGCGCCGGGCGACGGCGCGCTCTCGACGACCGCGGGCTCGGGCGGGAGTTCGGCGAGATCTTCGCCGGTGCGCACGCCGGGCGCGACGAACGTCAGCGCCGACAGCGACACGCTGCCGAAGCACAGCGACAGCCCGCGCGGCAGTCGACCGGCCGCACCGCGATGGAGCGCGGTCTCGACCCGCCGCCGCAGCGCCGATGGCCGCGCGGCCATGCCGAGCGCGATCGTCGGGGCGACGGCGCGCGCCGGATCGGGCTTGAGCCACTCGGCGACATCGAGCAGGCAGCGCGCGACCGTCGTCGGACTGGTCTGGTCGGCTGCGATCGCGTCACAGCGCAGCTCGACGAGCTGGCCCCAGCGTCGCCGCACCGCGAGCAGCAGCACCTGCCACGGGAACAGCGCGTGGATGCCGGCGGCGAGCCACATCCAGACCGGATCGAACCGGCGCAGATGCGCGATCTCGTGCGCCAGCATCGCGCGCAGCTGATCGTCGTCGAGCGAATGCGCCCGCTGCGGCAGACAGATCTCGGGCCGCAGACAACCGAACGCGATCGGCGTCACGATTCCGGCACAGCGACTGACGTGCGGCGACTGCCGCAGCCCGAGCGCACCGGCAGCTTCGGCCGCGATCGCGAGCGTGCGGCCGTCGGTCTCCGGGACCCGGTGCCGCAGGACGTCGCGGAGCCGCGCGTGCGCTCGCATCAGCCAGAGCGCCCCGAGCAGCGCGAGCCCGCCGGCGGCGACCGCCAGCCAGAACGATGGCGGCAGCGCGGCACCGGCGTCGGCAGCGGGCAGGACCTCCGCCGCGAGCAGCGCGATCGGATCGGCCACGGTCGCGAGTTCGACGGGTACCGCGGCGGCGTCGCCGCTCGCGGCGGCGGGAGCCGCGGTCGGCAGCGCCAGCGGCAGTGGCGACGTCGAGAACGCCATCTGCAGCACCGAGCTCACCAGCCCGGCCCAGAGCGAGAAGCGCAGCATGCGTTCCTGGAACGCGAGCCAGCGGCGATCGAGCGCGATGCTGGCGAGCAGCGCCAGCGCCAGGATCGCGGTGGAGTGGATCGCGAACGTCACCAACCAGTCGGCGACGGCGCTCGGCACCAGATCGGCGAGCCAGCTCATCGTGCATCCTCCCGACCGCCGCGCTCGGCGCGCTCGGCCTCGGCAACGCGCTTGCGCAGCTCCTCGAGCTCGCTGAGCTCGATGTCACCGGCGCGCAGCAGGTGGTTCACCAGCTCGAGCGGATCGCCGTCGAACAGCCGGGACACGAGGTCGCCGACCATGTTGCGCTGCACGAGGTCGGGATCGACGACGGCGCGATAGAGGAACTGGCGGCCGTTCTCGCGGTGCGCGACGAGGCCCTTCTCCTCCATCTTGCGCAGCATCGTCGCGATCGTGGTGAGCGCGAGGCCGCGGTCCTGGAGCGCCTGGTGCACCTCCGCGACGGGGGCTTCGCGCCGCGCCCAGAGCTCACCGAGGATGGCGAGCTGCAGATCGCCGAGATTGCGTGGTCCGGAGGAGGTCATAGGGTGGCTTTCTACTACCGGGGTAGTCGGCGCCAACTACTCCGGTAGTTCAGAAAGCCTCCGGAAAACCTCGCGATCGGCAAAAGTGCCCTCCCCCAAACGCCGACCACCCGCGTGCCCCGGGGCCGCGGGTGGCTTCATAAGCCGCTTCTAGCGAACGGCTTGACAGTGTGTCGGGCGAATCAGCCGCCGACCGGCGCGACGATCGACCAGGCGGCCGGCGTCGACGACATCAGCCCGTTCGGCGAGTTCGGATCGAGCACGAAGAACTGGCTGTAGAGCGACACGCCGATGTAGTTGCCGATCGCCGGCAGGGAGACCTGGACCGTCGCGGTGCCCGAGCCCGGGCCGCCGCCGACCGTCATGCTCCAGACGCTCGCGACCGCGTTCTGGCGCAGGAAGCAGCCGTTGGCCGCGAAACCGAGCAGCAGACCGACGTCGGCCGGCAGCGCGACCGCCTGCGAGCCCGACCCGAACGTGCTGCGGTTGTCGCCGATCATCCACATGCAGAAGCGCTGCGAGGCCGCATTGGTGAGGCGGTGACCCCACGAGATGCCGGGCCACGGCAGGTTCGTGACCTGGTACTCCGGCACGTTGAAGCCCTCGCCGTTGCAGCCCGCGCCGTAGTAGAGCACGACGCCGTCGCGGCCGGTGAACCGTGTGATCATGCCGATGCTCTGCTGCACCGTGCCGATCGTCGCACTCGGGTTGTTGGTTGCGTAGCAGCGCGCGGTCTGACCGAAGCTGCTCAACGTGCCGAGATTGTTGTAGAGGAACGGCTGGTTGTTGTTGCTGTTCCCGAAGATCTTGATGTCGACGACGATCGGGCGCGTGAAGTCCCAGGTGAACTGGTTGGTGAACGGGATCGTCATCACCACCGAGGTGGGAGCGCCGGCGAGCAGCTGGACGTTCTGACGCGGCAGCACGATCAGCGGCGTGTCGTCGTAGTTGACGTTGAACGAGCCACCGAGACCGATCGACTTGCCGTGCGCGAGCGACACCTCCATGTCGATCACGTAGGCGGTCGAGGTCTGCGTCGTGCCGGCGAGGAACTCGAGCTGCGTCAGGCGCACCGGCGTGCCGAAGCCACCCGACTGCAGCGACGACGCCGAATACCACTGCTGGTAGCGACCGACACCACCGGCGAACGGCCGGTCGACGTTCGAGGGCGAGGGCGCAGTCGGCGCCGTGATGGTGGTCTGGGCCGACGCCATCGACGCCAGGAACAGGAGGGTGGGGAAATACGGTCGCATGATCAACTCTCGGGGAATCCGCTCGAAGGCAAAGGCAGTCTACCGGATCCGGACGCCCGTGCCGGCAGCGAAGGGCAGCGAACCGGTCGCCTTCGTCCTTAGTCCCGCTGCCTCCCTGGGCAACGGGCTTTCGGGCCCGCTCTCGGCGGCTCAGAACCGGAGCGAATGCGAGACCTTCAGCGCCAGCGCCTGCTCGACCGGTGCGAGCGCACCGTCGTCCTGCTTGCGCCAGCTGCTGCCGAGCACGGCGAAGAAGTCGCAGCCCGGCGAGTAGATCCAGCGCAGGCGGCTCTGCCAGCCGAGGTTCTCCGACTCGTTGTCGAACTGCACCAGGGTGAACACGCTCAGCGCCGGCGAGAGGTGCAGATCGAGCCGGCCGGCAGCGATGTGGGCGTCGAATTCGCGGCCCGGCCCGAGGTCGACGAACGCGACGTCGTAGTCGGCGCCGAGCTCGAGCAGGGCCGAGACCCGCCACTTGGCCTCGCAGGCGACGGCATCGCGCGTGCCGCCGAAGAACCCGCCGGACGACGCGCTGAGTCGGACGTCCCAGGACCGCGCCTCGCTGGTGTGCACGGTGGCCCCGACGCGCGACGTCCAGTAGTCGCCGCGCGGCACCGGTGTGGTGCCGCGGAACAGCGTGAAGTCGGTGTCGACGAACTCGAACTCGCGCCGCAGGTAGACCCAGGCGCTGTCACCGGTGTGCAGTGTCGCGCCGAGGCGCTCGATCCGGAATCGCTGCACCTGTGTGGTGCCGTCCCACTCGTCCTGCCGATCGACCGCAACGTCGAAGTCGAGCCGCCGGATCGCGCCGCCCTCGGCGAAACGGGGGCGGTAGCCGACGCCGACCAGCGAGGCGCGCGAGCCGCGGCGTCGCACGAAGCCGAGCGCCGGCGCGAAGTCGTCGCTGACCCAGCGCACGCTGGCGTCGAGCTCGAGCTCGCTGCCGCTGCTGCGCAGCCGTGCCCCGAAGCTCTCGCCGTCGTCCGTGTCACCCGAGCCGGTCGAGCCGACGGCGTCGACGGTGAGCTGCAGGTCGAGGTCGCCGACGAACTCCGGCCAGCGATGGTAGAGGTCGGCGCCGAGCACGCTGTTGTCGGTGGCGCTGCTCGGATCGCCGTTGGTCGCGATCAGCCCGACCGTGGTCTGTTCACCGGGCGCGTACTTGAGCCGCGCGACGCCGAGGTTCTCGCTGTCGAGCGCCGCGGTCGAGTCGGTCTGCACGTCGAGCACGCCGACCTCGAGCGGTCCGACCTCACCCGTCAGCTTGACGCCGCCGAGCATCGGCACGATCTCGCCGCCGTCGAGCCCGACGCGACGCGAGAAGTACGGCAGGAACGTCGTCCCACCGGCGCTGCGCGCGCCGAACTCGAAGTAGCTCGAGCCGCGCAGGAAGAAGTCGCGCTTCTCGGGGAAGAACAGCGGGAAGCGGTTGAAGTTGATCTGCCGGCCGTCGTTCTCGGTCTGCGCGAAGTCGGTGAACAGCGTCGCCGCCAGCGTCATCGACGGCGTCAGCCGGTAGTAGAGTTCGCCGCCGGCGTCGGGATCGACGTCCCAATCGGGATCGACCGAGCGGTCGCGGCCGACGTTGACCGTCACGTACGGCACGACCTCGAGGCCGATGCCGGCATCGATCTCGCCGATGCCGTCGATCGTGCCGAGCTCGCTGATGCGGAAGAACGGCACGTTCTGCACCGCGTTGGCCCACTGGTGCTCCTGGTTGCGCGTGCGCAGGTAGCGCCGGGCGTTGAAGCCCCACGACGTCGCACCGGCGCGGCGCGGCAGGCTGCGGAACGGGATCGCGAGCTCGGCGACCCAGCCGTCGGCGACGACCCGCGAGCGCCCGCGCCAGACCGTGTCCCAGGGCTTCTCGAAACGGTTGCCGTTGGCCGACACCAGCGCGTCGCCGATCGAGCCGCCGGCACCGATCTGCAGGAAGTAGCCGGTGCGCCGGTTCTCGAACGGGTCGAACAGGAACTCGACGCGATCGTCGGGATCGAGGCGCGCGTCGCGCCAGCGCTGCGTGGCGCGGATCAGGTCGGGGCGGTCGTCGTAGCAGTAGAGGTAGACGTAGAGGTTGCTGCGGTCGTGCAGCAGCCGGATCTCGGTGCGCTGATCGGGCCGCCGACCCTGCCACGGCTCGACCATCACGAAGTCGCCGATCGCCGGCGCCTGCTGCCAGCACGGATCGTCGAGCACACCGTCGATGCTCGGCGCCGCCGCCGCATCGACGCGGCCAACCCGGGCGGTCCGCCGTGCGCGCTCCTGCGCGGGCGAGACCGCCGCGAGCGCGGCGGCGACGAGAGCGAGGTGGCGTGCCGACATCGGGCGCGGCACCTTACGTCATCGCGGCTCGGCTGCCGACCCGCGACCTCAGCGCTGCACGGCGACGGCAGCGCGCTCGGAGTGCACCGTCACGCCGCGTTCGAGCTTCGCGAGCTCCAGGGTCGCGATGCCGCCGCCGACCGCAACCGCAACGGTCAATCCGGTCTCCGCCCCGGACGCATCGGCGTCGCCGACGAACGCGCGACCCTCCTGGCCCTCGAGGACGATGAACTGCGGGACCTGGATGATCTCGTCCTCGTCCGCGATCCGTACGTCGACGCAGACCTGCGGCGGCGAGGTGTTCCTGATCTCGACAGCGCGCGCCTGCATGCGGGGCGACGAGTCGGCGGTCACCGGCAGCACCTGCAGCATGCCCCGGTCCAGCTCGGTGACCCGAGCACCGACCTGCTGCACCGCGGCATCGAGCGCGTCGCGCCACGGCACGTTGCGGCAGCGCAGCGAGACCTTGCCGACGACTTCGGGCGCAACCACGATGTTGGCGCCGGCGATCCGGGCGATCGTGTCGATCACGTCGCCCACCTCGGCATCGTCGTAGGCGAAGTAGGTCCGCGGAGCGCTTGCGTCCGCGGCGCTCCCCGCCGCCACCGCGGCGGGCTCTGCGTCCTCGGAGCCGGACTCAGAACCGGTCGCGCCGGCGGGACCGGCGTGGCAGGCGAACGCGCCGAGCGCGAGCGCGACGACGGCGGCAGAACGCAGCGGGGAACGGATTCGCGCAGGTGGCGGCGGCAGCGCGATGACCTCGCGGGGGACAGGCGGACCTGTCCACACCTTCGGCACGCGGCACCTGACACCTGCAGTCGAACC
>JAGQRB010000423.1 GCA_020425925.1 Planctomycetota bacterium
GATCGACCAAGGCTGGACCGTGCTCGCGAGCGGCCGGCTGACGGGCGGTCCCGCCGACCGGATCGTCGGGGCGCTGGTGCAGGACGGCGAGTTCGCGGCGATGGCCGCGCGGCTCGGTTCGCGCAACGCGTTCCTGCATCACGCCGCCGGGCGCAAGTTCGCCGAGCAGACGTTCGCGGCCGCGATGGCGCTGCCCGACGCCGACGCCGTCGCCGCCGGCACCAAGGTGCTCGACCTCTGCCTGCGTGGTCCGATCGAGAAGGCCGACACCGCGGCGCGCGCGGTCGTCAACAGCGCCTACGCGGCCTACCGCGTGCGGGTCGATCGCTGGCTCTGCGATCCGGCCAACGTCGCCGGCGCGCGAAGCTACACCGTCGCGAGCGGCGACAGCCTCAACGGCATCGCGCGCAAGTTCCGCAACGAGGGCCTGCTGGTCGACGAGGGCACGATCGCGGTGCTGAACCGCATCCACAACAAGAACGCGATCCGCGTCGGCCAGCGGCTCAAGGTGCCGGCGGAGCCGATCCACAGCGTCGTCGAGAAGCGCAGCTTCTCGCTCGCGGTCTACGTCGGCGATCTGCTGCTGCGGCTCTACTGGGTCGGCCACGGCCAGAACGACCGCACGCCGGTGGCGCAGTTCGAGGTCGGCAACAAGCAGCCGCGGCCGCAGTGGACCGCACCTGACGGCAACGTCTATCCCTACGGCCACCCGCAGAACATCCTCGGCGAGTACTTCATCACCTTCCTGCACCCGTCCTACAGCGGCTTCGGCGCGCACGGCACGCCGATGCCGGAGACGATCGGCACGATGTCGTCGATGGGCTGCATCCGGATGCACGCCCAGGACATCGCGGAGCTGTTCGAGATCCTGCCGCGCGGCAGCGTGGTCGAGGTCCGCGCCAGCGAGGCACCGTAGCCCGGATGACGACGGCGCTCGCGCTGCTCGGCGCCGTACTGGCTGGCTTCCTGCTCTACGTCGGACTGCCGCGCCTGCTGCTCGAGGCCAACCGGCGGCGGCTGCGCACGATCTGCCGCGAACGGCGGGTCATCGCGCTGTCGTTCGACGACGGTCCTGGGCGCGAGCTGACGCCGCGGGTCGTCGAGCGGCTGGTCACGGCCGGCGTGCCGGCGACGTTCTTCGTGCTCGGTCGCAACGCCCGGGCGCACCCCGAGCAGTTCGCGCTGCTCGCCGAGCGCGGTTTCGAGATCGGCACGCACGGTGACGAGCACGTGCACCACCTCCGGATCGCGCCGTGGCGCGCGATCCGCGACACCCGCGACGCGTGGCGGATCCTCCAGGCGCGGCTCGGCCTCGATCCGACGCAGCTGCCGTTCCGGCCGACCTACGGCAAGCTCAACCTGATCTCGTGGCTCTGGGTCCGGTCGCAGGGTGCGCCGATCGCGATGTGGACGCACGACAGCTGGGACACGCGGCCGGACATCGACCGCGGCCGCGAGCGGTTGATCGAGGAGCTGCGGACGAGCGGCGGTGGAGTCGTGCTGCTGCACGACTTCGATCGCGACAGTGAGGCCGAGGCCACCCGTGTGCTCGAGCGGCTCGACGCCGTGCTCGAGCTGCGTGCCGACGGGTTCGAGTTCGTGCGGGTGGGGGATCTCGTCCGCTAGCCGCCGTCCATCGCCGTCGGGTCCTCGACCACGAGATCCTCGTCACGGCAGGTGAGGAAGCCCTGCGGCAACGCGACCTCCTGAGTCCGGCCGCCTTTGCAGCGCCGGGCGCGCAGCCCGCTCTCGGGGTAGGGCAGATCGCGCGGGATGCCGGCCAGGCCGGCCTCGAGATCCGCGAGCGTCTCGACCAGATGCAGTGCCGGCAGGTGCTTCTTCACGCCCGGGAAGCCCTTGAGATACCAGCCGGTGAACTTGCGCAGCTGCATCATGCCGTGGCGTTCGCCGAAGAACTCGGCGAGCAGGCGGGCGTGCTCGCGCAGCGTGTCGAGCACCGCCCCCGACGCCGGTGGCGGCGGCGGCTCGTTGCCCGTCAGCACCGCGCAGAGCTCGCCGAACAGCCACGGGCGACCGAGGCACCCGCGGCCGACGACGACACCGTCGCAGCCGGTGGCGCGCAGCATGCGCAGTGCGTCCCAGCACTCGAACACGTCGCCGTTGCCGAGCACCGGGATCGTGCGCACGTGCCGCTTGAGCGCGGCGATCGCGTCCCAGTCGGCCTCGCCCGAGTAGAGCTGCGCCGCGGTGCGGGCGTGCAGCGCGACCGCGCGCACGCCTTCCTCCTCGCCGATCCGGCCGGCGTCGAGGAACGTCAGCAGCCGGTCGTCGATGCCCTTGCGGAACTTGATCGTGACCGGCACGTCGCCGGCCGCGCGCACCACGCTGCGCACGATGCGCCGCAGCAGGCTCGGCCGCGCCGGGATCGCGGCGCCGCCTCCGTTCTGCGTCACCTTGCGCACGGGGCAGCCGAAGTTCATGTCGATGTGGTGCACGCCCCATTCCGCCACCAGCACCCTGGTCGCCTCGGCCAGCGTCGCCGGGTTGGTGCCGTAGAGCTGGATGCTCTTGCGCGTCTGTTCGTCCGCGCCGAACGACGCGAGCTTGAGGGTGCGGGCGTGGCCTTCGACGAAGGCGCGGGCGGTGATCATCTCGCTGACGTAGAGACAGCGATCGGCCGAGAAGCGCCGGCAGAGCGTCCGGAACGGCGCGTTGGTCACGCCCGCCATCGGCGCCAGCACGACCGGCGGATCGATCGTCAGCGCGGCCTGCGAAACGCTGCTCGCGGCGGTGGCGCCGAGGACGAGCGGCGCGACCTCACCCGGTCGGGCGACTTCGACGTCGCGGTTCAGCTCGCTCCGTACCGAGGTCACGCCGTACCGAACTCACGCGGAACCGAGCTCACATGAATAGTGGTGCCCAGGAGAGGACTTGAACCTCCATGGGATTTTACTCCCGCTAGGACCTGAACCTAGTGCGTCTGCCAATTCCGCCACCTGGGCCCAAGTGGGGTGGGCCGAGGAAAGTAGCGATGGGCCCCGGTGATGCAAGGGGGAAGCTTGCCATTCGCGCGCGGTTGTCCGAGCTTTCGCCGCAATGGCGAAGGCCGGCAAGTCGAAACAGCAGAAGCAGGCCAAGGCGGACGCCGGCAAGGCGGGGGGCGGCCGCAATCCCGAGATCCTGGTCGGCGAGAACAAGAAGGCCCGCTTCCACTACGAGATCGTCGAGCGCTACGAGTGCGGCCTCGTGCTGCGCGGCACCGAGGTCAAGAGCCTGCGGCAGGGGAAGATCACGCTCGCCGAGTCCTACGCCCGGATCGACGGCGACGAGCTCTGGCTGATCGGCGCGAACATCCCCGAGTACAGCCATGGCAACATCCAGAACCACGAGCCGACGCGGCGCCGCAAGTGTCTGCTGCATCGCAGCGAGCTCGACAAGATCAAGAGCAAGGCGCTGATCCAGGGCATGACGCTGGTGCCGCTGCGGGTCTACTTCGGCAGCAAGGGTTACGCCAAGATCACCATCGGCGTCGGCCGCGGCCGCAAGACCGAGGACAAGCGCCAGTACCTGAAGGAGAAGGACGACCGCCGCGAGATGCGCGAGCGCTGAGCGCGCGGCTACACTGCCGGCATGAACAAGTCCGTGTTGATCCTGGCGGGGGACGACTACGAGGACCTCGAGCTGCAGTATCCGCTGCTGCGCCTGCGCGAGGCCGGCAAGTGGCCGGTGGTCGCGGGACGCGCCGCTGGCGCGCTGCACCGCGGCAAGCATGGCTATCCCTGCCACACCGATCGCGCCTTCGACGACATCGATCCCGATGCGTTCGCGGGCGTGATCGCGCCCGGTGGCTGGATGCCCGACCAGCTGCGCCGCGACGAGCGCGTCCTCGCGCTGGTGCGCGCGTTCGATGCGGCCGGCAAGCTGGTCGCGAGCATCTGCCACGGCGGCTGGATCTGCATCTCGGCCGGCATCGTGCGCGGTCGGCGCTACACCGGCTCGCGCGGGATCCGCGACGACCTCGTCAACGCCGGTGCGGTGTGGTGCGACGAGGCCGCGGTCGTCGACGGCCACCATGTCAGCGCGCGCAAGCCCGACGATCTGCCCGAGTTCATGAAAGCCGTGCTCGCCGCGCTGGAGTAGGGCGATCGCCGCGGGGTAACGACGAAGTACCGACGGCATCGCGGCTTCCCGTACGGCGCTGGCGACCGGGCCGGTTGCCGCGGTCGGGGTGCCGTTCGAGGGTGATGCGAACAAAGCGTTGCCGCGCTACACTTCCGGCGCCCTATTCCCTCGCCTTCCCCCTCTCCTGGAATCGAGAGCACCAACCATGCAGAAGTTGTCTTTCCTCGCCGTCGCCGTCCTCTCTTCGGTCGGCGTCGCGCAGTGCATCCAGACCCCCGGCACGATGATCACGATCCTGCAGGATTCGATCGCCGGCCCGAACCCGATCGGCTTCGCCTTTCCCTTCGAAGGTTCGACCTACAACGAGATCCACGTCTCCGACCATGGCATCTGCTTCCTGAGCAACAACGGCTCGCCCGCGATCCCGACCGCGACGCCGTTGGTCTACACGCCGGCGGCGGCGAGCCTGGTGCTGAACGGCCCGGTGATCTGCCCGCACTGGTCGGACACGATTCCTGCCGCCAGCGGCACGTCGTTCTGGATCGACTCGCAGGCGACGACCTGCACGGTCACGTGGTTCCAGGTCCAGAGCTTCGGCTTCCCGACGCCGCTGATGTCGTTCCAGCTGACGCTCTACGACACCGGCAACATCGAGTTCACCTACGGCCCGAACGTCACCAACAACTCGACCTTCGGCGGCGTGTCGGACAACGGCATCGTCGGCGTCTCGCCGGGCATGCCGGCGACGCTGCCGGCGTCGGTCGACTTCTCGACCAGCCCGGTCACGACCGACTCGACGACGTTCGAGGAGTTCCTGGTCGCGAACACGTTCGACATGGCCGGTGACAAGATCCTGATGATCCCGGCGTCGCCGGGCTGGGTCGTGGTCCACATGCCCGATGGCGCCGGCTGCGCCTCGAGCGAGTCGTTCGGCGTCGGCTGCGACAACCTCGCGCTCGCGAGTTCGACGCCGCCCGTCGTCGGCACCAACTGGGACCTCACCGCGACCGGCTTCAACGCGGCCTCGGCGCTCGGCTTCCACTTCTTCGCGTTCGGCCGCCAGACGCCGGCGCTGCCGCTCAGCGCGCTCGGCCTCAACGCGCCCGGCTGCGACGACAACCTGCCGCTCGCCAACGTGATCGCGAACCTCGTCGGCCCGGTCACCAGCGGCAGCTCGACCGCCAGCCTGCCGATCCCGGCCGGCTCGAGCTTCGTCGGCGTCAAGATGTCGGTGCAGACGATCGGCCTGACCAGCTCCAACCCGGCCGGTCTCGCGACGTCCAACGGCGTCGAGGGCACGTTCGGCAACTGATCGAACGGTCGCGGTCTCCCGCCGTGACGAACGGCCCGCTGCCAGCTGCTGGCGGCGGGCCGTTTGCGTTCGCGGCGGCGTGCGCCTGCTACGCTGTCGCGATGTGGCGTGGATGCGCGCTCCGATTCTCGACGCTGGCGCTCGCCCTCGCGGCTGCGCCGGTGCTGCCGGCGGGCCGTGCCGCGCAACTGCCGCAAGGGGGCGGTGCGGTGCACCTGGTCTGCGATCCCGCGCTCGAATGGTCGGTGTGGTGGCAGCACAACCGACATCGGCTGCTGGCGCGGCGGCGGGCGCCGTCGACGTTGTCCGAGGCCGATGTGGCCGAGCGGATCCTGCCGGCGCTGCAGCGCGTGTTGCTCGCTGCCGACGAGCGGTCGGCGGATCTCGCGATCGCGGCGATGTTCGCGCTCGCCGAAGCCGGTCGCGACCTGCCCGACCTGCGGCTCGTCGACGCGCTGCGGCCGCGGCTCGCGGCGCGCCCTCAGGAGGTCGGCGAAGCGGCGGTGCTGGCGCTCGCCGTCGGCGGCCGCTCCGGCGCGCGGCAGCCGGAGGCGTGTGAGCTGCTGATGGCGATCGCGCGCGACGACGAGGTCGGTCGTGCCGCGGTCGGTGCGCCTGCGGTCCGTGAACGCACGCGGGCGTTCGCGACCTACGGTCTCGGTCTGGTGGCGGCCGGCACCGCGGACATCGACCTTCGCCAGCAGGTGTTCGCGACGCTGCGCGCACTGCTCGAGGACGACGCACTCGAGAGTCGCGAGATCCGGGTCGGTGCGATCCACGGTCTCGGGCTGCTGCGGTTCGGCGACGACGCGACCGAGCGGGCCCGGCTGGTCGAAGTGCTCGGCGTGCTCCGCCGCTACTACCTGCGTCCGCTGGGCGCGGATCACGAGATCATCCAGGCGCACTGTCCGGCCGCGATCGCGCGGCTGCTCGGGCGCGGCGACCCGCTAGCCGCCGGCTACCGTGCGCTGTTGGCGCTGGATCTGCGGGGCGACGGCCAACCGCCGCGCGCCGGCAACCTGATCGCGCGTTCGGCGGCGCTCGCGCTCGGTCGGCTCTGCCGGCCGATCGTCGACGCCGACTACAGCCAGCTGCTGTTCGAACGCCTGCGCGCCGCGAACGACGAGGTGACGCGTTGCTATTCGGCGCTCGCACTCGGTGAGATCGGTGGCGCGCCGAATCGGGCCAACCTGTTGGCCGCGCTGTCCGAGGTCGAGGGGCCGACGAAGTGCTGGTGCGCGCTCGCGCTCGGGGTCCTGTCGTCCGAGCCGTTCCGTGCCGCGCCGGGTGACGGCGAGCGACCGGTGCCCGACGCGGCGATCGGCAAGGCGCTCGCAGCCGAGCTCGAGGTCGCGCACGCGCCCGCGCTGGTGGGGGTGCTGGCGCTCGCGTCGGGCCTCGGCCGCCACGTCGATGCCGCGCCGCGGCTGCGCCAGCTGTTGGTGGCGCACTCGATCCAACCGGAGCTCGCCGGCCACCTCTGTCTCGCGCTCGCGCTGATGAACGATCGCGACGCGATCGACGACATGCGCGGCGTCATGGCGCAGTCGCGACGCGCCCCGATCCTCTACGAATCCGCGGCGCTGGCCTTGTCCCGGCTCGGTGACGACCGGCTGACCGATCGCCTGCTCGACGACTTCACCGGGGCAGGCGGCGCGCTCGCCCGAGTCGCCGTGACGACGACCGTGTTGGGGGATCACGGTGATCGGCGCGCGGTCGCGCCGCTGCAGGAGTTCCTGCTGCGCGGCGGGCGCAACCAGCTCGAGCGCGCGTTCGCCGCCGCGGCGCTCGGCCGGCTCGCCGCGCGCGATCCGCTGCCGTGGAACGGTGCGATCGCTGCGGGGGTGAACCTCAGCGCGGCGGTCGCGACGTTGACGGACACGGCGAACGGGGTGTTGGACTATCGGTAGCGGGTGACCGTGTCAGCGTGACGCGATCGCGCCGGCCTGGTTGAGGGGATGCGGCCGTCGAGAGCGCGACCGACATCGAGATGTAGCAGGTATCAGGTCTGGACCCTCGAACACGGCCAGGCCTGTCACCCTTCCGGATCCGGGCGCGGCCAGATCCGGCACACCATCTCCGCCAGCTTCTGGCCGCGGTCGCGGATCGTCTCTTCGTTCCAACTCGATCCGGCCTCGTCGAGCAGCCGTCGGGTCATCAACAAGTTCGAGTGCTCGTGAAGCGCGATCCGCTTGTCTGCCCAGGCGGCGTTCGATAGCGCTGGATTCATGGACTTGGTAACGAGCGTGAGGTTGCCGAGGGTGTGAATCAGACGATCTCGATGCTCGACGGCCTCTACCTGCCCCTCGGCAGTTGCCGGCCAGTTCCGCTCCCACTTCTGCGGCATCACGTGCTCGATCGTGAGATTCCGGGTGACGCGGCGATCCTCGGTTCGCGGCGAGCGGAGGGAATCCTCGAGCGCCTCGAGCACGAGGCGCAAACGACCGCGGGTGAGTAGCCGGTACAGTGGGCTCTCTAGGACCGCGTACTCGACGGTGCTGTCTCGTGGCCACTCACGTGCGTCCGCAGTCTGGTCCGAGAGGTAGGCCGTCAACGCGGGTGCGATCTCGCTGGGTGGCACGTCGAGGACGTGGTTCAGAGCCTCGAGGAAGAGGCGATTGTAGTCCTTCGTTGTCATCCGGCAGATCATCCGGCGCACGAGGTAGCTCTCGATCGTGTCCGCCACGGCCAGGAAGTCCTGAGGCTCCAGCGCTTCTCGCCGGCGGAGGTCGTAGAGGTGGACGAGCAGCGGCGTCAGAGCTCCGGCTTCGACCGTCCGCCAGTGGTACACGAACCGCTCCTCCGGAGTCCCCGGATCGAGGTGGTCGTCGAGCTCCTCCCAGGCCTCCCCGCATCTGTGCAGGTCATCGAGTACCGCAATCACGTCTTGCCCCTGATCGTTCAGGTAATGGCGGAAGCGTTGGAACACCATGTGACTCGACACTTCCTCGCGCAGCCGGAGCTCGAGCCAGTAGTCGAGGAACGTGTCGATTCTCGGCCGCGTGATTCGCCCCTGGCGGATCTCCTTGCGCCACCAAGCCGTGTCGAAGTGTGACCAGAACCGCTGCGAAAGATCGCTCGGTGCCAGGCCCCGGCTGCTCCCGACCTGCATGACGAGGTTCTTGACCAGGTCGGACTCGAGCAGAGGCGTGCCGCGTGCGTTGAGCGTCTCGAAGATCACGAACGGATCGTCCGCTGGCTCGAGATCGATGACGACCGCCTGCATCAAGCCCATCAACGCGGTCTCGAACGCGTGTGCACGGTCACGGGCAATCGGGTCGTCCGGTCCTCCGCCAATCCAGTCGAGCATTCGGAAGCGAAAGAAGTCATGGGCTTCGCCGATCCGACCGAGCTCTGCCACCGATTGGTCTTCTTCCATCACGGCACGGAATGCGTCGCGATCCGAGCGGGTCGGCCAGACCTTGAAGCGTTCGTCCCCGACGGAGTCCCGGTTCCACTTGAGGCGCTTCAGTCGCGCGGCGTCGTGGCCCAGTTCGGCTAGGGCCGACGCTGCGGCCTGCGTGACGATCAGGAACGTCGTCATGCGCTGCTGCCCGTCGATGACCTCTCGGATCTCGATCGAGGCCGTGGGCGTCGGCTTCTGCTTCAGCACGACGGCACCCAGGAAGTGCCGCCCGGCACGCTCCTCGGCCTGCTGCTCGGGATTGTCTTCACGGCTTCTGCGCAGCGTGAGCAGGTGATCGAGGTAGCGATCCGCAGCTGCAGTCAGATCTTGCCACAGAGGATCCCACTGCTCTTCCTCGCCCCACACGTAGGGGCGCTGGAACTCGGGGATGACGTACTGCACGTCTTGCTTGAACAGTTTCTGGATCGTGTGTGTGTCGGCGCGCATCGCAGATCACCCTGGGATTGATGACGACGTTCGGGTTTCGCCGGCGCCTGTGGCAGGCGCGACGGACGCCAATGTTGTCTGGCCGAACCAATGATCGGGCCGTTCGGCAACGGTTATCACGCCCGGACCACGCGCCGCACAGCGGCAACGACGGCGTCAATCCCGTCTCTCCACTGCACCGCGGAGCGACTGGCTAACATCGGCAGGGAGCCGACGTCATGGTCCGAAACACCTTCTCTCAGCGGGATGAGCATGTTTCTTGCGAGGCGGGTCTCGCGCTCGGCGATCGCGTCGATCTCGCGATGCACCCATGCGGTCCTGCTCCTGGAAAGCAAGTTCGGGGTGACGACGACAACGGCGAAGCGGCTGAGCAGGAGTCCATCGCTCACCGTTTCGTTGACCGTCGCGCCTGGGACTGCCGAGCGTTCGTCGAACCACACGGAGATGCCGGCATTCTCGAGAGCGTCGCACAGCGGGCGAACGATCGCGTCTCGGTCCTCACTTGCGTACGAGACGAAGACGTCCTTGAGAGTCTGGCCGGAATGCCGGGTTGCGTCGCGCGGCACGCGTTCCACAGTCGAGGCCTGCACTACTCGACTGGCGAAATGCTCCGGTGCAACCATCGATCGCCAGAAGACGCCGGGAATGCTAGGGCGCTCGCCAGCGAGCAGAGCTAGCACACAGTGGTCGACCGCCATGGCAGGCGGCACCTGCCGGCTTCGGGCGGTGTCCAGCGGAAAGAAACCCTCGAACAGGTCCTCACTGGATCCGATCAGGGCGGTCGGTGTCACCGGGAAGCTGTTCGGGTGGTTCAGGACGCCGACGTGCACGTAGAAGCCGTAGTGGCGGGTTCGGTCGCGCCGGAAGACGAACAGGCTGTACCTCTGGAGTGTGTCGCCGGTTTCGTTCGGCAGAAGCGGTAGTTCGATCTCGCCGAGGTACGCGCCGAGCTTGTGCGAGAGCGGGTAGTACGGATTCAGCAGCCAGCCCTTGTCGCGCCTCCTCAACGAGAGGTCGTTCTCGATTCCGGCAGAAAGGACGACCGAGTTCCCGATCTTGTTGGCGTGCCCCTTCTTCTTGCCCTTGCCCGCGCTCTCTGGGCGAGGCATGCGGCGGAACACCGCGACCCTATTGGGGGTCGTTGCGGCGTCGATGATCACGTACGAGACCTTGAGGACGATGTGATCCGACTTGCTTCGTTCGCTGAGCGCGATCGTGTCTGCGGCGGCGAGCAACCGCTCGTGGTCGAGGCCCGGGAAGTCCGAGGCCTCGAACGCATCGAGGAAGTCCCGTCCCACGCTTGGGCTGCCCCGCAGGGAAACGGCCAGCTTCGGACTCTCGAGCATTTCGGGTTTTGCTTCTCGCCCCATGGGATGCCCGATCGAAGAGCCGATTGTGCCGAAGGCCGTCCTCCGGACGGGCCGACCCGAATCGACCCTACCTACGCTAGCGCGTGTGGGGCGACCGTCAACGCTTCGCGCGGGCTGTGTTTCGCAGGAACCCGTAGATCGAGCACGGCCGCACGCACCCGCGGATGTGGCACTCGATCAGCGAAGCCGCGGGAATCGCCGGGTCCTCGCCGCGCGCCTCGCGCGCGACGAGGGCCCCCGAGTCACGGCGTCACCACCACCTCCGCGCGAAGCGCGAGAGGTGGTGGAGGCGGCGGGAATTGAACCCGCGTCCCAAGATGCTTCGAACAGAGCCTCTACGCGCGTAGTTCGTCGTTGGTTCTCACTCCCGACGTCCCGACGAACAGGGGCGCCAGCAGCCAGCTCGA
>JAGQRB010000424.1 GCA_020425925.1 Planctomycetota bacterium
GGCTCAGCGGCGACCAGCTCCGCAAGGGCGCCGCGCTGAACGCGGTGCAGATCGCCGAGCTGGTCTGAGCGGCGGCGGCGCCGCCGCGGTGTGCGGTTCCCGGTCTTCGCTGGACACCGGCCACGGCAGCGCTTTCACTTGCGCGCCTTCGTAAGCCCTCGTCTCCCACGAGCGTCCGCATGCCCAAGAAGCGCGCCAGCAAGAAGAAGTCACCGAGCCCGACGCCGCGGTCCGCCGCCAAGCCGCTGCCGAGTTCCGTCCGCAAGGCGGCAGCGAAGGCGAACCGCCCGGCCAGCAGACCTGCCAGCGGATCAGCGCGAAGCGCGCGCGCGGCCGGCAGCGCCGAGAGTCAGCTGGCGAGTCTGCAGCACCTGATCGAGCTGATGGTCGAGAAGGACGTCGTCGAGGTCGAGATCGAGGAGGAGGGTGCGCGCTGGCGCGTCCGGCGCGCCGAGCCGCAGGCCGCGGTATTCCACGCCCCGGCCGCCGCGCCGATGGCGATCCCGATGCCGGGCCAGATCGCCGGCATGCCGGCCGTCGTCGCCGGCGATGCCGTCGCCGCCGAACCGCAGGGCGAGGTCTTCAAGTCGCCGATGGTGGGCACGTTCTACCGCGCGGCGTCGCCCGACGCGGAGCCGTTCTGCAAGCCCGGTGATCGCGTCAGCGCCGATCGCACGCTGTGCATCATCGAAGCGATGAAGGTCATGAACGAGATCAAGGCCGAGCGCGAGTTCGAGGTCGTCGACGTGCTGGTCAAGAACGGCGAGTCGGTCGAGTTCGGGCAGCCCCTGTTCCTGATCCGGTAGCCCGTCGATGTTCCATCGCATCCTGATCGCGAACCGCGGCGAGATCGCGCTGCGGATCCTGCGGGCCTGCAAGGACCTCGGCATCGAGACCGTCGCGGTCTACAGCGAGGCCGACAAGGACTCGCTGCACCTGCGCTACGCCGACGAGACGATCTGCATCGGCCGCGCGCCGAGCGTCGAGAGCTACCTCAACATCCCGTCGATCATCGCGGCGGCGGAGATCGCCGATGCCGACGCGATCCACCCGGGCTACGGCTTCCTGTCCGAGAACGAGCACTTCGCCGAGGTCTGCCAGAGCTGCAACATCAAGTTCATCGGCCCGCCGGCGCCGGTGATCAAGCAGTGCGGCGACAAGGTCGCGGCCAAACAGCTCGCGGCGGCTGCGGGCGTCGCCGGCGTGCCGGGTTCGGACGGGCCGGTGCACACCGAGCAGGAGGCGCTCGAGGTCGCGCGTCAGATCGGCTTCCCGGTGCTGATCAAGGCGGCCGCCGGCGGCGGCGGGCGCGGCATGCGCGTGGCGCACAACGAGCCGAGCCTCGCGACCGGCTTCCATGCCGCGCGCAGCGAGGCCGAGGCCGCGTTCAAGGACGCGACGGTATACCTCGAGAAGTACGTCGAGAAGCCGCGCCACGTCGAGATCCAGATCCTCGCCGACCAGCACGGCAACGTCGTGCACCTCGGCGAACGCGATTGCTCGCTGCAGCGGCGGCACCAGAAGCTGCTCGAGGAGAGCCCCTGCCCGGTGCTCGATCCCGAGACCCGCACGGCGATGGGGGAGGCCGCGGTGCGGCTCGCCAAGGCCGCGAACTACCAGTCGGCGGGCACGGTCGAGTTCCTGCTCGACCAGAACAAGAACTTCTACTTCATCGAGATCAACTCGCGAATCCAGGTCGAGCACCCGGTGACCGAGATGGTCACCGACACCGACCTGATCCGCGAGATGATCCTGGTCGCTGCCGGCCATCGGCTGTCGTTCGGTCAGGACGACATCGAGCTGCGCGGTCACGCGATGGAGTTCCGGATCAACGCCGAGGACCCCGACCACAACTTCCAGCCGTCACCGGGGCGGATCGCGACGTTCGTGCCGCCGGCCGGTCCGGGTGTGCGCTGGGACAGCCACATCTACCAGGGCTACACGGTGCCGTCGAACTACGACTCGATGATCGGCAAGCTGGTGGTGCATCGCCGCACCAGGAAGCAGGCGATCGAGGTCGCGGCGCGCGCGCTGCAGGAGCTCACCACCGACGGTATCAAGACCACCGCCGGGCTGTTCCTGCGCATCCTGCAGCACTCGGACTTCGCCGCCGGCCAGGTCGACACCGGCTTCATCGACCGCTACTTCACGCCGCGCTGATGGACGAGCGGCGGCTGCGGGTCGGCGTGCTCACCGGCGGCGGCGACGCGCCGGGGCTCAACGCGGCGATCTGCGGGCTCGGCCGCCGGCTGCTGGCGGCGAACTGCGAGCTCGTCGGCTTCCGCGACGGCTGGCGTGGGTTGATCGTCGGCGCCACCCGCGCGCTCGACGGCGTCGACTTCCAGCGCCTGCTGGTGCAGGGCGGCACGCTGCTCGGCAGCAGCGGCGACAATCCCTACCGCGACCCCGACATCGACGTGCCGAAGGTGCTCGCCAACCTGCGACACCACGCGCTCGACGCGCTGGTGGTGATCGGCGGCGAAGGCACGCTCGGCGCCGCCGACCGGCTGCACCGCGAACACGGCGTGCCGGTCGTCGCGATCCCGAAGACGATCGACAACGATCTCGAGGCCACCGACTTCACCTTCGGTTTCTTCTCGGCGGTCGAGGTCGCGACCCGCGCGATGGACGACCTGCGCAGCACCGCCGAGTCGCACGGTCGTGTGATGGTGGTCGAGTGCATGGGGCGTCACGCCGGCTGGATCACGGCCTACGCCGGAGTCGCGGCCGGTGCCGAGGGCATCCTGGTGCCCGAACAGCCGGCCGAACTCGAGGAGCTCTGCCACAACCTCGAGTCGCTGCGCGCCGCGGGCGCGCGCTCGGCGCTGGTCGCGGTCGCGGAGGGCGTGCGGCTCTACGAACACGGCGAATGCCTGTCGCCGATGCAGAAGGACCGCTTCGGCGAGTTCCTGATCGGGGGCGCCGCGGAGACGGTGGCGCGCTGCATCGAGCGTCGCATCGGCTGGGAGTCCCGCCACCTGGTGCTCGGTCACCTGCAGCGCGCCGGCCAGCCGATCGCGTTCGATCGCCTGTTCGCGCTGCGGCTGGGTGCGCGCGCCGCGCGTCTGGTGCTCGAGCGCCGGTTCGGGCGCATGGCGGCGATGCGCGCCGGCGACATCGTCGACGTCGAGATCGCCGCCGCGGTGGCCGACCGCAAGGTGCTGCCCGGCCACTTCCTGGAGCGCTACGGCTCGTTCTTCCTGCCGATCGGGGGGCCTTAGTGTCGATGACCGGGTAGATTCGGCGCATCCGACCGACCGGGGATCACCGCATGAGACCGCCGCTGCTTGCCATCTTCCTGACCGCGACCGCGCTCGCGGCGGGGCTCGCCGCGCAGAACGGCGTCACGCCGACGCCCGAGTCGCCGGCCGCCACGCGCACCATCGAGAGTCCGTATGCGCGGCCGCAGGACCCCGGTTCCGAGGCCCCGAGCGGCATCGGCGATCCCGCGCTCGAGAACCTGATGCAGCGCTGGAGCGGGCCGCCGAAGGCGCGCACGTTCGACGGCTTTCCGATCTTCCCGCGCGACCTGCAGGGCTATGGCGGCTACCCGCGCACGCTCGGTGAGATCTACCAGAACCTGACGATCGGCGAGCAGCCGCTGCTGCCGACCGCGCCGGCGCCGCCGCAGACCGGCTGGCCGCGCTGGCTCAAGAACGAGAGCCGCGAGCCGCTGCCGTACGAGCCCGACCGCGCGCTGCTGGTGCAGAACGTCGACCGCGTCTGGTTCAAGACGGTCGACGACGACGCGTTCGTGCCGCTCTACTTCCACGACAAGCTGCGCGCGATCCGGCAGGGCACCGCGATCGAGGTGCGGCAGGTCGGCGAGTTCGAACTGCAGTTCCATGGCGGCAGCCGGATCGTCGCGCAGGGCGAGACCGCGCTCGCGCTCACCGAGCTCACCGAGGCTGCGGTCGCGATCGACGTGCGCGCGCTGACGCATCTGCGGCTCGAGGCCTTCGGCCGCGAGCACCGGATCGCGCTGCCCGACGGCTCGACGCTCGTCGTCGCGCCCGATGCGCGACCGAAGCTCGACGAGGCCGAGGCCGCGCCGGTGGCGCCGCCCGCCGGACTCGAGGCGCTGGCGGCGGTCGCCGGCGGCGTGACCCCGTTCCAGGCTGCGTTGCTGGTGATCGAGCGCGTCGACGAGCCGGGCTGGCGTGCCGGGCGGGCGACCGTCTGGAACGGCGGTGACCTGGCGGTCGAATGGCGCCACGCGTTCGGCACCACCACGATCGCGGGCGGCCAGCGCGTCACGGTGTTGCTGACACCGCCGACCGCGCCGATCGCGGGTGGGTTCCGCAGCGAAGGCGTCGACGTGCGGTCCGAGGGCCCGGCGGTGTCGTGCCGCGCCGACGGCGACGGCCTGGTGTCGTGGTCGGGCGCACGGTTCCGCCTGCAGAACGGCGCGGTGCTGCGGCTCGACCCGCTGCAGGGCGAACCGTTCGCCAAGGCTCCCGAGCCGACGGAACAGGGCCGCTGACGGATGTTCGGCACCTTCGACGGCGCGCCGCCGGCGGTCTACCTCGAGTTCCTCACCGCGCAGTCGCTGTGCGCGATCGTCGCCGGCCTGCTGCTGGTCTGGGTATCGTGGCAGAGCTACCGCCAGCATGGCGCCGCGTTCCTGAAGCTGTGGGCCGGCAGCTGGTTGGCCTACCTCGCGGCACGCGGGCTCACGATCCTGCAGCTCGGCCAGCTCGGTGAGAGGTCGCTCGGCGACTGGCTCGGGGGCTCGTTCTGGACCGGCCTGTCGCTGCTGGCGCAGATCGCCTACTACCTGCATCTCTGGCTGCTCGTCGTCTGTCTGCGGGCGTTCGCCGGTCGTCGCGAGCAGGTCCTCGAACGCCGCCGGCTGTATGCCGGCGCGGTCGTGGTCACGGCCTTCGCCGCCCTCTCCATCGTCGCGACCGCAGGCGCCGAACCCGCGGTTCGGCTCGGTCTGCGCGTCGCGCTGAGCTGGGCGCTGACCGCCGCCGCGTTCGCGGTGTGCGGTGTCGCGCTGGTCTGGCACGGTCGTCGGATCGATCGTATCGGCGCCCAGCTGGCGGGAGCCTCGCTGGTGTTCGGCGCCGGGTCCCAGGGTCTGCAGGCGGTGTCGTTCGGGCTCGGTGACGTCTACGGGCTGGCACCGTACTTCGGCGCGTTCGAGGTGTTGGTGATCTGCGCGCTCGGGCTCGGGCTGGTGCTGTGGATGCAGGAGAACCTGACCGCCGAGACCCGGCGCGTGAACCAGGCGCTCGGCGAGAGCACCCAGGCGCTGCTGCAGGCGCAGCGGCTCGAGTCGGTCGGGCAGCTGGCCGGCGGCATCGCCCACGACTTCAACAACGTGCTCACCGTGGTGATCGGCAATACCGAGACCACGATGAGCGAGGGCGGACTCGCCCCGCCGGTGCGGCAGCGGCTCGCCGAAACGCGGTCGGCGGCGTTGCAGGCCGCGAAACTCACCAGCCAGCTGCTGTCGTTGGCGCGCAATCCGGCGAGCGCGGCGCGACCGGTCGACGTGCCCGCCGAGGTGCGCGAGATCCTGCCGCTGTTGCAGAGCCTCGCTGGCGCCCGCGTGCGAATCACCATCGAGCTGCCGCCGGTGCCGTTGCGAGCGATGCTGAAGCGCGGTCACGTCGAGCAGGTGCTGTTGAACTTGGTGACCAACGCGCGCGATGCGATTCCGGGCGAGGGCGCGATCCGGCTGCGGGTCGCACGGGAGTTCCGGGGCGGTCGAGCGCGCGTCGTCGTCAGCGCCACCGATACCGGGATCGGCATGTCGGACGCAGTGCGGCGGCGTGTCGGCGAACTGTTCTTCACCACCAAGGGTGGTCGCGGCAACGGCATGGGGATGGCTTCGGTCCGCAGCATCCTGACCGAGACCCGGGGTGATCTCGCGATCGACACCGACGAAGGGCGCGGGGCGACAGTCACCGTGACCTGGCCCGAGGTCGAGGTCGGCGAGCGACCGGCGGAGCCGACCTTCGTGCTGCCCGAGCGACCGCCCGAGAGGACCATCCTGCTGGCCGAGGACGACCCGATGGTGCGACGCATCACGCGCCAGACGCTCGAGGCCCAGGGTTTCCGGGTGCTGGTCGAAGAGAACTCGCGGCGCGCCGCGGAGGTGGTTCGCGAGCACGCCGGACCGATCGACCTGCTGCTGTCGGACATCGAGATGCCGGAGCTGTCCGGGCCGGGGCTGGCACGGCTGGCGCGGGCGGCGCGACCGGGCATCGCGGTGCGCTTCATCTCCGGCTACGTCGACGAGCGCACCGCCGATCTCGCGGTCGCGACGCCCGTGCTCGGCAAGCCGTTCACGCGCGACGAGCTGCTGGCGTTCGTGCGCGAAGCGCTCGCCGAGCAGGCCGGCACC
>JAGQRB010000425.1 GCA_020425925.1 Planctomycetota bacterium
CGGTCGCGGCCCAGCCGGGGCCGTGCCAGCGCGCGACGCCGCGCTCGGCGACGCCGCCGACGACCGCGAACGGGCCGCCGGCGAGCACGTCACCGTTGCCGGACAGCGCGAGGCAGTCGACCGGCTGGTCGGCACCGCCGCCGAGCGCCGACCAGGAGTTGCCGTCCCAGCGCGCGACGTTCGATACCGGCACGCCACCGGCGGTTCCGAACTCGCCGCCGACGAAGACGTCGTTGCCGACCGCGACGAGTGCGAAGACGCTGCCATCGACGCCACCGCCGAGCGCGGACCACGCCGCGCCGTCCCAGCGGGCGATGCCGCGTGCTGGCTGCCCGCCGGCGGTCGCGAACGTGCCGCCGGCGACGATGTCGCCGTTCGGCAGCACCGCGAGTGCCTTGACCGGGCCGTCCGCACCGTTGCCGAGTGCCGACCAGCTCACCCCGTCCCAGCGCGCGACGTTGTTCGCGGGCGCGCCGCCGGCGGTCGCAAAGGCCCCGCCCGCGATCACGTCGCCATTGGCTGCCCGCGCGAGCGCCAGCGCACGGCCGCCGAGGCCGCTGCCGAGCGGCTGCCAGGTCGCGCCGTCGGATCGTGCGATGTTCCGCACCAGCTGGCCGCCGGCGGTCGCGAAGGCGCCGCTCGCGATCACCTCGTCATCGGCCGCGGCGAGCAGCGCTTCGACTCCCGCCGACAGCCCGTCGCCGAAGGGGCGCCAGCTGGCGCCGTTCCAGGTCGCGCCGAACCCGACGACGAGTTCGCCGGCGCGATAGAAACTGCCGAAGGCCGCGAGCTCGCCGCCGGGCAGCACGAGCAGGTTGCGGACCGGATTGTCGAAGCCGGTGGCCAGGCCCGACCAGACCGCGCCGTCCCAGCGCGCGACGTTGTTCGCGGGTGTGGTGAATGCGCCGCCGGCGACCAGCTCGCCGTTCGGCAGTTCGGCGAGCGTGAGGACACCCTGTGGCGGGGTGCCCAGCGTCGACCACGACGCGCCATTCCAGCGCTGGCCGTCGGCGAGGAGGTCGCCGTTGTTGAGTTCGAGGATTGCGCCCGGGGCGGTCGGCAGGCCGGCGCCGAGCGCCGACCAGGCACCGTTCCAGCGGGCGATGCGGTTCGCCGGGACACCGCCGATCGCCGTGAAGTTGCCGCCGACGAGCAGATCGCCGTTACTGGCGGCGGCCAGAGTCGTGGGCAAGGCCTGGACGAGCGGGGCGTTCATGATCGGTGACCACTGCGTGCCGTCCCAGCGCACCAGCGTGCCGGCCGCGCTGCCCTGGATCGTGAGGTTGGTGCCGCTGACGAAGAGCTCGCCGTTCGCCGTGACGGCGGCGTGTCGTGGCACGCCGGTGAGTCCCGAGCCGAGGGCCGCCCAGCCGGTGCCGGTCCAGCGCTGCACCGGCGGTGTCGGGTTGATGTTGAACCCGATCAGGAGCAGGTCGCCGCCCGGCATCGCGAGCAGTTGCGATTCGATCCCCGGGAAGTTCAGCAGCGGCGGTGTGACGAGGCTCGCTTCCGCGCCGGTGGCGAGATCGCGCAGGGCGACGTGCGTGGACGGACCCGTGCCGGAGAGCGCCGCGATGCTCACGCCCTGCGGGCCAGGACCGTCGGGGTCCCACAACGTCGCACTGCTGACGGTCGACACGAAGCCGGGCGGCGGCGCGCCGGCTTCCCAGGCCGTCGCACACTGCGCCGCCAGTGGCGCACCGAGCAACGCGAGGAACGAGATTCGGAGCAGACGGGCGGGCACGCGGCGGTTCGGGGTCGGACGCATGGTCGCACGATAGCGCAAGGCGCGTGCCGCCGGCGGGATCGGCGATGGCGGGCGAGTGCGGCGGCGCTGTCGTGGCGGCTTCGTAACGCCGCGTGCTCTCGGTGGCGGGTCGGCGCCGGTGCCCTTTTGACGCCGGATTCGTTGCAACCAACAATGATCTCATGACACAGCAGGGCATGTTTCGAGCCGAAGACATCGCGGCCCTGACCCAGCGCCGCCCGTTCCGCCCGTTCCGGATCCACATGGCGGACGGCAGCCACGTCGACGTCCGTCACCCCGAGCTCGCGATGATCATGAAGGACCGCATGATCGTCGGCCTGCCGTCGGATCGTCCGGGGATCGTCGACGACTACGAGTACTGCGCGATCCTCCATATCACGCGGCTCGAGGAGCTCGTCGACGCGAGCTGACGCGCGCGCTACGAAGGACGGCGTGAACCCCCGCATCGTCGCCAAGGTCGCGCGCTTCCCGACCGGGCCGGGGGTCTACGTCTTCAGCGACGACGCCGGCAAGGCGCTCTACGTCGGCAAGGCGAGCAACCTGCGCGCGCGCGTGCGCAGCTACCTGACGCCGGGCGGCGACGGTCGCTACCAGCTGCGCTTCCTCGCCGCCGAGGCCGCCGACGTCGAGTTCATCGCGACCGCGAGCGAGACCGAGGCGCTGCTGCTCGAGAACACGGTCATCAAGAAGAAGAAGCCGCGCTACAACGTCAAGCTCAAGGACGACAAGGCGTTCCTGCTGCTGCGGCTGGATCGCCGCGAATCCTGGCCGTGGTATCGCCTGGTGCGCAAGCGCGCCGACGACGGCGCCCAGTACTTCGGGCCCTACGCCTCGGCGAAGTCGGTGCGTCGCACGCTGCGGCTGCTGCACAAGATCGTGCCGTTGCGCGACTGCACCGACTCGGTGTTCCACAACCGCGCGCGGCCGTGCATCAAACATCAGATCGGGCGCTGTCCGGCGCCGTGCGTCGGACGGATCGAGCGCGCCGCCTACGACGAGCTGCTCGATCGTTCGGTGCGCATCCTGCAGGGCGAGGTCGGGCCCGTGCTCGCGGACCTGCGCGGGCGTATGCAGGACGCGGCGGCGGCGCTCGAGTTCGAGCGGGCGCAGGCGCTGAAGGAACAGATCCGCGCGCTGCAGTCGGTCGCCGAACCGCAGGCCGTGGTCACGGCGGTGGGGGACGAGGACGCGATCGGGCTGTGCCGCGCCGGCGACGAGGTCACCGTCGCGCTGCTCGCGTTCCGCGGCGGCGCGCTCGAGAGCTCGCGGCGATTCGTGCTGCGCACGCTGCTCGACGACTCGCTGCTGCTCGCGGAGCTGCTCGGTCGGTTCTACGAGGGGGGGCGCTACGTGCCGGCGACCGTGCTGCTGCCGTCGCTGCCGGCCGAGGCCGAGATCATCAGCGAGTGGCTGCGGCGCAAGCGCGGCGGCAAGGTCGAGTTCGCGGTGCCGCAGCGCGGCGGCAAGCGGCGCCACCTCGAGCTCGCCGAGCAGAATGCGCGGCTCGCCGACGCGATGGCCAATGACGCCGCGGCGCGCCGGCGCGCCGGCGCCGAGCGCCTCGGCCGGCTGCTCGACCTCGCCGACCCACCGGACCGGTTGCACTGTCTCGACATCTCGACGATCCAGGGCACCAGCACGGTGGCCTCGCGGGTCGCGTTCGCCGCCGGTGTGCCGGCGAAGAGCGAGTATCGCCGCTTCCGGATCTCGGCTGAGAACGCCGGCGACGATTTCGGCGCGATGACCGAGGCGGTGCGCCGGAGCCTCCGGCTCTGCCTCGAACGCGACGACGAGGAGCTGCCGGACCTGCTGGTGGTCGACGGCGGTCAGGGCCAGCTCGGGGCCGCGCTGCGCGCCATCGACGACCTCGGCCTCGCCGGCGAGTTCGCGGTGTGCGGTCTGGCCAAGA
>JAGQRB010000426.1 GCA_020425925.1 Planctomycetota bacterium
AGTCGCGGTCTCGACGAACTTCTCGACGCCCGGCGTGGTGTCGAAGTAGTTCCAGTGGATCGCCGGCACCTCGCGAACGTCGGCCGACAGCGGCGTGAGATCGTAGGTGACCACGACCTTCTCGGCGTCGCGCCGGGCCTCGGCGGCGCCGAGCTTGTGGAAGCCCGCGAGATCGTCGAGTTCGGGCAGACGCAGGAACTCGAGGTTGCCCTGGCCGCGGACCGTGAGCTGCAGCTTCACCGAGTTGCCGACCGTGACCGTGTCGCGATCGAGCGCGGCGTCGAGCGTGAAGCGGCCGACGGCGCCGTAGTACGGCGTCGGTCGCCCCTTCTCCGGGATCGGCAGCACTTCGAGCGACACCGGCTCACCGTAGGTGTAGAGGTTCTCGGACGCGGTGCGACCGAACGCGCGGCTGTTGCTCCGCAACACGTCGTAGCGCAGCGTCGGCGCCGGCAGCTCGATCCTGCCGATGCGGGTCGGCAGGAACGCGCGCTCGATCGCGAAGCTCTGCCAGGTCTTGCCGTCTCGCACGTGCGAGCCGTCGAAGGTCGCGGCGAACGGACCGCGGCCGTTGACCACCACCCAACGCACGTCGCCACGCGGCTCCGAGACCGCGATCGGCTCGGCACCGGGGAGCTCGTCGAACCACTGCGACTGCACCTCGATGTCGAGATAGCGCCGCCGGTCGGCAAATCCCTCGGCCAGGCGAAAGCCGGGATCGATGCCGAAGCGGGCGCGCACGCGGATCGGTTCGTGCACGTAGACGCGCCGCGGCTCGACCTCCATGTCGATGAAGCCGAGATCGCCACCGCGCAGATCCTTGACCGCGGTGAGGCGCAGCTCGTGGACGGTCTGCTCGCGCGTCCCGGTCCGGAGCGCGAACGCCGGCACGACGAACTGGCCTTCGCGCGTCGGTCGCAGCCGCAGCGTGTACTCGACGCTGACCGTGGTCGACACCTGACCGTTGACGACCCGCATCTGCTGCGAGCTCATCGGCCCGACGAGGCCCATCTCGAGCCCGTCGACGGCGGGCGGCGCCGGACGGTTCGGGTTCGCCCCCCGGCCGACGACGCGGATCGTGACGTCGGCGGTGTCGCCGAGCCGCACCGTCGCCGGCGCCGGCCCCTCGATCTCGAGGCGCTCCTGCGCCAGCACGGGCAGCCCCAGCAGCACGACCAGCGCGGCACTCCTCACCAGTCGCGCTCCACCGGCGTCCGCCGCGACTTGCCGCGCGCGCGCAGCGCGTCGAGCTGGCGATCGAGCTCCTTGAGCTGCTCGAACAGGCGCTGGGTCTGCTCGGGCGTCAGCGCGCGTCCCTGCTCGCCCTCGCCCGGCGCGTCGTTGCGCGCCTGCGGTTCTGCCTGCGCCTCGGACGGCGGCGGCGGCTCGGACGGCGACTTCGGCTCCTCGGGCTGCTCCTCACCGGCGCCGGGCTCGGGCTGCTGTTGTTGCTGCTGCTCCGGGCTCTGCTCCTGGTTCTCGCCCTGCGGTTCGGGCTCCGGCTGCGGTTCGGGCGGCTGCTCGCCACCGGACTCGTTCTGCTCGCCGCCGTTCTCCTGCTCGCCGGGCTGCTGCTCGGGCTGTTCCGACTGTTCCGAACCCTGCTCCTGCTGCGGCTCGTCGGGCTTCGGTTCGCCCTGCTCCTGCTCGTTCTGTTCGCCTTCGCCCTTCTCCTGCTCGTCCGGCTCGGACTTCTTCTGCTCGTCCTTCTGCTGCTCGCTGTCGTCTTCGTTCTTCTCCTGGCCGTCCTGCTGCTGATCGTCCTGCTGCTGTTCCTGCTGTTGCTCGAGCTCCTCGATCTTGCGCTTCAGCTCGTCGATCAGGCGCAGCGCGCGCTCGGTGTTGCGCAGCAGCTCGGGCGACGGCGCGACGGTGGCACCACGCACGAAGTGGTCGCGAGCCTGCTCGGCCTTCTTCAGCGCTGCCCGCAGGGTGCCGAGCGGATCCGCGTCGGCGCCCCCGGTCTGGCCAGGCGATCCGGCCTGTCCGGCTCGCGCCGCCTGCACGGCCTGGTCGGCGGCCGCCTCGAGCTGCGTGGCCTCGGCGTAGCGCACCGCGCCGAGGATACCGGCGTGCAGATCGACGCGCGCGTCGGCGGCGCCGGCCGCGTACTTCTCGACCGCGGTTTCGGCAGCGGCGAGATCGCCGGCCCGCCAGCTCGCCAGCGCGAGGTTGTACTGCAGCTCCGGCGAGCTGCCCTCGGACGCGATCGCGAGGCGGAAGGCCGCTGCCGCCTCCTCGTAGCGGCCTTCGGCGTAGAGCTTCAGGCCTTTCTCGCGTTCGCCGCCACCGGCGAGCGCGAGCGCGAGGAAGGTATGGACGGCGAGCAGGGATGCGTTCATCGGTGACGACCTCCGGCGGTCGCGATCTCGAACAGTAGCAGAAGCAGCAGCGGCAGCAGAACCCACTGGTAGCGCGCCTGCTTGCCGGTCTCCTCACCGGCGTCGTAGGACCGCTTCTGCATCGGCACGAGCCGCTTCTGGTGGATCTCGTTGATCGGCAGCGCCGTGACCTCGGCGCGCACGAAGTCGCCGCCGGTGACCGCGGCGAGCGCCCGCAGGCTCTCCGGGTCCATCCGCGAGACCACCTCGTTGCCGTCGCGGTCGCGCAGGAACTCCTGCCGACCGTCGACGTCGATCGTGATCTTGCTGCCCATCGCGCTGCCGTAACCGACCGAATAGACCACGATGCCGTCGTCGTGCAGCTCGGTCGCGGCCTGCTGGCCGGCGCCGGCGAGATCCTCGCCATCGGTGAGCAGTAGCACGGCCGTGGTCGCGGCGTTCTCGGTGTCGGCGATGGCGGCGCACTTGCGCAGCGCCGCCGCCAGGTCGGTGCCGCCGACCGCGACCGTGTCGGTGTCGATCTCGTCGAGCAGCGCGCTGAACGAATCGAGATCGTGGGTCAGCGGGATGCGCAGGCGCGCGGTGCCCGCGAACACGACCAGACCGGCGCGATCGCCGCGCTCGAGCTCGGGCAGCACCCCGCGGATGTCCTGCAGCGCGCGCGCGAGCCGCGTCGGCTGCATGTCGCTCGCGAGCATCGAGCGCGAGGTGTCGAGGCAGAAGACCAGGTCGAGTCCACGGCGTTCGATCGCGACCGGCTCGTCGCCCCAGCGCGGGTCCATCCAGCACAGCAGGCCGAGTCCGACGAGCAGCGTGATGCGCAACGAGCGACCGAGCGGCGTCGCGACCGGATCCTCGCTGGCGGCGCCGTAGCGCCGCATCGCGCGGCGACTGCGATCGAACAGCGCCCAGAGCAGGGCCCAGACCACCGGCAGCAGCAGCAGCGTCGGCCAGAGCCAGAGCCGTGAGAACTCGAAGTCGCTCACGGCACCCTCCGGAACAGCAGCACCTCGGCGAGCAACGCCAACAGCAGGGTCAGCAGGCCGGCGCCGAGCGGCCACTCGAAACGGTCGACGGTGCGGTAGCGCGGGTCTTCGAGGTCGGTCTTCTCGAGCGAGTCGATCGCGGCGTAGACCGCGCCGAGATCCTCGTCGGTCTTCGGCTGGAAGAACTCGCCGCCGGTGGTCTGCGCGATCATGCGCAGGTCGTCGAACTCGAGCGGCCGAAAGCCGAACGGGGTCAGATCGCCGCGACCGAGCCCGATCGTGTGCACCCGGATGCCGGCGTCCTTGGCGAGCTTGGCGCCGTCTTCCGGGGTGATGTCGCCGACGTTGTTGAGACCGTCGGTCAGCAGGATCACGACCTTCGAAGCGGCGTCGCTGTCCTTCATCACCTCGACCGCCTTCGCGAGCGCGACACCGATCGCGGTCGCGTTGAGCTGGGAGTCGCGGTCGACGGTGTCGAGCGAACGCAGGAACGCGGCGAGCGCCTGCTCGTCGAGGGTCAGCGGACAGAGCAGCTCGGCGAAGCGGTGGAACGCGATCAGCCCGACACGGTCGTTGACGCGGGTCGCGGCGAACTCCTCGGCGCGCCTGCGGGCGGCGTCCATGCGGCGGATCGGCTCGCTCTCGCTCATGTCCTCGACCAGCATCGAGGCGCTGGTGTCGACGACGAGCAGGATGTCGATGCCCTGCTCGCGCATCGGCACGACC
>JAGQRB010000427.1 GCA_020425925.1 Planctomycetota bacterium
CGCCACGAGCTCGACGGTCGCGCCCGCGAGCGGCGTGTGCTCACGGGCGGCGCGCACTTGGCCGACGACGGCGAGACCTTCGTCGAGGTCGAAGCGCAGCTCGGGCGCCGGCGCGCCGCGCTCGACCCGCACACCGCCGATGCGCGCGAACGCGAAACCGTCGGCGGCGACCCCGACGTCGTAGAGTCCCTCCTCGAGGCCTTCGATCCGGAACCGTCCGCCGGGCCGCGACTCCGCCGCCCCGGCGTCCATCGCCGTGGCGCCCGGCAGATCGAGGCGATCACCAGGCACCGTCGCGCGCCGGGTCTCGAGTTCGCGCGCGAGCCGCAGCAGCTCGTCGCTGCGCTCGGCCTCGGCGCTCGCGAGCGCTTCGGTGCGCAGCGCTTCGGCGCGGCGCGCGAGCTGCTGCTCGACGGTGCCGTTCGACATCGGCGCGAGGTCGCCGACCCGGCGGCACGCGACCGCGAAGCGTTCGACCGGCCGACCGTCTCGCGCCGCGACCGCGACACCCGCGATCGCGAGACCGGGCTCGAGTCGGATCACGAGTTCGCCGTCGCGACTCGCGTCGACGCCGTGCAGCTCGCTGCGCAGGAAGCCCGGGCGCCGGACCTCGACATCGAGCAATGGCCCGGGCGGCATGCCCGCGAACGAGAAGCCGCCATCCGTGCCGCTCGCGACCTGACCGCGCACGCGCGGCGTCCGGCAACGCACCCGCACCTCGGCATCGGCGATCGGCACGTCCTCGGCGGTGAGGACGCGCCCGACGAGATCGTGACCGGCGGCGAGCACGATCGGCGGCAACTCGGTATCGGCGGCGTCGCGGACCGTGATGCTCGCGCTCTCGGCGCGCTGTCTGCCGGGTGCGGTGACGGCCAGACGATACGTGCCGGGCAGCAGGTGCGGGATCACGAACGCGCCGGCCACTCCGGTCATGCGCGGCATGACCAGCAGACCGGCGTCGAAGCCGGCTGGCAACCGTTCGGCAGCGAGCAGCGTCGGGGTCACGGTCGCGCCTTCGACGCCATCACCGCCGGCGTCGACGACGTTGCCGCGGATCGCGCCGCCCGCGAGCAGCTGCAGTTCGCCGAGGTCGACCGCGCGCGCGTCGACCGCGACCTCGCACGCCACCGGCAGCGGCGCATGGCCGTTCGCGAGTGCGAGCAGGTGCACCGTGCCGCGACGCCCGAGCGGGAGCTCGAACTCGCCGCGCTCGCCGGTACGCACCGGCTCTGCCGACGCTGCATCGCCGACGAGCGCGGTCGCGGGATCCCCCCAGGCATCGAGCACGCGGCCGACTACGATCGGCGCGCGGTCGGGTTCGCCGGCGTCGGAAGTGACCGCAACGCGTTCACCGACGTCGGACGGCAGATCGCGCGGAGCGCGATCGGCGGCCACCGGATCGACGGGCACCGCGACGTCGGGCGCACCGCCGCGGCCGATCGCGTCACCCGACGTCAGCGCGAGCCAGAGGACGACCGCTGCGATCGCGACGCCGCAGGCGGCGAGCATGAGCTTCTGGCCGTTCACTGCGGCCATGATGCCACGCCGTCAACGTGCGCGAGCGCCGTGTCGCGGCGAATCCCGACCGGCTAAGCTGACCCTCAGGTCCGCGGCCTTACTGGACGCCATGAAGACATCGTTCCTGATCGCTCCCGCCCTCGCGGTCGCCGCGGCCGCCGCCGGCACCGGCTGGTGGCTCTCGCGCAGCGACGAGCGCCCCGACGAGGCGGCGACCCCGGCGAGCGGCTCGCCCACTGCAACCGACCACGCCGCGAACCCGACGGCCGGCGGGCTCGGCGATACCGACACGACACCGGCGGGCGACGCGACGAACCCGGCCCCCACCGCGCCAGCCGATGCCGGGACCTCCGGCACCGCGCCGCGCACCGAACGCACCGCGACCCGCGAGGAGATCGTCTGGCCGGTCACCGCCGACGCCGCCAAGGCGGCCGCAGCCAAGACCGACGCAGCGACGACCGGCAAACAGCTGGTGCCGACCGAGCTCGCGTTCGAAGCGATGCAGTACGTCGGCGTCGACCCCGAGGCCGAGAAGCTCTGGTTGCGCGCGATCCAGGACCCGAACATGCCGGCCGAGACCCGCGCCGACCTGATCGAAGACCTCAACGAGCAGGGCTACCACGACAACGACCACCCCGACGCGAGCGACCTGCCGCTGATCCTCGCGCGGCTGCGCCTGATCGAGCGGCTGCTGCCCGAGGCCAAGGACGAGGTCAACCGTGCGGCGTTCGAGGAGGCCTACAAGGACCTGCTCGAGATGTACGTGCGACTCGGCGGCAAGGAGCCGGTCGGGAAGAAGGCGGCCGAGAAGGGTTCCGGCGGGCAGCAGAAGTAGCGGACGGTTCGCGGCTCGCGGAGTAAGCTCGCGGCGCGAAAGGGGACCGGAGTTCGAGGTCCCTGCCGATCATGCCTGCGGACCGAGAAGCGAACCAAGAAGACCCGAAGCCGCGCGTATTCGTCATCCGCGACTTCTCGATCAAGGCGGTCAAGATGACACTCGCGGCGCTCGTCGAAGACCATCCCGACGTCGCCGTGCCGGGACTCGACGATTCGGCGCTGGGAAGCAACGTATCCCAGGGTCAGGTGTTCCGCGATGTCGTGCAGACGCCGCTGGCCGACGCGGAAGCCGCGATCGCGCTCGTCGACGAGCCGAATGCGAACGTCGGTTTCGAGCTCGGCTACGCGGTCGGGCTCGGCAAGCGCGTCGCGCTGGTCTGCGCCGGCGCCGAGGTGCCGGACTGGCTGAAGATCCCGCCGCTGAACGGCTTTCTGGCAGCGACGAGCTGCGGCATCAAGGGCCTCGAGGCGATCGTCACGGGCAGATCGTGGATCGGTGGGGTCGATACCCCGACGCCCGGCAGCAAGACGCTGCTACTTTGTCCCGACGACGGCGGCGAAGGCACCGCGCTGCGCTCGCGCGTGGAGAAGCTCGGGCGCGACGCCGCGCTTCGCGGCTGGCGCACGTTGCCCGCGAACGCCTGGTCGCTCTACGAGCTGCCGCAGCAGCTACAGGGCGTGGGCAAGGTGGTCTGGGTGCTCGCGCCCTACCCGCAGGGCACCGACCGCCGCGACGGCCAGCAGAACGCCGCCGCCGCCGTGGTCGCCGGCTATGCGCTGGCCTGCGGTCTGCCGGTCCGCATCCTGCGCCACGACGAGTTCCGCGCCCGCGACAAGCTGATCGACGTCGTGCAGTGGGAGAAGCCGTTCGGCGAGCTCAAGCAATTCGTGCAGCTCTTGCACGAGATCGACGCCGAGCTGCCGGTGACGACGCGCACCGGTCCGCTCGCGGCCTATTGCGCGGCGCTGCGGCGCGAGCACGCCGGGCTCGTGAAGTTCTTCCCGCAGGCGTCCGATGCCCTGCTGGATGAAGTCTACGTCGAGCTCGATCTGGCGCTCGACGAGACCCGGCCGATCGAAGCCCGCGGGATGCGGCGACTCGAGCTGCCGGGTCGGCCGCGGCTGCGCGACCTGCTGCGGCTCGGGCCCGACAGCGACCTCACAACCGGCCGCTGGGTCGTGCTCGGCGACCCCGGCGCCGGCAAGTCGACGCTGGCGCGCCATCTCGCGTGGGAGCTCGCCGGCGAACCCGACGGGCCGCTGCCGGTCTACGTGCCGCTCGCCGGCCTGCCGGCGAAGAAC
This sequence comes from Planctomycetota bacterium, assembly GCA_020425925.1. GTDB lineage: Bacteria > Planctomycetota > UBA1135 > UBA1135 > UBA2386 > JAGQRA01. The sequence continues at coordinate 3,658 of JAGQRB010000427.1, forward strand.
CGCCACCCGTTCTGGCTCGCCGAGCGCAAGCTGCGCGACGAGGGCTACGACGTCGACGGCAAAGGCCTCGAGGACGCGCTCGCCGCCGCGAGCCAGCGTCCGGGCGGGGTCTGGATCCTGCTCGACGGCCTCGACGAGGTCGGCCCCGAACAGATCGGCGGCGTGCGCGAGTTCCTCGCCGAGCTCGCCACCGACGAGGCGCTGCGCGCGGCGCGGCTCGTCGTGCTGAGCCGATCGATCGGCTACCGCGACCTCGGGCCAGCGTTCCGCACCGCGCGGCTGCGGCCGCTGCAGCCGACGGCGCAGGAGGACCTGCTCAAGCGCTGGCTCGGCCCGGTCAGAGGCCGCGAGACCTGGCGCCGCATCGGTTCGCGCGAGCGCCTCCGCGAGCTCGCCGGCAACCCGCTGCTGCTGACGCTGGTCGCGAGCCTCGCGCTCGATCCCGGGCGCGGCCTGCCCGACAACCGCGTGCGGCTCTACGACGCAGCGATCGACCTGCTGCTGACGCGCGGCTACGGCCTCGAGCCTGAACCGATCCGCGCGCCGACGCTGGTGCGGCGTGCGCTGCAGGAGCTCGCGCTCGTGTTGCAGGAGAGCGAGAGTGCGACGTGGACCGAGGAGGAGCTCGTCGAGGCGCTGCATGCGGCGCGTTGCGCCGAGGACGCCGACACACCGATGTTCGAGGAGCTCGCGACGACGTGGGCCAACACCGAGGAGTTCCTGCGCGACGTCGCCGCCCGCACCGGCATCGTCGCGCCGCACGAGGGCAGCCGCGCGAAGTGGCGCTTCCTGCACCGGCAGTTCCGCGAGTTCCTCGCCGCCGAGGCGCTGCAGCAGCGCGGACAGCAGACCTGGATGCAGCGGGTCGAGGACCTGGAAGACGAGGAAGGCGCCATCGCCCGCTGGGCCGAGACGATGGGCCTGCTGTGCGGTCTCGTCGAAGACCCGCTCGTACCGCTCGCGGCGCTGCGCGAGGCCAGTAGCGAGCTCGCGCTGCGCGCCCTGGCGGAAGTCGACAACGCCGAACCCGACGCTGCGCTGACGTTCCTCGTCGACACCGAGGGATGGGACGGCGATCACCTGCTCCGGCTCACCCGGTCGTGGGGCGTCGCTTCCGACCGCGGCCGGGAACGCGCAGCCGACCGACTCTGGCAGCTCGTCACGCCCGGGCGTCCGATCGAACAGCTCGCCGGCATCCACCACACGCTGGCAGCGATCGGCGCCCCGCCAGCGCGCGAACGCTTCTTCCGGCAGTGCGAGCTCTGGCCGGACCAAGGGTTCCCGGCAATCGACTTCGTGCAGATCCCCGCCGGCACGTTCGCCATGGGTTCACCGGAAGACGAAGATGGCCGTTGGGATGCGGAAGGCCCGGTCCACGAGGTCGACGTGCCGGCCTTCGAGCTCGCGACGACGCCGGTTCGCGTTCGGGACTTCGCTCGGTTCGATCGTTCCCGGCCCGAACGCGACGATCGCGGCGAGCATCCCGTCGCCGAGGTTTCTTGGTGGGACGCCTACCTGTTCTGCACCTGGCTCGGCGCGCGGCTGCCGAGCGAAGCCGAGTGGGAATACGCGTGCCGCGCCGGAACGCAGACGCGGTTCTGGTCCGGTGACGCGGTCGAGGATCTCACGCGAGTCGGCTGGTTCGACGCGAACAGCGGGCCTGACACCCACCCCGTCACGCAGAAGCCCGTGAACCCGCTCGGCCTGTTCGACATGCACGGCAACGTCTGGGAGTGGTGCCGCGACGAATGGCACCAGAGCTACGAAGGCGCGCCAAGAGATGGCTCCGCCTGGCTCGATGGCGGTGGCTACCGCGTCGTGCGGGGCGGTTCCTGGTTCGACCCTGCCTGGAACTGCCGCTCCGCCATCCGCGACGGGAGGCGCGCGGGCTCCCGCACCGACTACGTCGGCTTCCGCCCCGCCAGGTCGTCACTGAAGGACTTCACCCCTTCATGACTCGGGGTCCGGCCAGAGACCATGAGAACGGGTTGCAGCCGGATCGAGAACCAGGAAACTGCTTGACGGTTCGCGTGCAGGAGGGTCATGGGCGGTAGGGCCGGCATGGACCCATCGCTCGCCGCGGCGCCGCCACCCCAGATCAAGCTGCTCACGCTCGCATTCGCGCCAGCCCTCGGAACGATCGACGTGCGGCCACTCGAGAGCTTCCTCGCAGACAAGGAGCTGCTGCAGATCCGTGAGCACCTCTTCTCGGTGCAGGAACTACGCCGTGCACCGTGTCAAAACCGCGAGTTCGCGGCGATCGCCCTGCCTTCCCCGCCGGTGCCATCCGGCGAAACACGACCGCGGGCGCCAGGGGTCGTAGGCCCTCGGGCCGAGCCTCCTGGCGTCCGCACTTTCCCGGCATCGAGTACGGCAGTACCGGATCTTTGTCGGCGGGCACCCACGCACCGCGGCGCCTCCGGCGCGCGGGCTCGGGCGCGCGGCGTGGCAAGACCACCTTTGCCTTCGGGCTGACCCGCGAAGGGCCCGTGGTGAAGCAGTGAGGTCAGTGAGTGACGAGCCTGGCGGGGCGGAAGCCGACGCCGCCGAGGCGGTAGCCCGCGCGCCACCAGTCGCGGAAGGCGGAGCGGCAGCCCCTGGCAGGGGAGATCCAGAAGCCGCCCCGCACGACGCGGAAGCCACCGCCCCACTCGTGCTCGTCGCTGCACCACTCCCATACGTTGCCGGCCATCTCGTGCACACCGTGAGACGTCACGCCGGCGGGGAACAACCCCACGGCGGTCGTGCGCTCGAGTTCACTCTCCTCACTGTTGCAACAGCCGTCCCGCCATTCCCCCCACGGATACTCACGGGCCGCGTCGCCACCGGTGGCCGCCTGCTGCCACTCGGCCTCGCTCGGCAGCCGAACCTCCCCCCCGAGCCGCAAACTGAGCCAGCGACAGAATGCGACCGCGTCGTGCCACGAGACATCCACCCGCGGCGTGTTCGGGTCGGTCCAGCGCGGCTCGTGTGCGCTCGCGCCGCCGTCCGGCGCGCCGGCGAACGCTGCGAACTGCGCCACCGTGATCGGGTAGCGCGCGATCTCGAACTCCCGGACGTAGAGTTCCTTGTCCCGGATCTCGACGCGACCGGCCGGCACCCGCACCCAATCGATGTCTGGCACCCCGTCGTCGCGCACCGCGACCCCAGGCCGCGGGTCGCCGAGCCGGCCGAGCGTCAACGCCAGCCGCGCGCGCGCCGGCACCGCGACCTCGTCTTCGATCGCGTGCAGACAGAGCGCCACGAACCGCTCGCGCAGCTCGCCGAGAAACCAGCCCTTCGCGAGCGCGAGGTCGATGCATTCGGCGAGGAACACCGCCGTCTGCGGATTGTCGCAAACGCGCTCGCGGGTCTGCTCGCCCGCGAGCTCGAACAGCGCGTCGACCGCCCACTGCTCGTCGCGGTGACGCAGTGCGATCGCCGCCAGCAGGAAGCCGAGCGTCGCGTGCCAGCCCGGTACCTGCGAGCGGACCCGCAGCACTTCGAGCAGATCGGCGTCCGCGTGTGTCGTACGCAGCAGGTGCTCGGCGGCGAAGAAGTCCTGGAAGCTCAGGTGGTAGAACGCGACGCGCTCGCGGTCGCGTGGCAGCAGGAGCCCCGACTTCGACAACAGATCGCCGCGCTTTTGCGCGGCGTCGTTGAGCGTCGCCTCGGCGCCTTCGATCGCGCGGTTGCCCAACGCGAAGACGGCGAGGATCGCGTCGACCTCGCTCTCGGCCACCTCGGCCGCCGGACTCGCGCGGTCCTGCCGCGGCGCCGAACCGGTGTGCATCCCGAGCGCGATCGCGGCGAGCCGGCGCCGCACCGGCCCGCGTTCGCGCGCCTCGTCGGGATAACGACCGTAGAGCACCGCGTTTACAACGCTGTCGTAGAGCTGGAAGCGATCCTCGGGCAGCCGCTCGCCCTGGTTGAAGCGCACGCAGAGCGCCGTCAGCAGCATCGGATTGGTCGTGAGCTCGTGCAGCCCGGCGCGGCGCGCGAGGTCGGCCAGCAGTCCATCGCGCTTGGCGGCCGCACGCTCGGGATCGGCGGCGGCGAACCAGCGCGCGACGAAGAGCTCCTGCAACGGCCGCGGCAGCGGCTCGAGCGGCGCGCTCGTGAGCCCGAGGCCCTGCACGTCGGTCGGCCGCAAGCCGTACGGGCGGCTCGTCAGCAGCACCCGCGCGCCGGCCTTCGTCCAGGTCGGCAGCGCGTCGGTGAGCGCGCTCAGCAGCAGCTCGCGCGGGTAGCAGCGCGCATGCTCGGGGCCGGCGCTCGTCGGCACCTCGTCGAAGCCATCGAAGACGAGCAGGACGCGGCCGCTCGCGAGGAACGAGCGCAGCGCGGCACCGGTGAGTCCTCCGGGGCTATCGTGCTCGACCCAGTTGACGAGGCACTGCTCGAGCACCGCACGTGTACCGGTGCGCGCGGTGCCGCAACCCTCGAGTGCATCGCCGAGACTGCGCAGCGGCACGTAGAGCGGCAGCCGGCCGCCGAACGACGCCGGCCAATGCTCGGCGAACCCGTCGGGCGCCGGGAAAGGGTGCGGCCGCAACTCGCCGCTCGCCGCGAGCCAGATCACCCAGCGACAGAACGTCGACTTGCCGGCGCCCGCCGGGCCGGCGACGTAGAGCGATTCGGTGTCGAGCCGCGCGAGCAACGAGGCGTAGCGCGGCCGATCGGCGTCGCGGTCGGATGCGAGCTCGCCGCGTTCCTCGATCGGTTCGGGTTGTGACGCCGCCGTGACCGCCGGGACGTAGATCTGGCTGAGCCGCGGCACATGGCTGTCGACGACATCGAGGCCGAGCAGCTCGACGCTGCCGAACTTCGTGCGCAACCAATCGAGGTAGGCAGCCGGCACCGGATCCTCGCGTTCGGCAGGCGGCGTCGAGCCGGCCGTCGTGCCGGCGCCGAAGCCGTAGCGTTCGCGTAGCACGGCGAGCAGGGCGGCGAGGTCGCGCTCCCAGCTCTTGTGGCCGAGGTTCAGCGCGTCACGGGCAGCGAGCGACGCGAGGCTCTCCGGCAGGGCGCGCGCCGGCGGCAGCTTCGCGTCGCGCACGGTCAACGGAATGACCGGGATCCCGCGCGCGAACGCGCGCTCGAGCTCGCGGCGGACCCAGTCATCAGGGTCGTCGATCCGTCGCCGTCCGAACTCGTCGTGCTGCAGCAGCCACTGCTTGCCGATCACGGCGAGCAGGCAGGTCGCGTTCGCCAGCGCTTGCTCGAGCGCGGCCGGGAATACGTCGCCAGGCTGTAAGCGCGAGGTGTCGAGGTAGACCCGGTCGCTACCGAACGCCTCGGCGAGGCGGTCGTAGAGCAACTTCGCGTCGCCGGCCGCGTCGTCGACGCGGTAGCTCAAGAACGCCAGCGATGAGCCCATCGTCTCTGCGGTCGTCTCCTTCCGGGTAGACCGGGATCCTAGCGATGGCACACCGCGGCGCGCAACCTGGCCGCGCGCGCCTCAGAGCGAAACCGCGAGACCGCTCGTCACGTGCAGCTCGTGCGCGGCGCCCGGATCGGCGACGATCCACTGGCAGAACAGCGTCACGCCGCTGAGCGGGCCGGCCTGGAACGAGTACGACGCGTTGCCGCTCGCATCGGTCCACACCAGCAGATTGGCCAGCGGGTTCACGAGAATGAAGCAGTCGGGCCGACCGAACGCCGTCAGCGCGAACGGCAGCGGCTGACCGCCCCACGTCAGGTTGTCGAAGCCGAGCATGAGCGCGGCCGGGCGGTTCGCCAGCGTGCTGCTGAGGTCGATCACGCCGAGCGAGCCGTTGCGCGAGAACGCGATGTCGGGGATCTGGCCGTCGCTGCAGCCGGCGCCGAACGGGCCGTTCGCGACGTTGATGCCGACGTCGTCGACGTACCAGCCGACGCGTTCGACGACCCCGGTCGTCGAGAACACGAACTCGACGACCACGCTGGCCAGCCCGTCGTAGGCGCTGAGATCGAGCGAGACGAGCCGGAACGCGCTGTTGGAGTCGCCGTCGCCGAGGTACTCGACGTTGCCGTTGACGATCACCTGCGCGCGGTCGAACGAGTTGCCGCCGGACTCGAGCCACTCGCGGTAGTGCAGCGTCGTGCCGTGCGAGCTCGAGAAGTCGAACGTGCGCGACAGCGTGCTGACCGTGCTCGGGCTGTGCAGGCCGCCGATCACGGTGCCGAAGCAGTTCTGGCCGGAGAAACCGCCGACCGGTTCGGGACCGCCGAAGCCGTTGGGGAGCTGGGAGCCGACGACGCCGATCGGCGAGCCGAGCTGCCAGTCGCCGGTCGCGGAGAAGCCGTCCGCGCCGTTCTCGAAGTCGGTGAAGAACTGCGCCGGGAGGGTCGCCGCTGCGATCGTGAACACGGCGGCGAACAGGGGAGTGCGGAATGAGTGCATCGGAAAGGACCTGAGCCGGAAGGGGCGGGAAAGGAACTCGCGGCGAGCTCCATGTCGGGCCCTGCGCGAAACGGCGGCGCGACGGCTCACGATTTCGGGCGAGGTGCTACGACACCTCGCCGGCGAACGGCGCGCGGCGGAAACTCGCGGGCCGGCGACTCGGGTGCGCCTCGGCGTCGGGCGGCGCCCAGGCCGCGATCCAAGCGCGAAAACTGGTGGAGCCGAGGGGAGTCGAACCCCTGACCTCTGCATTGCGAACGCAGCGCTCTACCAACTGAGCTACGGCCCCGCAGCTTGGGGCGCGGAACCTTAGCGAGCGGAGGTCCCCAGGTAAAGGGGTTGCTGGTCGGGGAATCGGGCACGGACGTGGTCGGCCGGCGCGAGCAGGCCGGGGCGCGGCTCGCCGCCGGCGAGGTAGCCGGGAACGAGCTCGCGGGCGGGCTGGAACAGCCGCTGGCCGGTCGACTCGAGGCGGACGTCGGGCGCGAGCTCGACGGGGTCCGCGGCGCAGACCAGCGGGCCCTGCAAGGCGGTGTCGCAGCGCAGGTGCAGGTGGCCGACCGCGAGCACGCCGACCGCGAGCTCGAGCGCCGTCGACGCGTCGCGCAGACCGAAGTAGACGTTGCCGCCGCCTTCGATCGGCGCACCGGCCACCGCCGCACCGCCGCCGCCCTCGTTCGGCGAGCGCCGGCCGTTGCCGTCGCGGTCGGCGAACGGACGCGCGGCCTCGCTGCCGACGACCGCGATCAGTAGCCGCCCCGGACCGACGATGCGCACCGAGCGTCCGACGTAGAAGTTGCCGCGCACGACGATCGTGACATCGCTGGCGCAGTGCAGAACGAGCGGGGTCGAGCCGGGCTCGATCCAGAGGTGACCGGGCACCTCGATGAGCGCTTCGCCCTGACGGTCGACGCGGCCGTGCAGCAGCACGAAGTCGTCGAGGTCGGTGCCGCTCTCGTAGTAGAGCAGCGCGACGCCGCTGTCGCGCCGCAGCGTCGCGGCGTCGTCGGCGAGGACGGCCGATCGCATCATCGCGTCGTCGAGGTCGGGCACGACGCGCGAGCGCGGCACGCCGAAGGCCGCCGGCGCGCGCCCCGGCAACAGGCGTGCGACGTAGCCGAACTCGCCGAGTCCCGGCAGCTGGCTCGCGATCCACAGTCGATCGCCGCGACGCTGCACCGCCACCGCGACCGGCCCGACCTCGCGCTCCCACGACTGCGTGTCGTCGTCGAGCGGCAACTGCATCACCGCGGCCTCGGCCGCGAGCCGCGCGAGCTCACCGTCGGCCTCGGTCTTGAGCGCCGAGGCATCCTCGAGCGCGCCGCCGACGCGCTGCAGCGACCAGGCGCCGAGCAGGACCGCGATCCACGCCGCCACGACCAGCGGCGAATCGACCAGCCAGCGCCACGACAACCGGACGGGTGCAGGATGGCGACGCATCAGAGCACCCGCGTCCGCGTGCTGTCGGTCCGCGCGCGGTCGGTCACGGTCAGCATCGGACCCGCAGGGGTCTCGACCCAGGAGAGCTCGTGGTCGGCGAACAGACCGCGCAGCGCGACGATCGAGCTCGGCGCCGCGACCGGGCGCAGGAACGGCTGCGACAGCGTGCGCAGATGCTCGAGCTGCTGCCGGCGGGCCGTGACGACGCTCTCGACCCGGGCGGCCTCGCGCTGCAGCCAATAGGACGAGGCGAGCGCGACGGCGGTCAGCACGAAGGCCGCCAGCCGTTCGGGCGGAGCGATCGAGCCGCGCTTCGTCCGCCGCGTCCTCATTCGAGATCCTCGGCCTCGAAGTCGGCCTCGCGACCGTCGAGACTCACGACATCGCTGCCGACGGCGGCGCCGGCCGGCGGATTGTCGTTGAGCCAGTCGAGCAGCTCGTTGCACTCGCGCGCCAGCGGGCCGAGCAGGTCGCCGCGCCGCAGGCTGATGCGGAACGTCAGGTCACCGTCGCGGATGCGCCGCATCGCCTGGGCGAGACGGTGCTCGGGTCCGGCGACGCGATTCGCGACATGCACCGACTGGAAAACCAGCACGACCATGCTGCCGGCGACGAGCAGTGCGGCGAACGGCACGAACAGTGTCGAGACCGTCACCGCCCGACCGTCGGCGGCCGAATCGAGCAGTCCACAGCCGTACCAGGTGATGCCGCCGATCACCGCGAGCATGCCGACGAATGCGACGACGAATGCAACACGCAGTGCCTGGGTCCTGAGGAGCCAACTCGGGAGAGTACGCCGCCGGGTCTGCTCGAGCGCCTTCACTGGAACACCGGAATCGGCTCGTCAACGGCCGCGGTTGACCGGTGAGACGCCGCATTGTCTCAGCATTGGACGCAAGCCCCTTCGCGTCTTCGACCGATGAGGCTTGCGAGTTCCGGGGCCCAGCCAAGCCGAGAACAACACCAACCATGTCCGATCCAATGAACTCGCCAGAGCATTCGAGCAAGGGCGCGAAGATCATCGCGGTCACGTCCGGCAAGGGCGGCGTCGGCAAGACGTCGCTGTCGGTCAACCTCGCGTGCGAGCTGTCGCGGCGCGGTCATCGCACGATCGTCGTCGATACCGACCTCGGCCTCGCGAACGCGCACATTCTCGCCGGCATCAAGCCCAAGAAGACGCTGTCCGACTACATCGAGGGCAACGCCGAGCTCGCCGAGATCATCGAGGACGGACCCTGCAAGGTGAAGTTCATCAGCGGCGGCAGCGGCGTGAAGGAGATGGCGAACCTCGACGACAACGGTCGAGCCCGCATCTGCGTCGCGATCGAGGAGCTGCAACCCTTCTGCGACGTCGTCCTGCTCGACACGGGCGCCGGCGTCTCGAAGGGTGTCACCGATTTCATCACACTCGCGGAGCACACGATCCTCGTCACCACGAGCAACTTCGCGTCGATCGCAGACGCCTACGGCATCGTGAAGGTCATCGTGCAGGACGGCTACGACCGTCCGATCCACGCAGTCGTGAATCGCGTCCGTTCGCCGGAAGAGGCCGAGCAGGTGTTCCTGAAGCTGAAGGGCTGCACGGAACGTTTCTTGGGCTTCGACCTCAACTGGCTCGGACTCCTGCCGGAGGATAGCTCCGTTGAGGGCGCCGTTTTGAAGCGCACGCCCTTCAGCGAAGTCTTCCCCGGCAGCGTCGCTGCGCGATACCTCGCGAAGCTCGTCACGGGCCTCGAGAGATACATCGGGGCGCCGAAGACGGCTCCGCAGGCCGCCAAGAGCTGACAGGGGAGAGGAAGGAACGAAGGGCGGCGGAGAACCCGTCACCTACAGCCAACAGGGAAAGAGGGAAGAGATGACCCGTATGACGAAGCAGGATGCGACGAATCGCACGGATCAGGCGACGGGCCAATCGGCAGCGGCCGAAGAGGCGTTCGGCCGACAGGCCAACAAGGGGATTCTGGCCGATCAGATCGCGGCGGAGCTGAACGTGCCTCGGCGCACGGCGGCTCGCGTGCTCGATGCGGTGCTCGATTCGGTCTCGGATCTGCTGCGCGCGCGCGGCAAGGTCGCGGTCAAGGGGTTCGGCACGTTCGAACGCCGGATCCGCAAGGGCCGGGCCTACAAGCATCCGCTCACCGGCGAGAGTATCGACGTCGCCAACAAGGAGACCGTGATCTTCAAGCCGAGCGATCAGCTGATCGCCGAGACGCGCACCAACGCCGCCCCGCGCGCCAAGAAGCCGCAGGGCCAGCCGACGGACGACATCCTGTTCCAGGGCTGACCGCAACCGCGGACGTCTCTGCCGGGCGACCGGCACACCGAGGAGGTCTCGCACCGCGAGCCTCCTCGTTGCACGAACGGGCCGCGCGCTTTTGCAGTCGAGACCGCGCAGTTGCAGGACGCGCTGCTATCCTGAAGCCATCGTGACCGACCACGACGACGACCATTCGCCGTTCCGGGCGGCCTGTGTGCAGTTCGACGTGCGACCCGGCGACGTCGCAGCCAACGTCGCGGCCATGCGCGCGGGTATCGAGGAGGCCGTCGACGCCGACGCGCGACTCTGCGTGCTGCCCGAGCTCTGGTCGACTTCGTTCCTGCCGTCGTACTCCGACGCGTTGCTCGCCGAGGTCGACGACGCCGAACGCGAGCTGCGCGAGCTCTCCGGCGAGCACGACATGGTGATCGTCGGCAGTACGATCGAGGCCGACGGCGACCGCATCTTCAACACCGCCTGGGTGCACGAAAGCGGCGAGACCCGCGGTCACTACCGCAAGATCCACCTGTTCTCGCCGAACGTCGAGGACCGCCACCACGCCGCCGGCGACGATCCGCTGGTGCTGCAGACCGCGCTCGGCACGATCGGCGTGCTGGTGTGCTACGACCTGCGGTTCCCCGAGCTCTGCCGCTACTACTTCCACCACAAGGTCGAGATCCTCGTCGTGCCCGGCCAATGGCCCGAGGCCCGCTCGCAGCACTGGCGCACGCTGCTGCGCGCGCGCGCGATCGAGAACGAGATGTTCGTCGTCGGCTGCAACCGGACGGGTCAGGAGCCGTCGCTGAAGAGCGGCGACGCGATGTCGTTCCCGGGTGACGGCCGCATCATCGACCCGACCGGCGAGATCCTCGCGTCCGGCACCGGCGACGCCGGCGCGGTGATCGCCGAGATCGAGCGTCGCAAGGTGCGGATGATGCGGCGGATCCTGCCGGTCGACCGCGACCAGCGGCCGAGCGTCTACCGCCGGATGTTCGAAGCGTCGTGGCCGGCGATGAACGAGAGCGCGCGGGAGAACGACCCGGCGCCCTCGGAGTGACGCGCGGGCCCTACTCGACGAACGCGCGCAGCTGCTTGAGCTTCGCCGGCTTCTTGAGCCGCGCGAGCGCCGCGTTCTGCAGCTGTCGCACACGCTCGGGCGTGATGTTGTAGTCGGTCGCGATCTCGCCGAGCGTGCGCGGCTCCTCGCCGCCGAGGCCGAAACGGCTGCGGAGGATGTGACGTTCGCGATCCGGCAGGTCGGCCATCGCCGCTTCGAGCGTCGCACCGAGGTTGCCCGGCGAGATCGACTCGGGCACCGGCTCGAGCCGATCGTCCGGCAGCGACTGCCCCAGCGAGGCGCCCTCGCTGCCGGCGGCCTCGGCGTCGAGGCTGACCGCATGCCGCCGCGACTCGAGCACCCACTTGACCTTCTCGACCGGGATGTCGAGTTCGGCGGCGATCTCGGCGTGCGACAGCTCGCGGCCCTCTCGGCGACCCGCTTCCTGCACGCGCCGGATCTTGCCGAGCACCTTCTGCACCCAGATCGGGACGCGGACCGTGCGGGCGTGGTTGTAGAGCATCTTCAGCACCGCCTGCTGCACCCAGAACTGGGCGTAGGTGCGGAACCGGACGTCGCGGCGCCAATCGAAGCCGTCGATCGCCTGGAACAGCGACGCGTTGCCCTCCTGGATCAGGTCGGCGGTGTCGACCCCGAGACCGCGGTAGCGGTGCACGGTGCCGAGCACGATGTGCAGCGCGCCCTCGACATAGAGATTGCGGAGCTCCTCGAACGTGCCGATCCAGGCGGCGAGCCATTCGGCGTCGACACCGCGCGGAGCCCGGGCCGGAACTGCGGCGAGGATCTCGGCAGCCGGCTGGCGCAGCAGCTGCCACACCGCGTCCTCGGCGAGGCCATCCCCCGCTGGACCGCGCTGGGTCAGGAACTCGACCAGGACGCGCTGCATGAACTCATGCCGGCGCGCCATCTTGAACTCCTCCTCGCGGTCCATCGGCACGAGCCGCCGGACTTCGAGCGTGTAGGTCGCGGCGTTCGAGCGCGCCATCCCGGCAGAATCTGCCGTTTCGGCAGCTTCGAGCCGTCGCGACAGCCGATAGTCGGCCAGATCCAGCAAGGCACGGTGCCGCGCAAACTGCCTCGCGAGGCGCCGGGCGAGGGCCGGGAAGCGGTCCGTCGCGACGTCGAGGTGCTGGTCCAAGTCCTTTACCAGGACGGACTTGAAGCCCTTTGATTGCTTACGGGAGAACAGTTTCGGGAGTGCCATGCGGTACCTCCAAGGTTCGGAGGAGTTGATACGACGCAGCGTCCGGAAGGAACCTTCGCGAACGTCTGCCCCGGAGATTCAACTTCCGTTCCGGAGCTACCCCATACGGCCACCCAGTGCCGCTATCCCGAGCCTAAGGTGCCGACCTGACGGCTACTTGCGCTTGAAAATCAATAGCAGCACCGCGGCCAGGAGCGCGCCGCCCGCGGCACCCAGGATCCACATATTGCTGTCGTCGTCGACAACGGGGGCCGGCACGGGGCCGGAATCCGATGTCACCGGAACCGCGACCCGGTCGTCGGCCATGCGTTCGGGCTCATCGACGGCCTGCGCCTTGGCGGCCCCGAGCGCCTCGGGCCGCGGCGTTGCCGCACCCGGGGTCGCGCCCGGCTCGCTGCCGGCTGCCACCGGCGCCGCTTCGTCGCCGCCCGCGAGATCCGCCGGCGGCGTGTAGCCGCCCTTGACCGCGGGATCGAACGATTGCCCGACCTCGACGCGCGTGGTGGTGCGATCGATGAACGAGCCGATGCTCTGCGCCGACTTGCCGTCGAAGAGATCGAACTTCATCTCGACGGTGACGGTGTGCTGCTGGCCGACCTCGGCCGTGCTCGCAACCGTGATCGGCATCTCGAACATCGCGTAGTTGTCGTAGACCGGCCGGCCGAGATAGGCCTCGGCGAAACGGCCGTTCTCGGCCTGGTGGAACTGCGCCCCACCGAGCGTCAGCACGCCCTGCTGCAGCGGCGAGGTGATCTCGAGCGGAGCCGGCGACGGGATCACCGCATCGCCCTTCAGCACCGCGGTCACGATCAGGGTCCCGGTCTGACCCGGCATCAGCTTGGTCGGCTTGGTGTGGGCCACGAACTGGCAGAACGCCGAAGCGCCGCGGTTCACGTTCATGAGCGCGCGCTGTTCCTTGGTCAGGGCGGCGCGCTCGCCGTCGAGCGAGCGCATCTGCTCGACCGCGTCGCCGGTCTCACCACTGACATCGGGATCGAGCTGCTTGCCGATCGGCGCGGGCGACGACTTCTGGTCGCCGCCGCGTTGGGCCGGCAGGGCGGATAGCAGAGCGGACAGGACGACCAGGGTGCGGAGCATCATGACGTGGAAGGAATCACAGTAGGACAGGTCACAGTGGACGGACCGAAATCCGCCGATGGCGCCGGCGTGGCCGGCCCGATTCTGGGCCGAGCCGGCGCCGTTGTCACGCCCGGGGCGGGTCGGACGGGCAAACGCGGAAGAACTTCGCGTGCTTCCGGCAAGTCGCGATTTGGCACGCGGAAGCCGCCGCCCCATTGAAATGGCCCCATTCCAAGGCTAGTTGTGCGACCGCATGGCGACGCCTGCTGCCGATCTCACCGAAACCGCCGTTCTCCAGGCGCTGACCGCCGTCCAGGACCCGGATCTCCACCGCGACATCGTCGCGCTGGGATTCGTCAAGGATCTGAAGATCTGCGGCGGCCAGGTCGCGTTCGCAATCGAGCTGACGACGCCGGCGTGCCCGGTGAAGGACCTGATGAAGAGCCAGGCCGAAGCCGCGGTGCGGGCGCTGCCGGGGGTGCAGAGCGTCGAGATCGCGATGACCGCGCAGGTGACCGCCTCGCGCCCGCTGCTCGGTGACAAGGGCACCATCCCCGGCGTCAAGAACGTGCTCGCGGTGTCGTCCGGCAAGGGCGGTGTCGGCAAGTCGACGGTCGCGGTCAACCTCGCCTGCGCGCTGCGGCAGAGCGGCGCCAAGGTCGGCATCCTCGACGCCGACGTCTACGGCCCGAACGTGCCGCTGATGCTCGGCCTGAAGGGTCAGCCCGAGGTCGTCGACAAGAAGATCGTGCCGTTCGAGCGCCACGGCCTGCAGGTCATCTCGATGGCGCTGCTCGTCGCCGAGGACCAGCCGGTGATCTGGCGCGGGCCGATGCTGCACTCGGCGGTGCGGCAGTTCCTGTTCGACGTCGCCTGGCGCGACCTCGACTACCTCGTCGTCGACCTGCCGCCCGGTACCGGCGACGCGCAGCTGTCGCTGAGCCAGCAGGCGCACCTGATGGGCGCGATCATCGTCACGACGCCGCAGGACGTGTCGGTGCTCGACGTCAAGAAGGCGATCCGCATGTTCCA
>JAGQRB010000041.1 GCA_020425925.1 Planctomycetota bacterium
GCGCGCGGCACGCTCAGGCGGCCGCTCGCGAACAGCCGGCCCGAGGCCATCGAGCCGAGGCCGCTCGACAGCAGGAACGCCAGCAGCACGACCGCGATGGCGTAGACCGGATGGCCGAGGAACAGCGTGAAGCGCTGGATGAACGAGATCTGGACCGCGATGTAGCCGGCGCCGAGGCCGCTGAAGTAGAGCGCGACCCACCAGCCGACCGCGCGCGGCGCAGCGGCACCACCGGCGGTGCCGCTGCGGCGCCGCAGCAGCAACGGCAGCACGATCAGGGCGCCGACCAGCGCCGCGAACGCGACGCCCATCCAGAACAGCATCACGACCGTGCCGCCGAGGATGCCGATGCCGGCGGCGTCGAAGTAGAGCCCGAAGTCGCCGAGGTGGCGCAGGCCGGTGAAGAAGAAGTACGGCTGATCGTCGGTCGGGGCACGGACGTCGACCAGCAGGCCGGCGGCGTAGGCGTCGGGGTCCGCGGCGCGGACGTAGCTGCCTTCGATCGGCTCGAATCCGGGATCGTGGGCGTAGCGGCGGAACAGGTCGACCGCTGCCGGCATCGTCAGCTTGCCCTGCTGCCGCAGCTCGGCGATGCGCGCCGGGAACGGATTCGTCGGCCGCCGTTCGCGGTCGGGTCCCGGCGCGTAGAGCTCCTCGAGCCCGAGCTCGCCGACTGCCGTGTCGAGTGCGGCGATCTCCTCCGGTCGCAGCGGTGAGCGCCCGACCAGCACCATGCAGGAGTTGCCCGCATTGCGCACGATGTAGAGGTGTTCGCGCAGATCGCCGAGCCCGAGGCGCGCGAACACCTCGCGCAACATCGAGACCAGTCGCAGGCACTCGACGCCGCCATGGCGGTAGACGTAGAACACGCCGTCGTCGGTGAGGCGACCGAGGAAGTCGGCGAACGCCTCGACCGTGAACAGGTTGGCCTCCGACAGCGCGAACGCCGCCGAGCCGCTCGCGACCCCGGTCTGGATGAAGGTGATCGTGACGCTGTCGAAGCGCTCGTCGGTCGCGCGGACGAAGCTGCGACCCTCGCCGACCAGCAGGTCGACGCCGTCCCGTTTCACGAGGTCGCCGACGCCGAAGCCCGCGAACTCGCCGAGCGACGCGGCGACGATGCCGGGGTTGATCTCGACTCCGGTGATCGAGGTCGCGCCGAGCTGGCTCGCGAGCAGCATGCCGCGGCCGCCGCCGGCACCGATCTCGAGGTAGCGGGCGTGGCGATCGAGCACGAACGGCAGCCGCTCGAAGTCGGTGGCGCCGACATAGGTGGCGACGTGCTGCGGGTCCTGCGACGGCAGCAGGGTCTGGCAGCTCGAGTCGATGCGGACGTAGATCTCGCGACCGGATTCGGTCGGGAAGAACCCGAGCCGGGACAGCGCGTTCCAGGTGCGGGCGAGCTCGCGATCCTCCTGCACGTAGTCGCCGACGCCGCTCATGATCGTGCGATGCGACTGCACGTCGATCAGGCTGCGGCCGCCGTTGGCGAACGCGAGTGCCGGGAACACCACCGCGAGCACGGCGGCGGCGGCGCGCGCCCGGGTGCGTTCGTGGGCGTGCGCCAGCAGCAGCGCCCCGAGCGCGGCGAGCAGGCCGATCGCGAAGATGCCGTCGTCGCCACCGACCAGGTTCATCAGCGGCAGCACGAGCAGACAGCCGACGCCGCCGCCGGCGAGATCGGCGCCGTAGAGCCGTCCGACCCGCGCGCTGTATTGGCGCAGTACCAGCGCGATCACGAGGCCGATCACGAACAGTGCCGGCAGCAGGAACAGACTGCCGGCGACGACGCGCTGGATCTGGGCCGCCAGCGGCTCGGCGGCGTGGCGGTGCTGCAGCCAGCGGTCGATCGCGACCTCGGCGCCGAACCCGACGACGAGCAGGACGGCGTAGGCGAGCGCCAGCCAAGGCACCAGGCGAGCGGTGCGTTCGCGCGCGAAGGCGCGCGGGAACACGACGATCGCGACACCCGCCGAGCCGAGCCCGAGGAACGTGGTCGAGACCGCGAGGAACGCGAGGCCCGAGTTGAACTGGATAGAGAAGATCCGGGTCAGGAACTGCTGGACGAGCAGCATGCTGCAGGTCAGCAGCGCGAAGCCGGCGTAGAGCGAGGGGCGTGGGGGCGGCGAGGTCGAGGTCAAGACGCGCAGACCCTAGCCGATGCGCACACGACACGACAGGCCCCGCGCCGGGCCGCGAACCGGCGGTTCGCCGTCAGCGCCACACCAGCGTCGTCTCGGCGACGTCCGCCGGCACATCGAACGTGGCAACGGTGCCGTCGGCGCGCTCGAGCATCGCGGTCAGCGCCGTGAGCGGCACCGGCGCGATCGCGGGGCTCGCCGTCGGCGAGCAGGCGACGGTGAACTCACGCTGCGTTCCGTCGCGGCAGCGGACCCCGGTGACGAGGACGTCGCTCCCCGCCGCGTCGACGATCTTGAGCCGGAGCGCGCGCGCCGGCGTGAGGCGGTAGAGGCCGTCGGGCTCGGGGCGTTCCCAGCTGCGCGGCAGGCAGTCGGGATGGCTCAACGTCAGCTTGCTGTCGGCAGCGACGGTCAGATCGAGGGCTGCGTCCGCGAGCTCCCTGTCGTCGTCGCCGAACCACGACGAGGGCAGCGACGCGATCGCGCCGGCGAGTCGGCGCCCGTCGGTCGCGCGAACGACCTGACCGACGAAGCGCTGCACGCTCGGCGTCGGCAGCACGACTCGCGTCACCTGTCCGGCGGACAGCTTCACCGTCCGCTCGACGCCGGTGGCCGCGCCGGCGAGATCGCGCAGTTCGAGCTGCACTTCGGTGTCCGGGCGGAACATTCCGCCGAGTTCGAGCTCGCGCGCGGCATCGAGCGCGAACCACTGCTGGTCGACGACACCGCGCGGTGAGATCTCCAGTTGCTCGCCACCGCGATCGCTGTCGGAAACCCAGGTGGACTCCGAGATCTCCCCGGACGGCGCGGGCGAACCCCACAGCGACCGGTAGCGTTCCACCAGCGCGCTGCTGCAGGCCGGCGCGAAGCTCGCGCAGACGGTCAGCTGGGCTCCCGGCAGCGCGCGTGCCGCGGCGCGGCCGTCGATCAGCAGCCGGCTCGCCCGCCGCAACACGACGACCGGGTCGCGGCGCAGTGCCGGCAGCGTCGCCTGGGTGCACTCGCAGCCCGCGGCGACGAAGTCGATCGGGCCGGCCAGCACGCTCGCGAGCCGGACGACACCGCGCGCGTCGGTCGTGCCGAGCAGGTCGTTCCACTCGGCGGCGATCGCGCCCGCGATCGGCTCGCCGCGCTCGTCCTGCACGTGGACCTCGAACCGGTTGCCGCCGATCTCGAGGCGGAACTCCTCGTCGCCGCCGTGCAGCACGACCCGGCTGGCGGCGACCAGGACGTTGCCGTCGGTTGCCGAGCGGCTCGTTGCCCGTACGTCGACGCGCCGCGCGCCGCCGTGGATCGACACCACTTCGACCTCGCCGAGGCGTGCCGGCACGTCGTGAGTGCCGAGCGACGTGCCGCCGAGGTCGAACTGCTCGATGTGCAGTTCGGGGGCGTCGGGCGGCGGACCCTCGACGACCACCGGTGTGATCCGCAATGTCGGCGGCGCGCACAGTTCCACCCTGGCGCTGCGATTCGGCAGCTCGGTGTGCCAGGCCGCCAGCACGTGGCCGTCGGGGCGGCGGATCAGCAGCTCGCCGTGGGTCTCGAGGGCGAGCTCGGCCGCGGCCACGCCGCCGATCTCCAGCTGCCCGCTGCGACACTCGAGCGGCAGTACGGTTCGCGAATCGAGCCTGGCGGTGAGTGCGACATCGGATTCGCGGCCGGCCGGCACGAGGACCTCGGCGATCAGTGCCGGCGGCGGCAGATGGGCCTCGATGCAGCCCGCCGAACCGGCGCGAAGGTCGGCCGGCTGCAGGTGGACGGGGAGCCAGTTCGGCAAGGTGATCGCGACCTCGCGCCACTCCTCGGGGACCGGCACGCCCGCGATCGGACAGTCGACCGCGACCGCGCGGTCGCCGCCGAGCCACTCGATGCGCACCGCCACCGGGTCGCCGTGCCAGTCGAGAACGCGGAGCCGCGCCGGTTCCGCCGCGCTGCGTAGCAGCGGCGAGCCGACCTGCTGGGGTGGAGTCGCGGTCCGTTGGTCCGGCTTCGCAAGCGCTGCCGGCGTCGCGCTCGCCGGCGCCGCGGGCGACACCGCGGGCGCGGCCGTCGTCATCGCCTCGCGCACGGCGGGGAGGAGCGCGAGTGCCGCGACGGCGCCGAGCAGCGCCAGCCAGGTCCATCGAACTCTGCTCACGCGCAGATCCTAACGCTGCGTCACGCGGCAGGTTGTCGGTCCGCCGCGCCGTTCCTCATCCGGTTGCGAAATCGGGTGACCGGGTCGGAGTGCCATGCTATCGGCGGCGGCCCCCTCCGTCTGCCAAAGGACCGCTCATGCATCTGCCTGTTCGCGCCGCTCGCCCCTCTCGTCTCGCCCTGCTGGCCGGTGTGACCGCCGGCCTCGCCCCGGCCCAGAGCTGGGTCGCCGTCACGGACAGCGTCGACATCAGCGACGTGCCGTGTGCCTACGACAGCTACCGTGGCCGGGTCGTCGCGGTCGACTCCTCGAACGGTCGGGCGTTCGAGCACGACGGCGCCCGCTGGCTCGCGATCGGCGCCCTGCCGACGGTGTTCGGCAAGCCGGTCTCCGTCGCCTACCAGGAACACAGCGGTCGCACGCTCGCGCTCGTCGCCGGCGCGGGCTCCGTGTTCTCGACGTTCGAGTACGACGGCCACTCGTTCACCCAGCTGTCGCCGGTGCACGTGCCGCCGGCGCGCCAGTACACCCAGCTGACCTACGACTCGGTCCGCGATGTCGTCGTCCTGTTCGGCGGCGGTGACGCGAGTCCGGCCGTCAGTTACCAGGACACCTGGGAGTGGAACGGTGTCGACTGGCTGCAGCGCCAGCCGGCGACGAGCCCGCCGCCGCGCCAGAACGCCGCGATGGCCTACGATCCCGGGCGCGGTGTGACCGTGCTGTTCGGCGGTGTCGACGGCGGAACGACGCTCGGCGACCACTGGGAATGGAATGGCGTCAACTGGGCGCAGCCGAGCCTCGGCAGCCTGCCGACGGCGCGGCGCCGCGCGCAGCTTGCCTACGACGCCGGCCGCAACCGCATGGTGCTCTACGGCGGTGTCGGCCCGCAGAACGGACTGCCGTTCTTCGATCCGCAGCCGTGGGAGTTCGACGGCCAGCAGTGGTCGCAGCAGACGATCGCCAATCCGCCCGAGGGTCGTTCGCACCACGCGATGGTCGCCGTGCCCGGCGGCGTGCGGGTGTTCGGCGGCGTTCTGAATCCGTTCCAACCTGCGACGTTCCAGCCGCTCGACATCCTCGACTACGACGGCTTGTCGTTCCAACGCCGCGCCGGCAGCGGTACCAACGACGTGTTCATGGCGCTCGACAGTGCGCGCGGCCGCACCGTCGTGCTGACGCGCGAGCTGCCGGGCACGCGACCGCCGCGCACTTTCGAGTGGGATGGCTTCGCGCTCGACGAGGTGCTCGTCGCCGGCCCGAACGTCGACACCAACGGCTTCGCGCTCACTGCCGGCCTCGGCGGTCCGGGCAGCGGCGTCGTCGGCTTCGCCTCGAACGGCACGACCTGGGACTTCGACGGCACGCAGTGGTCGCAGCTCCCGGCCACCGGGCCGTCGCCGCGCAGCTACGCCGCGCTCGCGACGGACACCACACGCGGCGTCGTCGTGCTGTTCGGCGGCGTCGATTCGGTCGGTGAGCTCGACGACACCTGGGAGTGGAACGGCGCGAGCTGGACCAACGTGCCGGCCGCCGGGCCGTCGCGCCGCGCGTCCGCGAGTGCCGCGTTCGAACCGACGACCGGCCGCGTCGTGCTCTACGGTGGCGTGTCCGGGCTGTCCTACCTGCCCGAGACCTGGGCCTACACCGGCGCGGGCTGGACGCGGATCGACAACGGCAACCTGCCGGCCGAGTTCGGCCAGGTCGCCTGGTCGTCCGAACGCCAGCGCCTGATGCTCGCGCGCACCACGAACGGCGGCTTCGGCCCGCCCGCGACGCTCGAGCTCGTCGGCAACGCGTGGCTGCCGTTGCTGCCCGCCGATCCCGAGCGCGAGATCTACCGCCTCGCCACCGACCCGAACGGTCACGTCATCGCCTGCGGTGGCGCCGATCCGCTCGACGTCGCGTTGCTCACCGGCACGCCGGCGACGCTCGCGCTCGCGGGCTCGGGTTGTTCCACCCGGCCGGTCGCGCCGCGGCTCGCACTGCACGATCGCGGCCGCCCCGGCAGCGTGCTGCGCGGCGAGCTGATCGGCGCCGAGCCGAACGGCATCGCGCTGTTCGCGGGCAGCCACGCGTTCGCGACGACCGCGGTCGGCCCGTGCCTGCTCCACCTGCAGCAGCCCGCGGTGCTGGCGGTGGCCGCGACCAATGCGGTCGGGCAGGCGACGCTGCCGATCGCGGTACCCGCGGTCGCGGCGCTGGTAGGCGTTCCGCTCGGCCTGCAGGCCGTGAGCGCCGAGGCCGGTGGTCCGATCGGCGGCGCGCTCGCGCTGAGCGACGCCATCCGCATCGTGATCGGCGACTGAGCGCGTCAGTCGCCGACGACGAGCTGCAGCCCCTGCGTGAGCGCGAAGCCGAGCGGTGCCGAGGCGTCGGTCACCGCCGCCTGCGCCACGAACGGATAGCCGCGCAGCGCGAGGTTGGCCGGCATCGGCAGCGGCAGGTGCCACAGGCCCTGCGCGTCGGTGAGGCCGAACAGCGCACCGAACGACCCCTGCAGCAGTAGATCGCAGCCGGCCCCGAGCGGGATCTGGGTCTGGCTGGCGCCGAACGCGATCAACACCGGGCTCTGCGTCGCCGCAGCGCGCACGTCGAGCTCGAACGCCGCGTTGCCGGTCACCGGCATGCCGAACGGCGTCAGCGTCGTCGCGATCGTCGCGCCGGCGGCACCGCAGCCGCTGCCGTAGGCGGTCGCGGCCGCGGGCGTCGCGGACTCGACGAGCAGCTCGTCGGGCCGGTAGGCGAGCAGCACGCCGCGGGCCTCGTCGAAGACGTAGGCGCCGGTCGACACACCGATCACGGTCCAGGCGGCGCCGTCCCATTCATGACGCTGTTCGCTGTTCGGGAACCCGAGGTCGCCCTGCACACGTTGCGCCACGGGGTTCCAGAACAGCTCGGAGTTGTTGAAGTGCGCCTTCGGCCCATTGGCGACGATCATCGACCAGGCGACGCCGTCGTACTCCCAGGTGTCGCCGAGGCCGTTCACCAGCACCGAGCGGTTTCGCGCCCGGTCGTGACCGAGGACCGCGAAGTTGTTGCCCATCGGCGTGGTCGCGGCGATCTGGGTCCAGGTCGCACCGTCCCACTCCCAGTGGTCCGACATGTTGCCGGTCGCGCCGAGTCCGCCGACCATGACGACCCGCTGCCGGGCGTCGTCGTAGGTCGCCGCTGCGAGCGTCCGCGCCGACGGCGACGGGCCGCTGTATTGCTGCCACGAGCTGCCGTCCCAGAGCCAGGTGTCGGTCGTCGTCACGCCCGAACCGCCGAACACCAGCGTCTGCTGGCGCGCGGCGTCGTAGACCTGCGCGTGCCGGTAGCGCGGTGACGGCGCCGTCGCGGTGATCGCGCGCTGCCAGCGCACGCCGTCCCATTCGGCCAGCGTCGAGCGCCCGAGCGGGTCGCCACCGAACAGCACGAGCCGACCCCGCCCCGAGTCGTAGGTCGGTCGCACGAGCTCGACGTGCACGTGTGGACCGTCGAAGATCGTCCAGCCGCCGGAATCGCGCACCGACACGACGTCCTCGGACCAGGTATGGGCGAACATCCGGCCGTTGCTGCGGTCGAAGACCAGCGTCTCGGCGCCGGCCCGTGCGCCCGGCGTCGGGGTCACGTTCCAGGTGGAGCCGTTCCAGCTCGCGGTCTCGCCGTCGCCGAACGACACGATCTGGCCGAGCACCGGGTCGTAGCAGATCGGACCGACGCGCTCGCTGCGGACGTTCGCCTGCGTCCAGCCGATGCCGTCCCAGGTCCAGGTCTCGTACATGTGCGTCAGCAGGTTGAGCGCGACCGCGACCAGCGCGCCGGAGGTCTCGTCGACCGCGATGCCGAACAACGTCAGCGGCCCCTGCAGCGTCGACAGGTACTGCCAGGCGCCGCCGGTCCAGGTCCACAGCGCGTGCGACGGACTGACGTTGACGAGCGAGTAGACCCGACCCGCGGCCTGGTCGACGGTGAGGCTGACCTGGTTGGTGGTCCACGGCACCGAGTGCACGACACCGACGTCGTGGCCGTCGTAGCCGACCAGCGCACCGCCCGACAGTGCGAGGATCTGACCGAGCGGCGGGAACCACACCGGGCTGCGCAGGTACGCGGTCGACCCGGGCTGGATCCGGCCCCAGCGCGACCCGTCCCACTCGAACGTGCCCTCGCCGTAGTTGTCGAAGCAGACCAGCCGGTCGCGCACCTCGTCGTAACACATCGTCACGTCGGCGATGCCGTGGCTCACCACGGTCGGAGTCTGGGCTGGCAGGGAGAACGCCGCCACGAGGCAGGCGCCGGAGAACTCGAGGATACGCATGTTCGGATCAGAGCCCCGTCACGAGAGAGACGGCGTTGGTGGCCTCGACGTCGGTGAGGCCGCCGTTCGGAAACAGCAAGGACTGCGCGCGCAGCGGCAGTCCGGCGAAGGCGGGGTCGGCGGGCAGCGTCCACGGCACGTCGAAGCCGCCGCCGTTGAGTCCCGCGATAGCCAGCACGACGAAGCCGGGATCGAGGAACAGATCACAGCGGCCGCCGGGCAGCCGGAAGGACGACGTCGTGTGCAGGCTGGCGAGCATCACGCCGAAACCCAGCGTCGGTCCCTGGCGGACTCGCAGCCCGAACGTCGTGCCGAGCACGGGTGGATCACCCTCGAGTCGCGGCAGGCGGTGCGATGCGACGCAGGCGTGACCGACCGGCTGGGCGGTGGCACCGAGCGGAAGGACCCACGGCTCGCGCCCGAGCGCCGGGTGCGCGGCCGCGAACAGCAACCTGCCGGTCGACGCCGCGAAGTCGGCGGGCTGGCTCGAGACCTCGCCCGGATGGAGCTCGGCGAACAAGCCGGTGCCGGCTGCGGTGCCGTCCGTGCTCCAGAGCTCCACGCCGCCGGCGTCCTGGCCCGCGAACCAGACATGGCCATCGCCGGCCCGGAAGATCCCGAACACCTGCCTGTCGAGGATCGGGCAGGTGCCGGCGGCCGTGCAGTCGGAGCGCCA
>JAGQRB010000428.1 GCA_020425925.1 Planctomycetota bacterium
GATCCGACCTTCGGGATCCGTGACCACGATCGGCAGGTTGTCGCGGTCGTATTCGAAGGAGGTCTCGAGCCAGACGTTGCCGACGGTGAACGGCAGCGAGCCACCCTGCCCCGCCGGCAGGAAGAGGCGCCGGCGTTCCTGGACGACGCGGTCCATCTCGTCGAGCAGCTGCGTCGCCTCGCCGAGGCTGACGTTCCCGGTCGTGTCGTTGTCCGTCGGGCTGGGACCTGACGAGGTGCCGAGCACCTGGTACCCGAGGCTGGTGTCGTAGTTGTCGTAGGTCTGGCGGACCTCCGTGCCGACGGGATCGATCTGGCTCAGCAGTCGGTCGCGGCCGTCGAAGACCTGGAGGTACTTGTCGATCTTGCCGTTGCCGTCGAGATCGTCCGGACCGGTGACCTCGATCAGGTTGGAGTTGAGGTCGTAGGTGTAGCTGATCTGCGACGCGGTCGCCGGATCGGCCGCCCCGGCGACGTAGTCGAGCGCGAGGCCGCGCTCGTCGTAGCTCCAGGTGTCGAAGTCACCCTTCGGGCGAGTGACGCGCGTCTGCCGACCGTTGGCGTCGTGGGCCAGCGACCACGACAGCAGCTTGCCCGGCTCGACCTCGCGGGTGACGCGCTCGAGGCGGCCCCAGGCGTCGAACGTGCGCGTCGTCGTGATCCAGGCGTCGCCCATGCCCGAACCGACGTTCTCGACGTCCGACCGCACACGATTGCCGTTGGCGTCGTAGCGGTGCCAGACCTCGTAGCCGGGGGCGACGAGGTGGCCGTAGCCGGCCGTCTGCAGCGCAGCGAGCCGTGGGTCGAGGCGGGAGGCGTCGACCCCGGCGCCTTCGATCGACACGAGGATCTCGCCGAGCACGTTGCGGACGTAGTCGCGCCGGACCCCGCGCGCGTCGGTCTTGGCGATGACGTAGCCGAACTGGTCACGCGCGAGCGTCGTCTCGGCCTCGACGTATTCGACCGTCGGCGGCTTGTTCCAGAACGCGGTGCCGGCGTTGGGGGCGTGGGCCTCGGGGTTGGCGTCGTCGATGTAGGACGCGAGCAGGCCACCCGCCGTGTCCGGCCCGTACTCTAGCACCCTCAGACTGCCTTCGCCCGAGGTCGTGGTGAGCAGGCGCCCGAACGCGTCGTAGGTCGAGCAACGGATGATCGTCACCGGCGTGGCTACGCCGATCGTGATCTGGCGCGAGTCGTGTCGAACGACGTTGCCGCCGATCTGATTCACGATGCCGTCACCGTTGAGGTCGCCGAGCCCGCTGAGATCCAACGAGCCGGTGTTGATGTCCCAGTCGTCGAGCAACGTCTGCAGTCCGTTCTGCGCCGGGGTCGCCTCCTGATAGTCGAGGTACTTCTTGTCGCCGGTCTCCGAGGACGTCAGCAGCTGTTGATAGACCGGATCCACGATCGGTGTCTTGCCGAACGGATTCTGCTGACCCGGTGCACCCGACGCCGGGACGATCACGTGATCGATCACCGTGCCGTGCTGGAACAGATCGACATTCTGATCGTCGAAGAAGTAGTAGAGCGCTTCGCCGCTCGGCCGCGTGACGAGGGTGCGTTCGCCGTGAGCGTTGTGCACGTTGGTGGTCAGGAAGCTCGCCGGATCGTTGGCGTGCAGTCCGGCGGTCACCTGCTCCATCGCCAGCACCTGTCCGGCGGCCGAGCAGTCGTAGTGCGTCACGAAGCCGCGCAGGTCCGTGAGCGTGGTGCGGCCGATCGCGCCCGGATACGAACTCGAAACGAAGTCGAGCTGCAGCGTCGCGCCAGCCGTGGTCGCGGTCCGCACCGCGTCGCCGTTGTGCGTGAACGTCACGTTCCAGGCACCGTTGGCGGCGACCTCGCGCGGGTACTTGACCTTGCGCAGGTTGTGCGAGTTGTTGTAGTCGAACAACGTCTCGCGACCGTTCGGGAAGTCGTTGTTGTTGCCGTTGGGGCCGACCGGCGTGCCGACGACGACCGGCGTGCGGACCGACGTCAGGTCGGAGCCGGTGTAGCCGTAGACCGTCTGCCTGCCGCCGAAATCCGTGATCGACGAGATCACGCCGTGGACGTTGTAGGCGAAGGTGAGCGCGCGTCCGACGGTGTCGTGGAGCGTGGCGAGTCGGCCGGCGGCGGTGTAGGAGCACGTGATCGCGTTGCCGAACGGGTCGGTGTAGGACTCGATCCGCCCCTCGCCGGGTGAACCGTCGAGTGCGAGGAACTCGCGAATCGACCCGTCGCGGTCGCGGATCTGCCAGCGCGCACCGTCGAACCGCGCCTTGCGGTAGAGCCCGGGCGTCTGGCAGGCCCAGAGCCCGCCCGCGATCGGGGTGTACGTGTCGACGACGAGCCGTTCACCGTCCAGGTGGGTCAGGTTCGAACCGTCGAACATGACGCGCTGGTCCCAGTTGTGCGAGCCGTTCCAGCCGAACGGGCCGCCGTAGGCGATCTGTGAGCGGTAGACGCGACGGACTTCCAGTGCCATCCCGCGCGCCGGGATGTTCACGTCGGTCGAGCGATGCCAGAGTTCGCCGGTGTGGACCGCGACGGCCAGGTTGGAATCGACCTCGAGCCATTCGGCATTGCGGTCGGGTACGATGCCCTGTGGGCTCGCGTTCGGGACCGGCAATGCCGGGCCCTGCACGAACAGCGGGCTGGGATTCTGCTGCGCGATTGCTGCGGACGGCAGCAAGGACAGCGTGGTCGGGAGCAGGAGAGGCGCCGCGGCGTGGACCGCGGCGAATGCGAGGAGAGAAGCCACGCTGCGGACGGATCGTCGTGGCGTGCGAAGGCTGTGCTGCATCGGAGGAACTCGGTGAGGTCGGAAATGGAAGTCGCGGTTCGCGCAGCTCGCGCGAGCCGGAAACGAACCGGTCGCGGGCAAGGCGACGCCGCGCGCGAGTTGTCACGAGCTACTCGGCCCTCGTGGCGACCTCGGGATTCTCGTTGCACGCCACTCACGTTGGCGTCTCGGCATGACACGGCGATGGCGGCTCGACGGTCCTGATGTTCCGCGACCAACGTCGCGACCCAGTCGCTATCGTGCTCGCCGTGTCGACAGTCACGGCGAACCGCGAATGACCGATCCGACGATCGACTGGGATGCGATCGAGGAGCTGGCGTTCGAGTGCCTCGAGCGCCGCGCGGCGGCGGCCGAGCTCGGCGATGTGTACGCCGGCGAGCAGGACATCGAGCGATTGCTGACGCAGCAGCCGGCGCTGGCGCCGCACGTGCGGCGGATTCTCGCCGAGGTCTCGGAGTCGGCGGCGTCCGCGGCGTCGTCGATGCCGCTCGCGGTGCCGGAGCAACTCGGGCCCTACACGCTCGGCGAACGCCTCGGCCAGGGTGGCATGGGCGCGGTCTACGCCGCCCGCGACGAGGTGCTGGGGCGTTCGGTTGCGATCAAGCTGGTGCGGGCGGATCTGCTGCTGACCGAGCACGGCCGCGAGCGCTTTCGGCGCGAGGTCGAAGCGGTCGCGCGGTTGTCACACCCGGGCATCGTGCCGGTGTACCAGTGCGGCGAGGATCACGGCGTGCCGTGGTTCGCCATGGAGCTGGTGCAGGGGCCGACCCTTGCAGCCCTGCTCCGCCGGGTGCGCGCTGGCGACGGTGGGCTGCGGGCACCCGAGACGCTGAGCGGCGCGGTGCTGCAGCGCGCGTTGGCGGAAGCCGCGCCACCGGGTTCGTCGTCGCAGGTTGCGCCGGTCGTGCCGCCGAGCTGGGAGCAGGCGTGCATCGCGTTGGCGCAGCAGCTCGCCGAGGCACTGGCACACGCGCACGCGCGCGGCGTGCTGCACCGCGACGTCAAGCCCTCGAACGTCGCGCTCGATGCCACCGGGAGAGCCCGCCTGTTCGACTTCGGCCTGGCGCGCGCCACGGGCAGTGGCGAGTTGACGCGGACCGGCGCGGCGCTCGGCTCGCTCCCGTACATGGCGCCGGAGCAGGTGCGCGGTGACCTCGACGCCATCGACGAACGCAGCGACGTGTACGCGCTCGGCGTGACGCTCTACGAGCTGCTGACGCTGCGGTCGCCGTTCGTCGGCGACGAGGGCAACGAGGAGGAGATCCGCCGCCGGATCCTCGCCGGCGATGCAGCGCCGGCCCGGCGTCAGAACCGTGCGCTGAGCTGGGAGGCCGCGGCGGTGTGTGCCGTGGCGATGGACCCGGAGCCGGGTCGTCGCTACCCCGACATGGCGTCGTTCGCCGCCGATCTCTCGCGCGTGCTCGAACGGCGGCCGATCGCGGCGCGACCGCCGGGGCCGGGCCGGCGGCTGTGGCGGCTGGCGCAGCGCAACCCGGCGCGCGCGACGGTGCTCGTCGCACTGCTGCTCGGGCTGCTCGGGGCGCCGACGATCTACTCTCTCGGGCTCGCGCGTCAACGCGACGCGGCGATCGCGGCGCAGCGCGAGGCCGAGCGGCTGCGCGGCCTCGATCGACTGCGCAGCTACCGCTCGTCGGTGCAGGCCGCGTTCCTGGCGCTGCAGCTCGGCCAGGCCGCGGCCGCCCGCGACAACCTCGATCGCTGCCCCGAGGAGCTGCGCGGCTGGGAGTGGGGTCACCTCGACCGTCAGGTCGATCAGAGCTTTGCGGCACTCGCGGTAGAGGCCGGCTTCCTGCGCCGGGTCGCCTTCGCGCCGCCGGGCCTGTTCGGCGCCGGCGCCAGCGGCACGGTGCACGTCTGGTCGCTGCCCGATGGCAGCGAGGTGCGGAGCTTCGGCGTGCCGAACGGCGCGGCGATCCTCACGCTCGCGGTCAGCGGCGATGGGCGGCACGTCCTCACCGGTCACCTCGACCACAGGGCGCGGCTGTGGGACGGGCACGACGGTTCGCTGCGCGCGGAGTTCGATCTCGGCGAGCTCTACGACGAGCCGCCGCCGCCGCACCAGCGCGCCGTGTTCGCGGTGGCGATCGCCGCCGACGGCAGCCGCGGGTGTGCCGGCAGCGCGGGTGGCGCCGTGCTCTGGCTCGATCTCGAACGCGGCGCTCGTGCCGATTCGTTCCGGCTGCCGGTGCAGCGCGGCGGGCCGTTCGCGCTCGCGCTGCGGCCGGACGGCCAGCAGCTTGCCGCCGCCTGCGACACCGACGTGCTGCTGCTGGACCAGCGCGGCGCCGTCGAGCAACGGCTGTCGGGTCACCGCGGCCTGGTGTTCGGACTCGCGTTCGCGCCGGCGGGTGACCTGCTGCTGTCGGCCAGCCAGGATCGCACGGCGCGACTGTGGCGGACGAGCGACGGTGCGATCCACACGGTGTTCGCGGGCCACGACGGCGAGGTGCACGACGCCGCGTTCGACCCTGCCGGTCGCACGATCTGGACCGCGAGCAACGACGGCACGCTGCGGCGTTTCGACATCGCCCGCGGTGTCGAGGTGCAGCGCCGCCTCGGCCATCGCGGCGCGGTCTACGGCGTCGCGGTGGCCGACGACGGGACGGTGGCCACCGCCGGCTGGGATCAGACCGCGCGGCTGTGGCACCCCGACGCGACGCCGGCGCGCTCGCGCGTCGGCGAGCCCGGACGCACCCTCCACGCGGTCGCACTGCATCCCGACGAAGCCGGTTTCACGGTGCTCGATCAGCAGCACGGCGCGCGCGCGTGGTCGCTGCCCGGCGGTGCGCCGATCGCCTCGCTGGTCGCCGACGGTGCCGGCATCGAACGCATCGCCGTCGCCGCCGACGGCCGGATCGCGTTCGCGCGCGGGGCCGAGGTGCATCGCGGTGACATCGAGCTCGGTGCCGCCAGCGGACCGCTGCGGTCGCTGGCGTGGTTCGGCTCCGACTGGCTGGTCGCCGGGCTCGAGGACGGTGGGCTGTGCTGGTGGCCCGCGGCCGCCCCGGCCGGCACGGCGCCGGTGGTGCGCCCGGCGCACGGCGAAGCGGTGACGGCGCTGCTGCCGACGGCCGGCGGTCTGCTCAGCGCCGGTCGCGACGGGCTCGCGCTGCTGTGGCAGGACCCCGACCGGACCCGCGAGCTGCTGCGTGGCGAGACGGCGTGGAATGCAGCGGCGCGCCTCGACGACGACACTGTGGCGTTGGCCGGCACCGGGCGGCTCCTGGCCTGGTCGCTGGCCGAGGGCCGCGCGGCCTGGGACCACTCCGGCCGTCCCGACGAGCTGCGCGCGCTCTGCGTCACGGCAGATCGCCGGCGACTGCTCACCGGCGGTTCCGATCGTGCCCTGCACGTGATCGATGCCGCCGATGGCACCGAGCTGCTGGCGCTGCCGGCCGGCAATCTGCTGAACTTCGCCGCCGCCGTCGGCGATGCCGTGGTGACTGCCACGGTCTACAGTGAAGTAGACGTGTGGCGCGGTGGCGCCGCGCGATAGGCCGTATGCAACCCGTCGATCCCGCCGAAGTACTGCTGGTGCAGTCCGCCAGCCGAGGTGACCGCGTCGCCATCGAGGCGTTGCTGGCGCGATTCCTGCCGGAGCTGCGGGCGTTCCTGCGGTTGCGCACCGGGCCGCGGTTGCTGCAGCAGGAGACGCCGGACGATCTCGTGCAGTCGGTTTGCCGCGAGGTGCTGGAGCACGCGGCCGGTTTCGACTACCGCGGCGAGCACGCCTTCAAGAGCTGGCTGTTCCTGACGGCGCTGCACAAGGTGCGCGACAAGGGCCGCTACTACGCGGCCGAGAAGCGCGACGCTGCGCGCCAGCGACCGGCGCAGACCGATCCCGGCGACTGTTCGGGCTACGCCTCGCTGCTGAGCCCGAGTCGGGTCGCGATCGGCCGCGAGGAGGTCGAACGGCTCGCCGCGGCGTTCGATCAGATGCCCGAAGAGCACCGCGAAGTGATCACGCTGCACCGCATCCTCGGGCTCGACCACGAGCAGATCGGCCGTCAGACCGGCCGTTCCGCGGGCGCCAGCCGCGTGCTGCTGCACCGCGCGTTGGCGCGACTCGGTCGGCTGCTCGGGCAGGCGGAGACGAAGCCGGAGAACGGGGTGTAACGCGGGTCGAGTCGGGTCGCTGTCCCTGGCAGCAGCCACCGGCTGCCACTGGAGATCCCGACTCATGTTGCACCGTATCCCGAACTCGCCCGCATCCCCCGCCCCGCTCTTCCCGCTGCGCCGATCCCTGTGGCTGGCCGCACCGCTGATCGCCGCCGCCTGCAGCGGTGGCGGCGGCACCGCCGATGCGACGCCCCAGCCGGTCGGCGCGCCGGTCGTCACCGGCATGGCTCGCCTGCTCGACCTCGACCGCGACGGCACGCTGTCCGCGGGCGACCAGCTGATCGTGCCGTTCTCGACCGAGGTCGAGGTCGACGGTGCGAGCGCTGCCGACTTCGTGTTGCCGGTCCTCGGCGACAGCCTCGGTACCAACGCCAGCGTGACCGCCGGGCCATCTGCCCGCGAAGTGACGATCGCGCTCGGCGCCGGCGCCCGGCTGCGCACCCGCGGCGCCTTCGCGGCGACCACCGTCGACGACAACGCCCCGAGCGGCCTCGACGTCCGGGCGACCGCGGCGATCCGGAATGCGACCACCGGTGCCGGCGCGGTGCCGGGCGCGCCGATCGACCTCGCGCCGGCGCCGGTCGACGTCGCCGCGTTCTTCACCAGCGCCGACTATGTCGCCTGCGGCAACGCCGATTCGGATCCCGAGACCCGGGTCGACCTCTTCGTGCAGGACGGCACCGACCTGGTGGCGTTGGCCGGCGACGGCGCGTTCGGCTTCACCGAGGTCGATCGCGTCAACACCGGGCCCGTGCTGGCGATGCTCGCCGCCGACCTGAACCACTTCACGCGCGACGAGGTCGTGATCGCCGTCGGTGACACCGTGCAGGTGTTCAACAACGCGAGCGCGCTGCAGGCCCAGACACCGCTGGCGGCGCCGGGAGTCCGGGCGATCACCGCCGTCGACGTCGACCGCGACGGGTTCCCCGAGCTGATCGCGGGCGGCGTCACCGAGCTTCGCGTGTTCGAGCACCAACGCAACCTCGGCAATACCTACCAGCTCGGTCAGACGCTGCCGGTCGGCGCACCGGTCAGCGCGCTGGCGTCCGGCGATCTCGACGGCGACGGCGCGCCGGACCTGCTGGTTGCGCTGGCCAACCAGCAGTTGCGGGTGTTGCGCAACGAGGACGGCACGCTGGCGCCGGTGGCCGTCGTCAACGACGCGCAGCTCGACGGCGTCGCGGCCCTCGACGTGGCGGATTTCGACCGCGACGGCCGTCTCGACGCGGTGGTCGCGACCGCGACCGGCGTGCTGCTGCTGCGGCAGACGGCCGCCTTCACGTTCGAGCTGGTCCCGGTCGCCGATGCGGCTGCCGGCGTGATCGCCGACGATCGCGACGGTGACGGCTTCGAGGATCTGGTCGTGCGGCGGGCCGATGGCATCGAGCTGCTGCAGAACGACCGCAGCGGCAGCTTCGTCCCGACCGCGCGCGTCGATCGCGCCGACCTGCGAGGGCTCGCGGCGGGTGACTTCGACGGCGACGGCGATGCCGACCTGGCGATCACTTCGGGCACGACCTCGCGGCTCCTGGCAGCCAGCCGCGCCGGCAGCTTCGGTGCCACCAGCCTCGTGATGCAGGCGATGCTCGGCGACGCCGGCACGACCGCCCAGGTCTTCGGCGACCTCGACGGCGATGGTCGTCGCGACCGGCTGGCCGCGAGCACGAACGGTGTCGAGGTCTGGCTCGCGCAGGCCGATGGCGGCTTCGCGCTGGCGAGCACGTTCGGCGCGCCGACCCGGGCGCTCGCGCTGGGCGACCTCGATCGCGACGGCGACCTCGATCTCGTCGTCGCCTTCACCGTCAGCACCCAGGTGTTCCTGAATGACGGCGCCGCCGGGTTCACGCCGTCGTCGAGCTTCGCCGGCAACGACACGCTCGCGCTCGGTCTGCTCGACCTCGACTCGGACTTCGATCTCGACATCGTCGTCGGTCGCGACGGTCCGAACTCCGCGTTCGAGAACCAGCTGAGCGGTGGCGTCGTCACGTTGGTCGACGTCTCGACGACGACGTTCGCGACCTCGGCCGGCAACGAGCGCACGTTCGCGCTGCTGGCCCATGACATCGACGGCGAGGGCGATCCGGATCTGATCGTCGTCAACGGCGACGATGGTCTGGCCCAGTCCGGCTTCGTGCTGCGCAACTCCGGTGGCGTGATGTCGGTGTTCCGGACCCTGACGTCGCAGCAGCCCGCGCGCTCGGCGGCGCTCGGCGATCTCGACGGTGACGGCTTCGTCGATCTCCTGATCGGTAGGCAATCCGCGCTCGGCAACTCGACCGTGCAACGCTACGCCGGGCAGCGCACCGGCTTCGACACGCTGGCTCGCAACGTGCACGACACCGCGGTGCCGACCGACGCGACCGCACTCGCGATCGGCGATCTCGACGGCGACGGTCGCGTCGACCTGCTCGTCGGCGCCAATGGCCAGGGCCTGCTCGAGCTGCGCCAGCGCGCCGACGAGACCTTCGAGCAGATCGACCACCTCGATGCCGGCCTCGCCGACCTGCGCGCGCTCGATGTCGCCGACCTCGACCTCGATGGTGACCTCGACGTCGTCACCGGCGCGCTGTCGTTCGACCAGGTGCTGCGCGCGCGCTGAGACGGCGCGCCGGCAGCTGCGGCGCGCGACAGGGCGCCGAACCGCCGACCTACGTCGACCGGTTCCATCTATTCCGGAAGTCCGTTCGCCGGCAGCGCGATTGCGACCTTCGGCCACCCCGGCGCGAGATCCGGCGTGGACCTTCGGCGATCCGGCGGCAGTCGGGAAGTTCGACCGGCCACGTTATGGTCCCGCAACTTCGCGTTCACCGGGTCAAGGATGGAACACGTCTACTTCTACTGCGCCGTGATCGGCGGTGCTTTCCTGGTTCTGCAGGTGCTGCTGATGCTGCTCGCCGGCGGACACTCCGGGCTCGACGTCGACGCGTCGCCCGATGTCGACGTCACCCACGGCGACGTAGGTCATCCGGATGCGTCCGCGGTCGTGGTCCAGCTGTCGTTCAAGACGGTCGTGGCGTTCGTCACGTTCTTCGGACTGACCGGAATGGCCTGCCTGCAGAACGACGTCGATCGTTCGGCGACGCTGCTCGCGGCGTTCGGTGCCGGCCTGTTCGCGTTCTTCATGGTCGGCTACCTGATGAGCCTGATGATGTCGCTGCAATCGAAGGGCAACCTCGATCTGCAGTCTGCGATCGGCAAGACCGCGAAGGTCGACCTGCGTATCCCGGCGAACCACTCGGGGGCCGGCAAGGTCCTCGTCGTCGTCGGCGGCCGCATGAAGAGCCAGAAGGCCGTGACGCGCGGGGTCGCGATTCCAACGGGTGCCGAGGTGACCATCGACGGCATGTCGGCGCCCGACACCTACGAAGTCTCAACCCTCTGACCGCAAGGACAACATGCTGCTACAAGGACTGCTCGAGAACGTCGGTGGCTGGACCGGACTCATCGTCGCGGCCGTCATCCTGTTTGGCCTGGTCTTCTTCCTGATGCTCGCGAAGCAGTACAAGCGCTGCCCGAGCAACAAGATCCTCGTGATCTACGGCAGGGTCACCTCGGGCACGTCGTCGCGCTGTCTGCACGGCGGCGGCGCGTTCGTGATCCCGCTGATCCAGTCGTACGACTTCCTCAACCTCGACCCGATCCAGATCGAGGTGCCGCTGCGCGGC
Organism: Planctomycetota bacterium; assembly: GCA_020425925.1. Classification (GTDB taxonomy): domain Bacteria; phylum Planctomycetota; class UBA1135; order UBA1135; family UBA2386; genus JAGQRA01. Next base: position 10,590 of record JAGQRB010000428.1, read on the forward strand.
GCGCTGTCGATCGAGAACATCCGTGTCAACGTGCCGAGCGTGTTCACGGTCGCGATCGGGACCGAGGAACACGTGATGCAGAACGCGGCGATCCGCCTGCTCGGCCTCAAGACCCAGGACATCATGAAGCAGGCCGAGGACATCATCTTCGGCCAGCTGCGCCAGGTGATCGCGTCGATGGGCATCGAGGAGATCAACCGCGACCGTGACAAGTTCCTCGAGAACATCCAGACCTCGCTCGAAGGCGAGCTGATGAAGATCGGCCTCGTGCTGATCAACGTGAACATCACGGACATCACCGACGAGTCCGGCTACATCGAGGCGATCGGCCGCAAGGCCGCGTCGCAGGCGATCCAGCAGGCCGAGATCGACGTCGCGGATCAGCAGAAGAAGGGCGCGATCGGCGTTGCCGACGCCAACCGAGTGCAGGCGATCGAGGTCGCCGTCGCCGAGAAGGACCGCGACATCGGCACCAAGCAGGCCGTTCGCGACCGCGAGGTCACCGTCGCGGCGCTGACCCGCGACACCGTCATCGGGCAGCAGACGGCGGCATTCGAGCAGGAGGCCAAGGTCAAGGACCGCGAACGCGAGATGCGCGTCGCGGTCGCGAACGCCAATGCCCAGGCCGTCGTCGGCGAGAACCAGTCGAAGGCCGAGATCGCCAATGCGAACGCGACGCTGCAGGTCAAGGAAGCCGAGGCCTACCAGCTCGGCGAGACCAGGAAGCGCGAGTCGGAGGCCGCGGTGCTCGAGGCCCAGTACCAGGCCCAGGCGCGCGCGGCGCAGGCGCTGGCGAACAAGCTCGAGCACGAGAAGCGCGCCGAGCTCGAGGCCGTCGCGAAGGCGACCAAGGCCAAGGACATCGTCGACGCCGAAGCGCGCGCGCAGCAGGCGGAGATCATCGCGCAGGGTGAGGCGGCGGCCGTCTTCGCCCGGCTCGAAGCCCAGGCCCGCGGTGAGTACGAGATCCTCGCCAAGAAGGCCGAGGGTCTGCAGCGCATCGTCGAGGGCTGCGGCGGCGCGCAGCAGGCGTTCCAGCTGCTGATGCTCGAGCACATGGACAAGCTGTCCGAGACCGCGGCGAAGGCGATCGCGAACATCCGCTTCGACAAGATCGTCGTCTGGGACGGTCAGAACGGCAAAGCGACCTCGGGCTTCCTGCAGAACCTCGGGCGCTCGCTGCCGCCGATGCTCCACATGATGAAGGACGTCGGCGGGGTCGAGATGCCGGAGTTCTTCGGCAAGCTGATGGGGGCGGAGGGCAAGGTCGCAGCGGCAGCCGCGCCGACCGCCGAAGAGGACGGCGAGCCTGTGGCGCATCACGAGCGCGATGCGGAGTAGCGCGTCGCGCGGCGGACGGCGACGATGCGGCGGATGTGTCGCTCCCCGCTCGTCTCGCTGCTGCTCCTCGCCGCCTGCAGTTCGGCTGACCTCGCGCGGCCGCCGGTGCCGACCGGGCCGGTCGGTCGCCGCGCGGATTCGCAGGTGACTCCGGTCAACCAGACCTTGACGCCGTTCGGCACCTTCGTCGACCTGCCCGGCCTGCGGCCGCAGGCGATCGCCCCGTCGGCGGATGGTCGCCAGCTCTACGTCTCGGGCAAGACCAGCGAGCTACTCGTGCTCGACGCCGCGACCGGCGCGATCCGACAGCGCGTGGCGCTGCCGAACGAGCGGCAGTCGGCGCCGGCGACGGGATCGACCGGCAACGAGCTCCAGCCCGATACCCGCGGCCAGCTCAGCTACACCGGCCTCGTGGTGTCGCCCGATGGCCGCACCGTCTTTCTCAGCAACGTGCGCGGCTCGATCAAGGTCTTCGCCGTCGCTGCCGACGGCACGGTACAGCCGTCGCACACGCTGTCGCTGCCGCCGGCCGGCGCACCGGATCGCGAGGCCGAGATCCCGAGCGGTCTCGCGCTGTCGCCGGACGGCAGCCGGCTCTATGTCGCCGCCAATCTCAGCAACCGCCTTCACGAGTTCGATGCCGCGACGGGCGAGGTGCTGCGCACCTTTCCGGTCGGTGTCGCGCCGTTCGACGTCGTGCTGGTCGGGGATCGGGCGTTCGTCAGCAACCAGGGCGGCCGGCGGCCCGGCCCCGACGATCTCGTCGGTCCGGCCGGTCGCGGCACCACGGTGCGCGTCGATCCGGTTCGCGACATCGCGAGCGAGGGTTCGGTGAGCGTGCTGGATCTCACCACCGGCCGGCTCGTCGGGGAGACCTTGACCGGCCTGCACCCGTGCGATCTGGCCGTCGCGCCCGATGGTGCCGTCGTCGCCTGCGCCAACGCCGGCAGCGACACCGTCTCGCTGCTCGACCGCGACGGCCGGCTCCGGCGCACCCTCCACACCCGCAAGCGGCCGAACGACCTGCTGCAGGGCTCGCCGAACGCGCTGTGCTTCTCGCGCGACGGCGAGCGGCTGTTCGTCGCCAACGGCACGATGAACGCGATCGCGATCTTCGACCTCGACGACGCCGAGCTCCTCGGGCTGGTACCGGTCGGCTGGTATCCGTCGGCACTGCTGCTCGACGCCAGCGGCGAACGTCTCGCCGTCACCAACGTGAAGGGGCTCGGGTTCGGCCGCGCGCGCGAATCGGACGGCGTCCCCGAGTTCAACTCACACCAGTACCACGGCTCGCTGTCGCTGTTCGCGATTCCGGGCGACGACCGGCTCGCGGAGCTCTCGGCGCAGGTCGAACGCAACCTGCGTCGCCGTGCGATCGAGCACGCGCTGCTGCCGGCGCGGTCCGGCCGGCCGCCGCGCGTCATCCCCGAGCGCATCGGCGAGCCGAGCCGTATCGCGCACGTCGTCTACGTGATCAAGGAGAACCGCACCTACGACCAGGTGCTCGGCGATCTCGCGGGCGGCAACGGCGACCCCGAACTCTGCATCTTCGGCGAACGCATCACGCCGAACCAGCACGCGCTGGCGCGCACGTTCGTGTTGCTCGACAACACCTACTGCGCCGGCATCCTGTCGGCCGACGGCCACCAGTGGAGCACGGCCGCGTTCGCCAGCGACTACCTGGAGAAGAGCTTCGCCGGCTGGCCGCGCAGCTACCCCGACGGCATGGGCGACGGTGACGTCGACGCGCTGTCGTATTCGCCGGCGGGGTTTCTCTGGGACCACGCGATCGCGCGCGGCGTCACCCTGCGCAACTACGGCGAGTTCTGCGGGCCGAAGGTCCGCTGGCGCGATCCGGCCCGGGTCGGTGAGCCCGGATTCATGGACTGCTATCGCACCTGGCAGGGCGTCGCCGACGACGTGGTCTTCGGCTGCGAGGCGAGCGTGCGTTCGCTCGAGCCCTACACCCCACGGGAATACGTCGGCTGGAACATGTCGGTGCCCGACCAGTACCGCGCCGACTTCGTGATCCGCGAGCTGGCTCGTTTCGAGCGCGAGGGCAGGTTCCCGCAGCTCACCCTGATCTGCCTGCCCAACGACCACACCAGCGGCACCAGTGCCGGCTGCCCGACGCCGGCCGCCTGCGTCGCCGACGGCGACCTCGCGTTCGGTCGCATCGTCGAGGCGCTGTCACATTCGCGATTCTGGCCTGAGATGGCGATCTTCGGCATCGAGGACGATCCCCAGGCCGGCTGGGATCATGTCAGCGGCTACCGCACGACCTGCTTCGTGGCGAGTCCGTTCGCGCGGCGCGGCGTCACGATCTCGACCCAGTACAACACGACGAGCGTGCTTCGGACGATCGAGCAGATCCTCGGCATCCCGCCGATGAACGTGTTCGATGCCAGCGCCGAGCCGATGTTCGACTGCTTCACCGAGACGCCCGATCTCACGCCGTTCGTCGCACTGCCCGCCAACGTCGCGCTCGACGAGCTCAATCCGGACGCGACCGCGATCGCCGATCCGGAGCTGCGCGCCGACGCCGAACGGTCGGCGA
>JAGQRB010000429.1 GCA_020425925.1 Planctomycetota bacterium
AGCTTCTGGGTCCACACCGGCTGCCACGGCATCTCGCCGCCGGGCGCATTGAGCCGCGCGTACGACGATCCCGCGTACGGCCGACGCCAGGGTGCCGAAGCGCTGCTCTTCTTCGCCAACGGGCTCGCGCTGGTCGGGCGCGCCAAGGTGTTCTACGACGAGCCGCGCGGCTTCGCGGCGGCGCTCGGGGCGGGCGCGACGTTCGGGGCGGCGTGGGCGCGCTACTTCGAGATCGAGTCCGAAGCCCCGAGCTGGGGGGCGGTCGGCGGCGACATCGGGCGCAAGCGGTCGTACTTCTGGAGCGTGCTCGGCGACTGGACGCTGAAGCTCTCGACCCGCGCGCCGGGCTGAGGGGCGCGCGCCTACTCGAACCGGATCCAGTCGAAGCGTCCGCGCAGCTGTGGCGGCGCGGTGTTCGAATAGGCCATCAGGCCGACCTGCAGCGTCGCCGGCAGATCGGGTCGGTCGTGCGCGCGCAGCACCGCCCAGCTCTGCTGCGCATCGACGCGGTACTCGAGCGAGAACCAACGCCCGCTGCGCACGATCCGGATCTCGCCCGAGTTCGCGGCCACCGGCCACGCCCGCCAGTCGCTGACCGAGTCGGTCGTCGACTTGTCCTCGGCGACGATCGGCTGCGCGGCCGTCGCGCTGCCGAGCGCGACGTGCACGTAGTCCTGGTCGGCGGCGGTCGAACCCGGCGCCCGCGCCATCAGGCCGGCGAGGCGATAGCCGGGTGGCGGCGGGTTGCCCGGGCTGGCGGGATCGTCGACGGTGAGCCGTGCGGTCGCGGTGAAATCGCCGTGTACCAGCCGCCAGACCAGCGGGCCCTCGCCGTGTTGGAACCACATGTTCGGCAGCTGCGCTGCGCTCGGCACGATGTCGAGCGTGCCGCCGCCGACCTGGATCGCGGCGAGCTGCGGGTGCAGCACGGTCCACTGCGCAGCGAGTGCCGTCCCCGCGAACTCGTCGTCGAAGAACGCCAACGGCTCGAGCGTGGTGGCGGCGGCGTTGGTCTTCGGCAGCGGCACGGTGGTGGCGAACTCGACGCCCTGGAACCAGAGTCCGAACGTGACGGTGGTCGTCGGCATCGACAGCAGGAGCGCCGCGTTGCCGCCCGGATCGCTCGGTGTGATCGTCAGCGCGATCGGGTCGAGCAGATCGAGGCAGAGACCGTGCGCCGGCGAGCACGGGCCCTGGCCCGGGCCCGCGACCGAGGCGAGCCACGCCAGCCAGGCGCCGGGCGTGACCCCGGTCGCCGTCAGCGCGAGCGGTTGCCCCGATACCGCGGTCGGGACGGTCAGGGTCTGGGCCGGGAGCGCGGCCGCGAGGGCCGCGACGAACGGGATGCCGAGGCGGCGGATCGGGGTCGGGTTCACCGTGATACCGTTTCGACAGGGTAACGCGCGCCCGCGCTCGTTGCCCGTCCGGGGCGCTGTACGCGAGCGCGACGGCTCGGTATGCGAGTTGCTCCGACCTGACCCATGACGCCGTTCCGCACGCTCGTTGCCCTCCTCTCGACCGCTGCCGCGGCCGAGGCCCAGCAATGGGTCTCGCTCGACAGCGGCCCGCCGTCGGCCTGGACCGGTACCGTCTACGACCGCGCCGGTGGGCGCTTCGTCGTTCAGGGCTGGCGGCCGAACGCGACGTTCAGCTTCGATGGCGCTGCCTGGCGGCGCCACGTGCCCGACGGGCTCGAGACCGCGGCGATCTACAACGGCGGCGGGCCGCTGCTGATGGGCTACGACGAAGTCAGCGATCGCGCGATCGCGGTGCTGCGGCACAGCGCCGCCACCGGTGCGATCGACACCTGGGCGACGCACGGTGCCGGCTGGGAGCCGATCGTGTTCAACAATGCGCCGGCGGTCTACGGCGCGGGCGTCGCGGTCGATCCCGCCGGCGGCGGTCTGTTCACGTTCGGCGGGCAGGACTACTACACCGGCCAGGCGACCGACCTGATCTACCGCTGGGTCGGCCAAACCTGGGTGCAGGTGTCGCCGAGCGGAACCTGGCCGGCGGCGCGCACCGCGCATGGCCTGGCGACCGACCGTGCCCGCAACCGCGTCGTGCTGTTCGGCGGCCGGGACGACAACTACCAGAGCCTCGGCGACACCTGGGAGTGGGACGGCAGCCAGTGGCTCGCAGGGACGCCGCCGGTGTCGCCGTCGCCGCGCTCGACCGCCCTCGCCTGGGATCCGGCGGCACAACGCGTCGTGCTGCTCGGCGGCTTCGACACGAACTTCTACAACGACACGTGGGACTGGGACGGCGCGGCGTGGACCCAGCGCGGCCAGCTGCCGAACTACGGCGGCTTCCCGTACGAGGACGGCACCGCGCTCTACCTCGCGTCCGCGGTCCAGGTCTGGCGCGCGAGCGGCAACGGCTGGACTCCGGTGTGGTCGCGGCCGGGCCCCGGACTGCGTTATCGACCGGCGCTCGGCTACGACCCGGCGCGCGGCGAGACCCTGCTGGTCGGCGGCCAGCCGAACGGCGACACCTGGACCTGGAACGGCAGCTGGCAGCAGCACAACGTCGCCGGACCGAGCCTGCGCACGCGCCCCGTGCTCGCCCCGCTCGGCGGCGACATGATCCTGTTCGGCGGTCAGGACGCCCTGGCGTCGCCGTTCTTCGCGTGGTTCGACGAGACCTGGCGGTGGAACGGGCAGTCGTGGCTGCAGCTGCAGCCGACGCTGCGGCCGTCGCCACGTTCGTCCGCTGCGGCGACGACGATCGGCAACGAGATCGTGCTGTTCGGCGGCACCGGGCCGCTCGGCGCGCTCGGCGACACCTGGGGCTTCGACGGCACGACCTGGACGCAGAAGCAACCCGCGGTCGCGCCGATCGCGCGCAGCGAAGCCGGGATCGCGTTCGATCCGCTGCGCCAGGTCGCCGTGCTGCAGGGTGGGGTCGATGCCGCCAACCAGCCGCTGCAGGACACCTGGGAGTGGGACGGTCAGACCTGGACACAGGTGTTCCCGGCCAACGCGCCGCCGGTCGGAGGCGGTCAGATGGTGTTCGACAGCGCGGTCGGGCAGGTCGCGTTCGCGCGCGACGACGGCGTCTGGTACTTCGACGGCACGTTCTGGGGCCAGTCGCAGTCCTACAGCTACGGCATCGACATCGGCGCGGTGGCGTTCGATGCCGCCCGGCAGCGCGTGATCGCGTTCAGCGAACTGGACCTGCAGCTCTTCACCGCGATCCCGGCGCGGGCCATGGTGTTTGCTTCGAGCTGCGGAACGCGCCCCGATCTGCGGTTGTTCGATCGGCCTGCGATCGGCGAATCGCCGCTCGTGCACGTCGAGGGCCAGCCGGCGGCGCCGGCAGTGCTGGTCTACGGTCTCAGCGTCGTCAACCAGAGCTGGGCGCCCGGTTGCAGCCAGCAGGTGTCGCTCGACGCCAGCGCATTCGTGCAACTCGACGCGGTTGGTCGCGCCGATCGGCCGCTGGCGATTCCATTCGATCCGGCGCTGCGCGGTCTGAGCCTCGGCGTCCAGGCGGTCGTGCTCGACGGTGGCCCGGTGTTCGGAGCATCGCTCTCGTCCGGCCTCTGGCTCACCGTCGGCGACTGAGATCTCGCGGGTACGCGGTACGAACCACAACCCAATCGCCGTGCCACGCGCGAGGATGGCACGCGGTTTGGGTTGTGGTTTGTACCGCGTACCGACTGCATCTGCATGCAACCGATCGCGGCTGTCTGGCTGTCACCGCGTCGTCGACGGGACTGCGGCGAGGAACGCCCGACAGATCGCGGCGCGCAGCTCGGTCCACGGCGCGGGCGGGCCGAGCGGGAAGCGCTGCGAGACCTCGAGTTCGAGGCCGAGGTAGCGAGCGGCCGGCAGAGCCCGGCGCAGGGAAGTGGTCAGGCCGTCGGCGTTGCCGCGGTAGGGGCGGTTGCGCGCCAGCCGCAGATCGGGTCGCTCGCGGCGGATGGCGGTGAGCCAGCGGTCGGCGAACGCGCGTTCGCGGCGCCGCGCCGGGTCGTAGAGCAGCGCGACGTCGATGCCGCGGTCGGCGCCGTCCCACACCGGCGTGAAGGAGTGCGACGACACGTGCACGACGGTGCCGCGCGCGGTGAGCTCGCGCGCAGCGGCCTCGACGGCCGCGCGGTGAGGTTGCCACCAGTGCGCGAGGATCGCCGCGCGCTCGGCCGGCGGCAGCGATCGCGACCACTCCGAGAACAGCCGCGGATGGTGGCGCGAACGGTTGGGGTCGGCCAGCAGCCGGGTCGCGCGCGCCGCGAGCACGGTGGCTCCGGTCGCGCGCGCGAGCTGGCGGGCCAGCTGCACGGCGCCGAAGTCCACGCCGCGGTGCGAGGCCAGCGCCGCGCGCGCGGCCCGGGACTCGAACACGGTGCGGTAGCGTGCCGGCACGCTGGCGGTCGCGTGTTCGCACGAGACC
>JAGQRB010000430.1 GCA_020425925.1 Planctomycetota bacterium
CGGAAGGGCTCGAACCTTCGACCCGCGGATTAAGAATCCGCTGCTCTACCGACTGAGCTACGGAGGCCGAATCGGGCGAGGGAAGCTAGCGACTCACCGCGGCGGGCGCAAGTTCGCGCTGGCAAGGATCTCACGTGCCGTCTTGACGGCGGCGCTGACGCGCGGCACACTCCGCGGCCCGCACGGTGGCTGTAGCTCAGTCGGTTAGAGCACCAGATTGTGGTTCTGGGGGTCGCGGGTTCGAGTCCCGTTAGCCACCCCACTTCTCGTCAGGGTTTGCGGGCGATCGACGGTGCGGCAGCGCGCGCGTCGTTCCGCGCTTCGACGGCGCTCGGTCAACGCCGCGCTCCTCGATCACGCGCCTCTCGATCAGTGGATCAGGCTGATCGCGGGGTTGCTGTTCTGCAGGCCGGTGGCGGCGCCGTAGCAGACGGCGTGCCAGACGAGTTCGACGCCCTCGAAGGCAGTGGCGCTGGGAACCGCGATCGCGCCGGAGACCGGAGTGCCGCTTTGCTGGACGCCGATCGTGTGAGCGAAGTAGGTGTTCATCCCGAACCAGAACGGATCGCTGATGCCGGGCACGGTGGTCGTCGTGGGGCCGGGCAAGCCGACCGCGAGCGCGACGAGATCGCCGTCTTCCGTAGCGGTCGTCGCAGTCAGCGTCCCGCCCGGCGGCGCGCCCGTGGCGAGCAGGTGGGGCATCGCGCCGACCTGCGGCGTGAGGCCCGACGTCGGGCCGGCGAGGCCGGTCAGCACACTCGCGGGATCGATGCGGAACACCGCCTGGCCGACTGTTGCCGCGACAGCCCAGCCGCCGAAGGTGGCCGCGGTGCCGCTGGCGATCGTCGAGTCGAGCACGCGCAGGTCCGCAGTGTAGTTGGCGACGATGCCCGATTCGTTCGCCGGTCCGAACAGCGGGTTCGGGCCGCCACCGCCCCCCGTCAGCGCGGACGACACGATCTGAACCGTGCCGTCGTAGATGCTCAGCGCCGGGGTCGGCGAGGCCACTTGCGGGATGGAGTGCCCGGTCAGCGAGCAGTTCTCGAACGTCGTCGCGCTGCGGAACCCGTGGTTGGTGCCGACCTGGACCGGGCCGCGCAAGGTGCAGTCGCGCACGACCAGCTGCGCGCATCGCCACGCGTAGACCGCTGGATTGCAGGAGGTCGCATTGCTGCAGCCCGGCGTGTTCGTGATGTGATCGAGCAGGACCGGGCCCCGGCACGTCGTGAGCGATATCAGCGCGTAGACGCCGGGCACGGCGCCCTGGAAGTGGAGGTCGCGCAGCACGATCGACTGGCTCGTTCCGAGGTCATCGAACGCGAGCTGGTCCGTGATCGTGACGCCGGGTTCTCCGAGCACGACAAGGCCCTTCTGCGCGGCCGTGAAGCCGGCGTAGCTGCCGGGCCGCACCAGCAGTACGGCACCGTCTGGCACCGCGGCGACGGCCGCCGGCAGGGAGGTGAAGTTCGTTCCCGGCCCGTTCGCGGCGTCGACCACGAACGTCTGCGACAGGACGGATGTGCCGACCACGAACGCAACCAACCGGGCTGGGCGCATGGCCCGAGTAGAGTCGCCCCGCGGCGATTTGTCGAGCAGGCCTCGGCGAGCAGGAATGCGGCGGAGGGACGGACGCCGGCGACCGGTCCGCAGCCCGGCCTCGGATGCCAGGTCGGCGTCGGCGAGGCTCGTGGCGGGGATCCGGTCTTGCCATCGCGGTGCTCCCCGCAGCGGCGATCCTGCGGGGCTGCGGCACCGGCGGCTTCCAGGTTGGTCGCGAATCGCGACCCGCTACCGTGTGTCCTCGAATGCAAAGCGATTCGCTTCCGACCGGACCCCGCTTCGCCCCGCACGCTTGGATGGTCGCGATGATCGCGATCTGGGGCGGCAGCTACGCGGTCGTGAAGACCGCGCTAGACAGCCTGCCGCCGTTCGCGATCGTCGCGCTGCGCTTCGCGCTGGCGGTGCTCTGTCTGCTGCCGTTGCTCGGCCGCGGCTGCCTCGGTGAGCTGCGCCGCACCGCGCGCCCGGGCGTGATCGCGGGCAGCGCGCTGGCCTGCGGCTACTGCCTGTAGACGCTCGGCATGAACGAGACCTCGGCGTCGATGGGGGGGTTCCTCGCCGGACTCATCGTGCTGCTGGTCGCGATCGGCGGTTGCGCCTTCCTCGGCGCCCGCATCGGATCGCGCGGTCTGCTCGGCATCGCGCTCGGCCTGGTCGGCACCGTGATGCTGTGCTGGCCCGACGGCGATGAAGCCAGCGGCGGCACGCCGCGCGGCATCGCGCTGCAGATCGGCTCTTCGGCGAGCTACGCCGCGCACATCCTGCTGCTGTCGCACTTCGGCCGGCGGCTGCCGGCGGTCCCGTTCTGTCTGTGGCAGCTCATGCTCGTCACCGTCGTCGCGGCGATCGCCGCCGGGGTCACCGGCGACTGGGCGCGCGTCGCGGCGGTCGAGTGGTCGAACGAGCTGATCTTGGCGGTCGCCTACCTCGGCGTGCTCGCGACCGCGCTCGGCATCGCGGTGCAGAGTCGTGTGCAGCATCGCATCCCGCCGACCCACGTCGCGGTGCTGTTCGCGTTGCAGCCGGTGTTCGCTGCGGCCGGCGGCTACCTCGCGCTCGGCGATCGCCTCGGCTGGTTGCAGCTCACCGGTGGCGGCGTGATCGTCGCGGCGGTCGTGCTGGCGGGGCTCGACCGGAGCGGTAGGATCGATCGGCCGCGGGCTGCGCCACCGCGCCGCGCGGCTGCCTGACGTTCGTGCCGGCGCGCGCGGTATGCTCGCCGGGTCGATGACCGACCCCGACATCGCGGCGCACTACGATCGCGACGGCCTGCTCGAGCGGATCCGGCGCGGGATCGCCGCGGCCGGTCTCGATCCCGAACGGCTGTCGCCCGAGCAGCTGGCACCGCTCGACCACTTCCACACCGGCGGCAGCGACGCGACCACCGCGCTCGCGGCGCTGGTGCCGTTCGCGCCCGGCATGCGGGTACTCGACGTCGGCGGCGGCATCGGCGGTCCGGCGCGCGTGCTCGCCGCCGCCCACGGCTGCCGCGTCA
>JAGQRB010000431.1 GCA_020425925.1 Planctomycetota bacterium
GCCAGAGGACCGCCCGGAGGGTCGCGAGGTGGCCTCGTGAACCGCCTGCTCGTGGTCGAGGACGACACCAGCATCCGCGAGAGTCTGGTCGACTACTTCGCGGGGCGCGACTGGCTCGTGCAGGCCGCCGGCGATCTCGCCGCGGCCAACGCGATGCTCGCCCCAGAGCGGTTCGACATGGTGCTGCTCGATCTGCACCTGCCGGATGGCGACGGCCTCGAGGTGCTGCGGGCGATGCGCAAGGCCGGCGACCGGACGCCCGTCATCGTGCTGACGGCGCGCGGCGAGATCGAGCAACGCGTGCTCGGTCTGCAGCTCGGCGCCGATGACTACGTCGTCAAACCGTTCAGCGTGCACGAGCTCGACGCCCGCATCCAGGCGGTTCAGCGGCGCGCCGAGCAGCCGACCGGCAGCCTGCGGCTCGGCGACGCCGAGATCGATCTCGCCGGCCACAGCGGGCGCCGCGGCGAGGCCGAGTTCCGGCTGCTGCCGAAGGAGGCCGAGCTGCTGGCGCACCTGGTGCGCCATCGCGGTCGCACGTGTTCGCGCGACGACCTGCTGCGCGCGGTCTGGGGCTACGACGCGACGCCGACGACGCGCACGGTCGACACCCACGTCTTCCAACTGCGCAAGAAGCTCGAGCGCGACCCCGCCAATCCCGAGCTGCTGCTGACCGTACACGGTGTCGGCTACCGGTTGGTGGCGGAACGCGAACCCGACCGGCAGTAGCATCCGGGCCAGCATGCCCTCCCGTCTCGCCAGCCTGGCGGCCGAGCTCGCCGAACCCGTTCCCGGCGTGGCCGCGGAGATCGCGCCCGGCGACATGATGCTGCACGGCGACCCGGCGCACTACGCCGTCGCCGGGCAATCGGCCTGGCGCTGCATCGCGACCGGATTGCTCGCCGCCGGCGTCGCCGACCCCAAGCGCGTGCTCGACCTGCCATGCGGCCACGGTCGCGTGACGCGCGTGCTGCGCCGCGCGCTGCCCGACGCTGAGCTCACGGTCTGTGATCTCGACCGCGACGGCGTCGACCACTGTGCCAGCGCATTCGGGGCGACGCCGGTCTACTCGCGCGAGGATCTCGCCGAGGTCGGTTTCGACGAGGCGTTCGATCTGATCTGGTGCGGATCGCTCGTCACCCATCTCGACAAGCCCGGGTGGCTCGCGACGTTCCAGCTGGTGATGCGCTCGCTGCGGCCGCAGGGTGTCGCCGTGATCACGTTCCACGGCCGCTGGTCGGCGTACCGGATGCAGACCGGCAAGAACTACGGCCTGCCGCGCGCGCGCGTCGAGCAGATCCTCGCGAGCTACGCCGCGACCGGCTTCGGCTACGCCGACTACGAGAACGGCACCGGCTACGGCGTGTCGCTGAACTCGCCGGCGTGGCTGATCGGCGAGGTCCAGGCCTGGCAGGAGCTGCGCATCGTGGCGCTCTGCGAACGGCAGTGGGACGACCACCAGGACGTGCTCGTCGTGCAGGCGATGGGCTGAGCCCGCGAGACCGGGCGCATCCGCGATGAACCTCCCCGCGATCCCACCGAAGACCCTCGACCGCCTGATCCAGCGCGGCAAGGCGCTGTGGGAGGACTTCGAGCTCGAGGCCGGCAGTCGCCACCACCTGTTCGTGCCGTGCGACCACCGCGAGGTCTATGCCGCGTTGCGGCCACTGGCGCAGCGCGCCGCGACGTTCCTCGAGTTCGGCTCCGCTGCCGGCGTCGTCACGATCATGGCAGACCTGCTCGGCATGGAGGCGTTCGGCATCGAGATCGAGCCCGCCCTGGTACCGCGATCGCAGCACCTCGCCGCCGAGTTCGATTCCGAGGCGACCTTCGTCGAGGGCTCGTTCGTGCCGTTCGACTACCGCGACGAGATCGAGAACCTCGAGAGCGACCGCATCACCCCGACCGAGGGCGATGACGGCTACGACGAGATCGGCATGCAGCTCGACGAGTTCGATCTGGTGTTCGCGTACCCGTGGCCCGGCGAGGAGGACTGGCTGTTCGAGCTGATGCGGCGGCATGCGCGGCGCGATGCGTTGCTGCTGACCTTCGACGGCAAGGACGGCTGCCGGTTCGAGACCGTGGCGCGGTTGTGAAGCGCCGCCGGCGACTCTGGTTCTGGCTCGGCCTCGCGGTGTTCTTCGGGCCGTTCTCGTGGTTCGCCGGCGGACTGTTCGGCGCGCTCGCCGTGACGGCGCCGGCGCCGAGCGCGGTCCCCCATCGCCGTGAGCTCGCCGGCCGCGCGGTCGAGCCTGTCGCGACGACCTGTGACGACGGCACCGAGCTCCACGGCTGGCTGGTGCGCGCCGCCGAGGACAGCACGCGCTGCGTCGTGTTCGCCCCGGGCATCCACGGCAATCGACTCGCGGTACTCGAGCGGGCGCGATGGTACCTCGAACACGGCTGGTCGACGCTGCTCGTCGACCTGCGCGGCACGGGCGAGAGTTCGCCGACGCGGATCTCGCTCGGCTGGCACGAGGCGCAGGACCTGCTGCGCTGGCGTGCGCTGCTGCGGGGTCGCGGCTTCGAGCACATCGCCGCCCACGGCGAGTCGCTCGGCGCCGCGGCGATCGTCTACGGCGACGGCGACTGGGACTTCGCGGTGCTCGAAGGCTGCTACCGCGACATCGACGCCGCGCTCGCCGCCCGCGTGCCGTGGCTGCCGGCCGCCAACGTGCTGCTCTGGCCGATGCGATTCTGGACCGGGTTCGTCGCCGATCTCGACGCCGACGAGCTGCGACCGATCGATCACATCGATCGGCTGCGTTGTCCGACGCTGCTGCTGTTCGGCGCCGACGATGCCAAGGTCGGCGCACACGCCGCCGAGGACCTGTTGGCGCGGAGCGGCGCGGCGGACAAGCGCCTGATCACGATCCCGGGCGCCCACCACCAGGATCTGTTCGCGTTCGACCGCGAACGGGTCACCGCCGCGCTGCAGAGCTTCGTGCCGGGCGCGCGCTGAGCTTGTCGCCGCGACGCGCCGCGGTTCAATGAGGCCATGAATCGTGCGGCCGTTCTCGTCGGATCCGGCATCCTGCTGGGCGCACTCGTCGGTGCCGCCGTCGTGACGGCGTTCACCAACCAGCTCGGCGTCGAGCCGGCACCCGCGAGCGAGCACACGCACGACGCCGGCCGGTTGGACACGTCGGAGAACCGGCCGAGCGCCGACACCGGGACCGCCAGGAAGGCACCGGCCAGCGAACGGGACCCGGTGCCGGCGGGCGCGAGCGACGGCGGATTCGAGGTGTTGCTCGGTGACTTCGTGCGTTCCGAAGTGGCCGCCGGCTGGCGCAAGGTCCGCAACGACACGATCCCTCCGGAGAGGCTCGAGATCGAGACGGCGACCGCCGTCGAACAGATCCTCGCGCTGCCGGCGGCGATCGGCGAAGGCGCCGCCCGCGACACCGACCGCAGCGAAGCCGCCAACCTTGCGTTCGGCAGCGGCGACGGCGTCGGCCTGCTCACGGCCCTGCGCGACAATCCGTCGGGCGCGACGCGTTTCGTCGGTCAGCCCGGTTTCGCGCGGCTGTTCGACCCGCGCGGCGGCGGCGTCGGGATCGCGGGCCCCGACTACGAAGCCGGTTCCGCGCTGGCACCGGGCACCGTGCTGTCCTACCCGGCCGGCATGTTCGAGGTCGGCGACCTCGCGCGCGGCAACGACGAGTTCCCGAGCGACATCACGCTGCGCGGTGCCGGCATGGACGTGACGCTGCTCTTCGTCGCCGAACAGAACATGCGATCGAGCGTCGAACGCTTCCGGATCGAGGACTGCACCGTCTACGCCGACGGCGGGATCACCGATCTGCGCAGCAAGCCCGCGGTGTTCGCGCTGCACCGCGTGCGCGTTATCGGCTTCGACTGCGGTGCCGGCGGCAGCTACGCGCTGAGCTTCACGGCTGGCGCGGCGCTGCATGCGACCGAGTGTCGATTCGAAGGCGGCTACGGCCGCAGCCCGTCGGGCTACGCCAATCTCGCGCGCGTGTCGGGACCTTGGCTCGCCCGCTTCGACCGCTGCACCTTCGAACGGATGTCCCTCGACCATGTCCAGGCCGGCACGGTCTTCGACTCCTGCACGATGACCGATCTGCACACCGAACCGTCGTCCCGGCTCGACCTCCGCAACTGTCGGGTCACGCTGCTGGCCGCGGAGCATCGCCGCGACCGCGAGTCTCGCACCCGCGACCTCAACACGCTGTTCCCGCAGTTCGGCGGCACGTTGCGACCACGCTGAGCGACGCTGCCCCGCTCAGCCGAGCGGCGCGTCGACGATCGTCGCGGTGCGCACCGGCTTCACCGGCACCTGCACGACCGGGCGGTCCATCGCGCGACCCGGTTCGCCGCCGGCGAGCGCCTGCAGCGACGGACCGCAGATCCGCGCCTGGCACGGCCCCATGCCGGCGCGACAGCCGACCTTGATCGCGCGCAGCGAGCGGCCGTGGAGCTCGGCCGCAGCGCGCGCCTCGGCGAGCGTGACGTCCTCGCAACGGCAGACGATCGTGTCGTCGCCGGCGAGCTCGAACAGACCCGGCAGCGGCGCGAACGCGCGCAGCATCGCGTCGGCTGCGCGCCGCTCGGCACGCGCGTTCCGACCCA
>JAGQRB010000432.1 GCA_020425925.1 Planctomycetota bacterium
GAGTCGCGAATGCCCGAGCACGGCGAGCCGGTCGGCGTCGACCAGCACTTCGCGCTCGAGGTAGTCGGCGATCCGGCTCAAGCCGAAGGCCCAGGCACCGATCGCGCCCCAGTCGCCGTTCCGCCACACCGTCGCCGCGCCGGCCGGCGATGCTGCGCCGCGCAGCCCCTTCTGCCAGCCGCCCGGGCGATCGGGCTCGATATCGCCGTACCACGCGGTCGCGACCGCGAACCCACGGCGCAGGATCGCCTCGAGCGGCCAACGGCCTGCCGCCGCGCCGCGTCTCGCCTCGCCGTGTTCGTCGGCAGCCAGGACCCCGCGTGGCAGCGGCACCCCCGCCTCGGGCGTGACGGTGTGGTTGCCGCCGAAGTTCAGCCCGACGAAACACGGTACCGGCCACTCGGCGTCGTTCGGCACGTAGAGCAGGACGTCCATCCCGGGCCAGGCCGGAACGGTCGGCAGCGCGATGTGCACCACGAGTCGCGTCGCGAGGCCCGCGAGCGCATCGGAATCGGTGGCGAGCACCTCGAACTCCGGCGCGCCGAGGTCGGTCGGCGCACGGCCGTAGACGTGCTGTTCGAACAGGCCCAGTAGCTCCGGCCGGCGCACTTGCAGCCAGTGCTCGACCGAGCGCGCGCCGAGCGGCGGCAGCTCGGGCTGTCGGGTGGCTTCGGGCCCCGGTTCGGGGGCCGGCGCTCCGGCGCAAGCGGCGAGAGCCCATGCCAACGCCGCCGTTGCCGCGAGTCGCATCGCTCGGCTCAGATGCCGAACTGCGCCTGGAACGCGTTCGAGAACGCGACGCCCTGCGTCACGCTGGAGTCGAGGAACACGCCCTGCAGCGCGAAGTCGACCATCGTCGCGTCGCCGCCGATCGTCAGGTTGGCCTGGCCGTTGGCGTCCGCGAACAGCGGGATCGAGAACAGGAAGCCCGCACCCGAGGCGACCGTGCCGCCGATGATCGGCAGGTCCGGCAGTCCGAACAGCGAGACGGTGATCGCGCCGATCGCGCCAGCGGGTGCGCCGGTGAAGTGCACCGTGCTGGCCTCGGCCGCGTTGAGGCCGTCACCGCAGAAGACGCCGTTGACGGCGCCCGGGCCCTGGAAGCCGAGGTCGGGCTGGCAGTCGGTGTAGCCGAGCAGGCGGAACGTGACGACCGAGTTGTCGTCGAAGCGCACTACCGGGTTGGGCAGGTTCGTGGAGTTGAACGACGTGATGCGTGCCCAGCGCGTCGTCGAGTTGTCGACGAACTGGAAGTCGTGCTGGTACGACTGCACACCCGACGGGAACGTGTTCTGCACCGCCGCGGTGCTGCCGGTCATCAGGTTCGTCCCGGTCGAGCCCGAGAAGCCGGCCTGACGGAACATCACGAGATCGCCGGGGGCGTAGGCCTCGAAGTCGCCGAAGTTGACCGCACCGCCGGTGGTCGTCGTGTCGGTGACGTCGTCGACCAGCAGCGTGATCGGCGCCGTGACGCCGCCGCTGTTGAGCACGCGGATGTGCTCGAGCACGCCGTAGGTGCCCTCGAGAATGCTGTTCGCGCTGGCGCCCGCAAAACCCGTGATCGGGTCGGTGGCGAAGTCGAACGTGAAGGTGTGCCACTGGCCGTCGAGCGGCAGCGTCTGGGCGTCCTGGTTGACGAACTCGATGCCGCCGTTGGTGCCGCCGTCGGCGCCGACGGTGCCGACCGCGCTGCCGGCGAAGCCGGTCTCGCGGACACCGATGGAGATCTGCAGGAAGCCCTGGGCCGAGGCGAACGAGGCGAGGGCAAGGATGAAGGTCGGAGTGTGGATTCGCATGGTCTGGTCGGAAACGGCGAGAAAGGCCTGGGGGAGAGCTTCTACCCCCGTGAGCCGACCACTATCGAGGCAGCGCGCGGCGCCGTCAATGCGCGGTGCGGCCGCGCGGGCCATTGTCGCCGCGAACGACGCTGCGGCGAATCTCCGGGTTCACGAGACGGGCAGCGCCAGGCACTCCTGCACCGCCGTGAGCACGTCCTTCGGCTCGATCAGCGCCTGGCAGTGTGGCTGGCGATCGCAGCGCGGCAGGTAGCAGCACAGACAGTCTAGCTCGGGCGCGAGCTTGCGACCGCGACCGTAGAGCTCGATCTCGTGCAGCGAGGTCGGTCCGAACAGCACGACGGCCGGGACCTTGCGCGCGGCCGCGACGTGCACCGCGAGCGAGTCGCTGGTGACCACGGCGCGGCACTGATCGATCAGCGCCGCGAAGCGCCCGTAGCTGTTGCGATTGCCGCCGTCGTACACCGGCAGCCCGGCGCTGGCCGCGAGCAGCTCGCGATGGCGCTGGACCTCCTCCGGACCACCGAGCAGCAGCACGCTCATGCCGGCGTCGGCACACAGCCGCAGGAAGGTCTGCTGATGCGCGTCGGTCCAGCGCTTGTACTCCCACCGCCCGCCGGCGCCGGTGTTGAGACCGACGAGCGGGCCGCGGGCCCCGAGGCCGTGCACGAACTCGCGCGCGCTCGCCACCTCGGCCGGCGAGGGTTCGAGCACGGGCTCGGTGACCTGACCGGGATCGAACCCGAGCACGCGCGCGACCAGGGTCTGGTAGGTCTCGCGGTTCTGCCGCTTCTTGACGTCGTCGACCCCCATCGCGAGCCAGGCCTCGGCACCGCTGCCGAGCGGCACGACGCGACCGACGGAGTCGCGCACGAAACCGCGGCGCTCCTTGGCGCGCGCCATCGCCGCCAGCGCGGCCGCATCCGGATCCGCGTCGGGACAGAGCACGACGTCGAAGTCCTCGGTCTGCAGCCGCGCCGCAGTGACCGCGTCGTCGGTGACGAGCACCTCGTCGACGAACGGGTTGCCGCGGAACAGACCGGCGGCGGCGGGACGCGTCACCCAGGTGACGCGCGCACCCGGCCAGGTCGCGTGGATCGCCGGCAGGAACGCGGTGGTGCGCAGCACGTCGCCGGTGGCGGCGAGCTTGACCATCAGCACGCGGTGGCGCACCTGGTCGTACTCGGGGCAGCCGCCGCAGGTCCGGCCGCGCAGCTTGTGGGGCGCGCAGGGCCGGTCCCAGCGGACGTGGCGACAGTCGGAACGGAGGTCCTCGGGCTTCACGGCGGTTCTATCGGCAGCGCACGGTAGCAGACATCGCAGCGAACCATAGATCGTCGGGCCCCGAACCCCGAGACTTCACGACATGCTCGCACCCGGACAGCCCGCCCCCGATTTCGCCGTCCCGGACGAGACCGGACGGCAGCACACCCTCGCGGACCATGCCGGCAGGACGCTGGTGTTGTGGTTCTACCCCAAGGCCGACACCCCCGGCTGAACCGCCGAAGGCGAGGGATTCCGTGATCGAATCCCGCAGTTCGAGGCCAGGAACGCGACCGTGCTCGGCGCCTCGACCGACGATGCCGCCGCCAACGCGGCGTTCCGCGCCAAGTACTCGTTCCCGTTCCCGCTGCTGTGCGACATCGGGCAGACGCTCTGCCGGGCCTACGGCGCGATCGCCGACGGCAAACAGCACGCCAACCGCGCCGCGGTCGTGATCGGTCCCGACGGCAGGGTCGTGAAGTGGTGGCCGTCGGTCGACGCGCGCACGTTCCCCGAGACGGTGCTGGCCGAGCTGCCGTAGCCGCGCTGGAATCCGCGGCATGACCACCCTCGCCGCGCTCTGGCTGCCGATCCTGCTGTCGGCGGTGTTCGTCTTCGTCGTCAGCTCCGTGATCCACATGGTGCTGCCGCTGCATCGCAAGGACTTCGGCGGCGTGCCCGACGAGGCCGCGGTGCGCGCCGCGCTGCGCGCCGCCGAGATCCCGCCCGGCCAGTACATGATCCCGCACGCCGGCTCGATGCAGGCAGCGAGCACGCCCGAGTTCCTCGCCAAGATGAAGGAGGGCCCGGTGGCGACGATGATCGTGC
>JAGQRB010000042.1 GCA_020425925.1 Planctomycetota bacterium
GGTGTCGAGCAGAGCATCCAGCCAGCGGTCGGTGTGGACGGCCGGATCGTCGGCGCACCGAACGGTCAGTTCGCCAACGACGGCTATCGCGTGACCGATGCCGCCGGTGAGTTCGCGCCTGGCTGCGATCCCGCGTTCCCGATCGCGATCGGTGCGTTGCTGCCGGTAGCGCAACGCACGGAGTTCCACACCCGGCTCGGTGTCACACCGAATCCACTCGCGCTGGTGTTCTCGGGTAAGGCCGCGGCCGGTGGCCGAATCGATGCGCGCGTCGATCGGCTGCAGCCGCTCCGTTGCCGGATCCTGCGGCCCGACGGCAGTCCGGCGCAGCGCGCGCACGTGCGGCTCGCGGCCGGCGACAATCCTGGAATCGGCCTCGGCTACGTCGCCGACCAGCGGGGTGAAGTCGTCGTGCTCGTCCCCGCCGTCGACGATCTGGTCCTCGCGGCCAGCCTCGACGATCGCGGCGACGTGTTCCGCATCGCAGTCCCCGCGATCGACGGCCCCGCCGCGATCGTGGATCTGGTGCTCGAACTGCCCGAAGCCGTGACGCTGTGCGGGACGATCCGCAACGGCAGCGAAGCGGCCGCGGGCGCCGAGGTGACGCTCGGCGCGTCGCTACGCGGTCCGCGTTTCGGGTGGGTGCCGGTCGAAGCCACGAACACCGCCGGGCCTCACGTCGTGAGCCGCGGCTACTACTACCCGCCGATGGCGCTGCCGATGTTCCGACGCTCGACGGTGACCGACGAGGATGGCCGGTTCGAGCTGCGATTGCCGAGCTTCGCGTTCCCGCTCGAGGCCAAGGTCGACGGTCGCGGGCCGTACTGGCTCGGTGACCTGACTCGGGGCGGCGGCCCGGAGGCCGAGGTCGAGCTCGCCGTGCGCTGACGCAGCCGCGAAGCTCACGCCGGCTCGCAACGGAACCGCACACGCCCGGATTCCGAGAACTCCCGGGCACCTCGCGACACGAACGCGGGCGCGGACGACCGTCCGACGGAAGGGCGGGAGACGCGCGCTCGCTCCTGCTCGCAAGAGGTGAAGCCGATGAATCCGTCTACCGTCCGCTCTGGCGCGGGCGTGCCGTTCGTTCTCACGATCGCTGCGGCACTGCCGGCACAAGGCAAGTTCGTGAACTTCGAGGACCCCCAGGTCAAACCGATCGCGGTCGCGTCGGTCGGCACGAACGACTACGTCCTGGCATGCAACACACCCGACAACTCGGTCGAGGTCTACCTCGCCGAGTGGGACCTCGATGACCCGATCGCACGGGTCCCGGTCGGCCTCTCGCCGGTCTCCGTGAAGTGGGACCCCACCACCGGGTGCTTCTACAGCTGCAACTACCTCGGTGACTCGATCTCGCGGGTCCGGCTCGATCTCGTCCCCGCGAGCGGCGGGATACCCGAGACGGTCCACCCGGTGCTCGAGCGCACGGCCTACGTCGGCGACGAGCCGACCGACATCGCGTTCGACGCCGGCGGCGGCACCGCGGTCGTGACGCTGCATTCGAAGGGTCTCGCCAAGCGCATCAACCTCGCCGACCTGTCGCAGTACACGCCCGCGATGCCGCTGTTCACGCTGGCGCCGACGTTGCCTTCGCCCGAGATCGACGACTACGTCGACCCCGCGAGTTCGTCGCAGATCCTCTGGCTGGTGAAGCAGGCCCGCCGGGTCGCACTGCTGCCCGACGGCCGCTCGTACTTCCTGAACACGATGGGCGGCGAGATCAGCGACCGCTCGGTCTACGACCTCGGCGTGTTCATGATCGACGACTCGGCCGGCGGGACGACGTTCCACGCGCTGAGCGGCACCGGCTCGACCAACTTCGGTTTCGCGATCAACGGCGACAACGACCGCATGTACGTGGTGTCGCAGATCGCGAACAACGTCGACAACTTCGGGGTCGGCCAGGTCGAGGACGACCCCACCGGCTTCGTGCAGACGTGGCTGCAGGTGGTCGACCTGCCGAGCGGCGGTGCGATCGGCCAGAACGTACCGGTGCTGCAGATGGAGCAGGAAGCCGGTGTCGGCGCAGCGGTCCCAGGCCAGCTCAGCATCGACCTGAATCGTGACTACTCCGACGACATGGCGCGCTCGGCGCTGCCGATCGGCGAGACGCTGGCGCAGGTCACCGACGTGATCCTGATCCCGGATCCGACGCCGAACGCGCCCGAGCGGATCGTGCTCGCGGCCTTCGGTTCCGACCGTGTCGCGATCCTGACCGAGGACCTGTCGCAGGACGGCGGCTACGCCCGCACGCTCGTCGACATCCCGATCGTCGCGCCGGCCGGCGCCTACTCGGCAGCCGGACCGCGCGGCCTGGCGTGGTCGGCGAACGCGAGCGAGCCCGGCTCGGGCACGACCGGGCTGGTCTACGTGCTCAACCGGCTCGACAACTCGATCGCGGTCGTGAACCCCGCGAACGGCAACGTCACCGGCCGCCGGCTGGCCTTCGATCCGACGCCCGACAACATCCGCAACGGGCGCAAGTTCCTCTACACCGCGAAGCTGACCTCGGGCAACGGCACCGTGTCGTGCAGCAGCTGTCACGTCGATGCGCGCACCGACGGCATGCGCTGGCGGCTCGGCGAGACGGCCCACTCCGGGGGGACGATCCCGACCTTCCTGATCGACGGCTACAACGAGAACCTCTTGCCGCTGCCGCAGGACGAGTTCCCGCGCAACAAGCCCGAGATCGTGACGCAGACGCTGCAGGGCCTCGTCAACTACCACCTCGAGCCCGATGGCATGCAGTTCATGGCGACCAACGCGCCGTACCACTGGCGCGGCGACAAGCCCGGCTTCACGGACTTCAACGAGGCGTTCGTCAATCTGCAGGGCATGACGTCGGTGTCGGCGGCGAGCTCGGGTCCCGACGCGCGCGGCTTCTCGGCCGGCGAGATGCAGCAGTACGCGTCGTTCATCAACACGATCCATCATCCGCCGAACCCCGATCAGCCGAACACGCGCACCTACGGTGGCAGTGAGGGTGACCCGACCAACCCCACGGACGCGGGCCTGCTCGGCGGCGCGCTCTGGGGCCGCAAGATCTTCCACATCGCGCCGTCGATCGAGGGGCGCAGCTGCGTGAACTGCCACTCGCTGCCGGACGGCAGCAGCAACACGCTGACGATCGTCGTCGAAGTGCCGGCTGGCCTCGCGAGCGTCCAGAATCCGGCGCCCGTGTTGCAGTGGCACCCGATGGAGACCGCGGCACTGCGCAACATCGGCGCGCGCGAAGCGCTGCTGCCCGACGGTTTCGTCGCGTCCGGCAACGTCGTCTGGCCGATCAACGGCACCGCCGGCCTGCACCACGGCGGCGTCGGGTCGCTGAATCCGACGCTCGGCGGCCTGATCTCGACCACGCTCAACGACAATGTGCACCGCACGTTCGTGCCGCTGCAGTTCATCGACAGCAAGCAGGCCGAAGCGCTGACGGAGTTCATCCGCCAGCTCGACACCGGCACCGCGCCGCTGATCGGCTTCGCCTGGACGATGACCGCCGGCGGCTCGCCGACCGACGCGCGCTTCGACCTCGCGATCGGCCAGGCCGAAGAGGCCAACGTCGGCGTCGCGGCCTATCGCCGCGTCGGCGGCGTCGAGCAGGGCTTCTGGTACGACGTCACGCTCGGCGAGTTCCGCGAGGAGAGCGGCTCGGCGTCGCTGACACAGGCGCAGCTCGTCAACGCGCTCTCCGGCGCCGACGACGTGCTCATCGTGCAGGCGACGCCGGCCGGCAGCGAACGCCGCGTCGCGAGCCTCGACGGCGTCGCGCCGGCGCTGTTGACCTCGGGGCCGATGAACATCGAGCTCGAGCCGATGGTGCCGGACACCGCCTACGAGGGCATCACGCACTTCGACGGCAACATCGACCCGAACCACCCGACGCGGCCGTTCGTCTGGAACCCGAACCTCGGGTCCGGCCCGGTGCCGCTGCCGGCGCCGCCGACGCCGCAGAGCCAGCAGGCCCAGCGCGAACTCGCGACCGCCGCTGCCAAGGCCGATGTCGGCGTGCCCGACACGCTGCGACACGAGCCACCGCGCCGCTTCCGGGTCGCCGGCGACAACATCGCGAACGGCGCCAAGCTCGGCATCGAGAGTTGGGCCGCGCCGAACGTGCTGGTGTGGTTCGACCTGACCCCGACCCCGCTGTTGAACGAGAACAACCGGCAGATCTGGGAGACCACCGAAGAGCTCGACGCGCTCCAGACGATGGCGCTGTTGTGCGGCGGCTACTCGGCTCCGAGCGTGCTCGCCGTCCTGCTGGGCGACTTCTCGCCCGCAACGATCAACGCGCTCGATGCCAAGACGTGGAACTCGTACCGCTTCTACGTCAAGAACGAGGACGGCTCCGTCGACCAGAGCGGCTGGGAGCCGCTCGAGATCGCCGACGACCGCTAGCGCACGGGATCACCGCGACCGTCACCCGGGGGTGGGCATCGCGCTCACCCCCGCACCGGCCGCAGCTCGAGCCGGAACGTGCCGTCGGTCGCCACCGTGCCGCCGCCGCCGTAGAGCCGACCGTCGCGCAGACCCTGGCCGAGCACCTGCCAGGTGCCCGGCGGCAGGCCGGAGACGCGAACCTGGCCGTCCGCATCGGCGTGCACGCAGAGGTTCGCGGTGCCGCGGCCGACCCCCGGCATCATCGCGGTGTCGCCGATCGATCGCACGAGCATGACCCACGCGCCGGCGAACTGCTGCCCATCGACGGACAGGATCACGCCGCTGATGACGCCGCTCTCCGGAGTTTGCAGCACGGCCACGTCCGCCGCCGCATCGAGGTCCACGCTCGCGAAGCCCGCCGTGCCGCAGTCCGCCCACAGCCGCAGCGGTCCCGAAGGCAGCGCCGCGAAGCGGTAGCGCCCGCCGTGATCGGTGTAGGTGACGTACGGCAGCTCGGCGTCGGACGCCGCCGCCGGCAGCACCGCCACCCGCGCACCGGCGACGGGTGCGCCGTGTGCGTCGACGACCTGGCCGGAGACCGCGCGCGGTGCGACCGCGAGGTCACCGAGATCGATCGCGCCGACCGCCACCGGCACCCGCAGCCGGACGAACGGCAGCCAGAGCCCGTCGCGCTCGACGAAGCCGAGCACGACCGCGCCGAGTTCCGGGTTCGGAAGCTCGACCACGCCGTCGGCATCCGTGCGCGTCGACGACTCGCGCGGCGGTGCGATCGAACCGCCGGCGATCTCGGACCAGAGCACGGTCGCGTGCGGCAGCGGCCGCTCGCCGTCGATCAGCCGGGCACGCAGTCGCGCGGTCGACCAGTTCGCCGCCGGCGGTTCCTTGGCCGACACCGCGCGCGGCGCACGCGGATGCGCCCGCTCGGCCGGGAC
>JAGQRB010000433.1 GCA_020425925.1 Planctomycetota bacterium
CGATGTCGAGCGGGCCTCGGACGATGCTGCCGAGCTCGAGCGCAAGGCCGTCGCGAGTGCCGCCCGGGTGGCAGAGCTGGAGTCGGCGCGGCGCGGGGACCCGGAAGCCGTTGCGGCGGACAGGAAGTAGTTTCCGGCGCGCACCGCCCCGGTCCCATCGGCCGCCGCTACACTCGGACGCCCGCCTGTCCTCGTTAACCCCGCCCGACCCCCAAGCACATGACCCAAGCAACCTCTCGGGGCGCACTCGTGATCTGCGCCCTCGGTCTCTCCGTTTCGCTCGCGGCCCAGGAACCGACTGCGACGGTCGCGACCGAAGGCGCCGTGCTGCGGATGCACTACGCCACGTTCGACCCCATGACGACCGCCCCGGCGATGAGCCCGGCGCTGGTCAGCCACGCGTCCGATCGACTGTGGATCGTCCAGTTCGCCGGCACGCCGACCCAGGCCGGTCGCGATGCCGTCGCCAAGGCCGGCGGTGAGATCCACCGCTACCTGCCCGACAATGCCTACGTCGTCCGCATGGGTGCGGCCGAGGCCGAGGCCGTCGGCGGTGTGGCGAGCGTTCGCTGGGTCGGGCGCTACCACCCGGCCTACCGCCTCCCTGGCAGCACCCTGCTGCAGCTCCAGGCCGGCAACCTGCCGACCGCGCGCTACAACATCGTGGTCGTCGACAAGCACCAGGACAAGCCGGCGCTCGCCGCCGCGATCCAGGCGCTCGGCGGTGTGGTCAACAGCGAGGAGACCGGCAGCATCCTGTTCTCGGCGACGCTGACCGACAAGCAGCTGCTCGCGGTTGCCCACCTCGACCAGGTGCTCTGGGCCGACGAGTGGAGCGCCGCAGAGGACGACATGGACAACGCCCGCATCCAGGGCGGTGGCAACTACGTCGAGGCCCAGGCCGGCTACACCGGCACCGGCGTCAACGCGCACATCTACGAGGGCATCGAGGCCACCCACCAGGACTTCACCGGTGGCGCGACCAACGTGCGCAGCAGCGGCGGCGCCGACACGCACGGCCACTGCACGGCCGGCATCGTGTTCGGCAACGGCACGAGCAACCCGGCAGTGCGCGGCATGGCGCCTGACGCCGGCAAGTTCTTCACCCAGTACTCGTCGGTGTCGGGCTCGCGTTGGCAGGTCATCAGCGACCTCGTGAACATCTACGACGTCAGCCACACCACCGCGTCGTGGGGCAACACGCAGACGACGGTCTACACCTCGGTCTCGTCCGAGGCCGACGACATCATCTTCGACCACGACATCGCGTGGACGCAGAGCCAGAGCAACACCCACAACCAGAACTCGCGTCCGCAGGCCTGGGCGAAGAACATCTTCTCGATCGGTGCCGTTCAGCACTTCGACAACAGCAACCCGAACGATGACTCGTGGGCAGCCGGCGGCGGCAGCACCGGCCCGGCGGCGGACGGCCGCATCAAGCCGACGCTGTCGGCCTACTACGACGCGATCGGGACCTCGGATCGCACCGGCAGCGCCGGCTACTCGTCGGGCAACTGGTACGCCTCGTTCGGCGGCACCTCGGGCGCGACCCCGATCGTCGCCGGTCACAACGTGCTCGCGATCCAGATGTTCGCCGACCAGACCGGCCACGCCGGCGAGGGTCCGTTCGGCAACCCGCTGCGCAACCCGAGCGGCTCGATCCACGACAACCGCCCGCACTTCACGACGCTGAAGGCGCTGCAGGTCATCAGCGCGCGGCAGTGGACGATCACCCCGACGACCACGGACAACACCCGCACGCACGTCGGCTGGGGCTTCCCGAACCTGCAGACGATGTGGGACCTGCGCGACAAGACCTTCATCGTCGACGAGTACGACACCGACCTGCTGACGTCGAACGGCCAGATCCAGCGCTACGACATCGCCGTCGCCAGCGGTGAGCCGGCCTTCCGCGCCGTGCTCAACTACGCCGAGCCCGCGGCGAACCCGTCGGCCAACCCGACGCTGATCAACAACCTGTCGCTGCGCGTCACCGACCCGAGCGGCACGATCTACTGGGGCAACAACGGCCTCCTGACGAGCAACTGGTCGTCGTCGGGCGGCTCCGAGGACAACATCAATCCGATCGAGTGCGTCTACGTCCAGAACCCGGCCAGCGGCCAGTGGGTCGTCGAGGTCATCGCGACCGCGATCGTCATGGACAACCACGTCGAGACCGCCGCGGTCGACGCCGACTTCGGCCTCGTCGTCACGGGCGGTCAGCCGCTGCCGCCGACGAGCGCGCTGTTCAGCACGTTCGGCGCCGGCTGCCCGGGCTCGCCCAACACGGTCACGCCGTGCACCGAGAACAACCCGACCGGCGGCACGCTGACGAACGTCACGAACAACCTCGAGTACGGCATCATCCCGTCCGGTCTCGGTGCCAGCCAGCTGACGAGCTTCGAGATCTACACCCGTTCGACCGGCGGCACGGTGACGATCCCGGCGCACATCTACCCGGTGCTCGGCACGACCCCGATCGCCTCGACGACGATGACGGTCGGCCCGACGGCCGGCTTCTACACCGCGACGTTCCCGGCGCCGGTGAGCCTCGGCACGACGGTGTTCATCGCCATCGACCTGACGGCCGGCAACGTGCTCGTCCCCAACCTGACGTCGGGCACCACCGGCGCCGTGTTCAGCCGCACGCCGCCCGGCGGCTGGGCCTACGATCCGACGGTCAACCGTGTCGGCTACCGGGTGTTCTGCACCGCGGGCACGGTCTACGACGTGCCGGCGCTCGGCAACGTCGGCAACCCGCAGCTCGGGTCGACC
>JAGQRB010000043.1 GCA_020425925.1 Planctomycetota bacterium
AGCTCGATTCACACGACGTCGCGGCCGTCGGCGGCCTCGCGTTCGAGCCGTAGCCGCCGCCGGCGCGCGCGGTCGCATGCCCTAGTGCAGCAGGCCGAGCGAGAACGTCACGAAGTCGAGGCCGTAGGTGTCCTCGGCGAACACGTAGCGCACCTCGGGCACGAGGCTGAGCCCGGCCGCGACGCGCCACTTCGCCATCAGGCCGACGCCGATCAGGTGCGAGTCGATGTCGAAGTCGGTCAGGATCCGACCCTGGTCGCCGTCGCCGTAGGTCAGCTCGAACCAGCCCGGGCGGAGTGCGGCGGTCAGCGTCAGGTCCTCCGATTCGTAGAAGTCCCAGAGCAAGGGCAGCCAGTAGTAGCGGCCGAACTCGTAGGCCTCGATCGTCGGGTCGATCGCGAGCGCCATGTCCTCGCCGAGCCAGAGCGCGCAGTTGACGTCGAGGCTGACGCCGTTCAGGCGACCGCGGAACAGCGTCGAGACATCGAGCAGCTGCAGGCCGATGTCGACCCGCTCGGAGAGGCCGTAGCGCAGCTGGAACTCGGTCGTCGGGGTCGCGTCGCCGAGCGACGAGAGGTCGCGCGCGACCGCGCCGAACGCGGCACCGATCTGGAAGCTGCCCGGCTCGATCGGGCGCGCGGTGTGGAGCCCGGCGACCGAGAAGCAGCCGCCCGTGAGCATCGTGAGCAGGAGCACACCGGTGGCGAGGAAACGTCTGCTGCGCATGCCGCGACCTGGCTTTCGTCGTCCGGTCGTGGAGGCGTGCCGACCGCGAGTCACTAGCCCGGTCGCGCGCGAACGTCACCGGCGGAATCTCCCGGCCGCCTCGGCCTTCCTCGGATCGCTCGATGCACGCTAGCATGGCAACCTCATGGAGTCCGACATGCGACGGACCGAGCTGCGATCCCTCGTCGACGAGCGACCGTTCGAGCCGTTTCGCATCGTGCTGTCCGCTGCACGTCACGCGGGTCGAGAAGGTCCGGGTTTCGTAGGGGCGCGGCCCGCCGCACACGCCGGCCCGGTGCGCCCGCGCGTGTCTTCCTTGCAACACCGCTCGCAGCCGCTTCCGCATCGCGGCGCGGCGTAGTCTGCTGGTGGGATCTCCCTGGCCAGGCCACGGAATCTCCCATGCTGAGAACCCTCTCCTCGTTCGTCGTCTGTCTCTCGACGGCATCCCTGCTCGCCCAAGCCACGATCGTGATCCCGGACGGCACCGCCAACGCCGCCGGCGACACCTCGAACGCGTTCCCGTGGGGCACGTCGGCCTCGACGTTCCCGGGTCTGCGCCTGATGGCGGTCTACGGCGCCGCGAACTTCACCAACCAGAGCGTCTCCGTGCCCGTCGTCATCACCGGCCTGAAGTGGCGGCCGGACAACAACGCACCGGCCTACGCCGGCGGCCAGTTCAGCGCCGTGACGATCGAGCTGTCGACGTCGCCGACCGGCTGGGCCGGTGTCACGACGTCCTACGCGAGCAACCACGGTGCCGATCGCACGGTGGTCTACGACGCGGCGCTGCACGGGCCGGTGACGCACACCGCGACCGCGGGCTCGGGCGGCTGGACGCCGCAGTCGTGGTGCGTCGACGTGCCGCTCGCGGTGCCGTTCCTCTACGACCCCAGCGCCGGCGACCTCGTGATCGACGTCGACTACCCGACCGGCAGCTTCGGCGCCGGCGCGGTCGGCCAGATGGACGTGCAGTCGGCGAACTCGAACAGCTCGCGGATCTTCGCGAGCACCAACTACCCGTCGGCGAACGGCACGACGCTCAATCACGGACCGGTGGTCGAGGTCACCTACCAGCCGGCGCAGGGCTACGCCTCGAAGGCAACGTACGGCACCGGTTGCTACGACCGGCCGCGCATGGTGCAGGAGGCGTTCCCGGTCAACACGCCGGTGATCGACCTCGTCAACACCAGCTGGCTGCTGATCTACTCGCCGACCAGCAACGGCGGCAACTACGTGATCGCGCCGGGCGGTCCGCCGTTCGACGGCGTCGCGCCGCTGTCGGGGACCAACCTGTCGGCCGGTGCATACACCTCCTCTTCGTCGGCGACGTGGGACGACGCCAGCGTGGTGTACCCGCTCTCGACGGCGACGTTCCCGAGCGGCTTCGACTTCCCGGGCGGCAACTGCACCTCGATCACGATCAACAGCAACGGCAAGATCTTCCTCGGCAGCACGACCGACGGGTCGTTCCTGACCAACGGCGCGGTGCACGGCAATCCGGCCGGCTTCTACACCCTGCTGCCGCAGCTCGCGCCCTGCCTCAACGACCTCGATCCGACGACCGGCGGCGGCATCTACGTCGAAGATCCGAGCCCGAGCGGCGGCGTCCGCATCACCTGGCTCGGGATCTCGAACTGGCAGGAGACCGGCAGTCCGGCCGCGGTGCTCAACGACATCCAGTGCGAGCTGCTGCCGGGCGGCAGCGTGATCTATGCCTACGGCCAGAACCTCGGCTGCAGCGGCAGCCTGACCAACGACGCGATCGTCGGCTTCAGCGCCGGCAACGGCGAGCCGGTCACCGCGCCGGTCGACTGGTCCGCGCTCGTCGGCTACGTCACCGGGGACGGCGCGCGGCCGCTCGCGCTCGATGCCGACGCCCGGCCGGTGCTCGGCACGACCGTCAACGTCACGGTCTCGGAGATCCCGGCCGGCAGCCCGCTGGCGGCCGTGATCTACGGCCTCGGCCACTTCGATCCGGGCATCAGCCTCGCCGGCATCGGCATGCCGGACTGCTTCCAGTACTGCTCGCAGGACGCGGTCGTGCTCGGGTTGCTGCCGGGCGCGACGTTCGCGAGTGCGTTCCCGATCCCGAACAACTCGAACTTCGCGGGCGTCCGCGTCAGCTCGCAGGGTGCGGCCTACAACCCGGCGGCGGTCCCCAACGTCGTCGGCGCGCTCGCGTCGAACGGCGTCGAGTTCGTGCTCGACATGAACTGAGCCGGTCCTCCGGCCCGCACTCCCGCGGGCCGCGTCGGCTCCCGCGGAGCACGGCTACGAGCTGCCGGCCTCCGGTCGCGCGGCCGCGGTCCGCCCGCCCGATTCGCCGGGGATCCCGCGCCGATTCCCGCCCAGCT
>JAGQRB010000434.1 GCA_020425925.1 Planctomycetota bacterium
CTGCCACCGGGATCACGTTCGAGGGCAGCCGCGGCGGCGCGACGATCGGCGTGGTCGTCGGCTTCGACGCCGCCGGCCGGACGGTCGAGGGCACGCTCGCGCTCGTCGGCGACGAGCTCGAGATGCGCCTTCCTGCCGCGTTCGTCGAGACCGCGACGGCACCGATCACGGTCGATCCGCTGATCGGCCCGACGACGACGGTCGACAGCGGCAGCGAGTACTACCCCGACGTCGCCTACAGCTCCGGAAACGACCTCTGGATGGTGGTCTGGCACCGCTACGTCTCGTCGAGCGACAGCGACATCCGTGCGCAGAAGCTCTGGGCCGACGGCACGCTCTACGACGTCGGCGTCGGGGTCCGCACCGGCACCGAAGTGTCGCAGCGGCCGCGGATCGCCTACAACCGCTACCAGGGCACGATGGTCGTCGCCTGGGAGGAGGCGATCGGCGGCGGGCAGCGCGACATCTATGCCCGCACCGTCAAGCTGACCACCAACCCGCTCGGCACGGTCTACACCGTCTCGAGCTTCACCGACGACGAGTTCGACGTCGACGTCGGCGGCAACCTCGGCAGCGTCGGCGCCTCGAAGGACCGCATCGTCGTCGGCTGGAACCGCCTGGACCCGAACGACCCCGACGGCGCCGCGGTCTGGGCCAAGTCGTTCGACGTCGACGGCACTAGCGGCGTGCTCACGCCGAACGGTCTCACCACCTCCGTCGGCGCGATCCACGCCGACGCGCGGCGCATCAGCATCGCCGACGCCACCCCCGATCGGCAGGCCTGGATGATGGTCTGGGACACCTGGCACGTCGACTGGACGACCAACACGGCCTGGATCGACGGCGCGCGCGACCTCTACTGCGAACTCTACGACACCGATCTGCACGGTCTCGGCGGCGGCATGACGCTCGTCGCCGACGGCTACTCGGTCGTCAACGGCAGCGTCTTCTGGTACCAGGCCGGCGGCGCGAAGTGCCTCGAGCCCTCGATCGCCGGCGACGGCAATCGGTGGTTCGTGGCCTACTCGCTGGCCGAGGGTCTCAGCGGGTTGCCGCATTCGATCGCCGGCGCAGCCATCGAGTACGGCGGCGGCGTGGTGTCGGTCCCGTATGCGTTCCGCACGATCGCGCTCGGCGCCGGCGACCAGACCGGGCCGTCCGTCGCGTGGATGCCGAACTCGGTGCTCGTCGCCTACCTCGACGAGCCGACCTCGGGCGTCGTGGACCCGTGGCTCTGGACCGGCGACTTCGACTGCAAGCAGTGCGGGTCGGCGGTGCAGATCGCATCGACCGGCGACTGCCGGCAGGTGCGGATCGCGTCGCGGGTCGGCGGCAGCACCAGCTACGCCCTCGACGAGGCGCTGATCACCTACTTCGATGACAGCGGCGCGACCGAGGCCGTGATCGCCGACCGGTTCCGCAGCGACGACGGCCTGTTCGAGAACATCGGCGGCGGCTGCGGCAGCGGCACGAACGTCGAGCAGTTCTCGCAGTGCGCGGTGGTCGGCCACGCCGATCACGTGATCCATCTGCTCGATGCTCCGGCCGACACCGCCGCGCTGCTGCTGCTCGGCTTCGATCCGTTCTCGTCGCAGTGCGGTTCCTGCGAACTCAAGATCAACCCGTTCGAGGCGTTCGCGTTCGCGCTGACGACCGACGGCAATGGTGAGGCGATCGCGCCGCTGCCGATCTCGCAGAGCGCCGGTCTGCTCGGCCTGTCGTTCTACCACCAGTGGCTGATCGACAACCCGTCCACCGCGGGCTGCGCGGCGGTCGGCTCCGATTTCACCGACGCGATCCGCGTCACCATCCAGTGAGGCTCCTCCGATGACTTCGATGCTCAACTCTCCTGTCGCCGGTGCCCTGCTGGCGACCATCCTGTTCGCTCCCGCGCTCACTGCGCAGCGGCCGCTGCAGCGTGCCGACGACCCCGACGTCGTCCGCTTTCAGACCGAAGGTGCCGGCATCCGGACCGGCGGCCGCGCCTACCGCGCGCGCTTCGACGTCGGCGGTGTCGAGTTCACGCCGGCGCTCGGCGCCAAGGCCGAGCACGCGATGCCGCTGCGCTTCGAGCTCGAGTCGATCCGCCGCGGCGGCGCGCTCGTGCTCGAAGCCGGGCCGGCGACGCCGCTGGCCACCGGCCAGACGGTGGACTACCACCGCGGCAACGGCGTCACCGAGCGCTACGACGTGCGCGGCGACGGCGTCGAGCAGTCGTTCGTGTTCGACCAGCTCGCGGGCCGCGGTGATCTCGTCGTGCGCGGTCGCGTAGCGACGGCGCTGCAGGCCGACGCGACCGGCGCTGCCGACCGCATCGACTTCGAGCTCGACGGTATCGGCGGCGTGCGCTTCGACCAGATCGTCGGCATCGACGCCGGCGGTCGGCGCGCCGCCGGCACGATGCGCTGGGACGGCGAGCACCTCGATCTCGTGCTGCCGGCTGCGTTCGTCGACACCGCGGCGCTGCCGCTCGTGCTCGATCCGCTGCTCGGCACGGTGAACTCGATCGGCAACAACAGCCTCGACAACCGTGAGGCCGAGGTCGCCTTCAGCGAGGCCGACCTCGAGTATCTCGTCGCCTACAGCACGACCTTCGCCGCCGACGACATCGAGATCCGCGCGGCGCGGCGCGACGAGAACAACTCGAGTGCGGGCGCGATCTTCGCGGTGACCGACGGCGTCGGCATCGTCAACCGGCGCCCGTCGGTCGCCCGCGTCGACGCCGCCGGCTGTTTCGTGATCGCGTGGGAGTCGTCGCCCTCGCCGCTCGGACCGTTCGATCTCGTCGCGCGCACCGTCGACGTCGCCGGCTCGCTCGGCACCGCCGCGACCGTGGTGAGCAACTCGAACGTGAGTTACCCCGACGTCGCGGGCCGGCCCGGCGGTTCACTGGTGAACACGTTCGTGGTCTACGCCGTACCGGGCAGCGGCCTGCGCAGCGTGCGGCTACAGATCTCCGCCGGCACGATCAGCGCCACGGCTCCGACGTCGCTGGTGAACGACGCCGCCGCGGCCTACCCGCGGGTGAGCAACGGCAGCGCGAACTCCTACGCGCTGGCCTGGCAGAGCGAGGGCAACGGCCTGCAGACGGTCAGGTGCGCCAGGCTCGACTCCGCCGGCATGTTGAACTCGACCGTGCTGACGATCTCGAACTCCAACGAGCACCGCAGCCGTCCCGACGTCGACGGCGACGGCACCCTGTTCAAGCTCGCCTACGGCTCCGACGTCGGCGGCATCCGGGTGCGCGATCTGACCTTCCCGGGCGGCACACCGACGCTCGGCACCAACGAGTGGCTGGCGCAGGGCGCCGGCCTGAGCCGGCCCCGCATCGGCTGGATCGGCCCGAAGTTCGTCGCGGTCTGGAGCGAGGAGATCGGTTTCCTCGACTACCGGGTCGAGGGCCGCGAGTTCATGGCGCAGAGCGGCTTCGTGCCCTGCGGCGACGTGTTCCGGCTCGGCGCCGGGCCCGCGAACGGTGCCGAGTATCGCCCCGCGATCGGCACCCAGCGCGGCGGCTCGACGATCACCTCGCGCGAGTCCGCGCTGCTGGTGTGGGATTCGATCGCGCAGCAGTCGCCGTTCGACTCGCGTCTGCGCGGCCAGATCGTGCGCGCGTTCACCGGCGCTTCGGCGGAGTTCCAGAGCGGCGGCTGCGGCGACGTCGTCAATATCAACGCCTCGGGGTTCGTGGCAATCGGCAATGCCGACCTCGAGTTCGAGCTGACGTCGTTCAGCGTGACGCCGTCGTTCTGCTTCTTCCTCTACGGGCTCGGCGCGACGACGACCTGCCCGACCGGCGGCTCCTGCACGGTGATCAGTCCGATCGCGACCGCGGTCGGCGTGCCGGTGGCGAGCTTCCTGTGGTCGACGCCGCTGCCGCTGCCGCCGAACGGCGACCTCGTCGGCCTGCCGCTCGAGGTCCAGGGGCTCGCGCTCGGCACGCCGTCGAGCCCGTGCACGGCGTTCCCGAACCTGTCGGCGACGCCGCGCTTCCGCTACGTGCTCGACTACTGATCGCGATGCGTCAGTCGCTTTCCGAGCCAGGCGCGGGCGAATCGCCAGTCGGCGGTGACCGCGTCCGGCTCGGCCCCGAGCACGCCCGCGATCTCGTCGATCGTCATGCCGCCGAAGATGCGCATCTCGACGATGCGCGCCGGCCGCGCGTGCACCGCCGCGAGCTGATCGAGCAGCTCGCTGACCTCGGTCAGATCGCCGGTCTGGGCCTCGATCGAGTCGAGGCAGTCGTCGAGCGGCAGACGGCGCTGATCGCCGCCGCGCTTCTGGGTGCGGCGGTCGCGGGCGTGGTTGACGAGCACCTGCCGCATCGCACGGCTCGCGACCGCGAAGAAGTGGCGCCGATCCTGCAGCTCGGAGCCGCCGTCGAGGGCGCTCTGGATCTTGAGCCAGGCCTCGTGCACCAGCGCGGTCGGCTGCAGCGTGTGGTTCGCCCGATCGCCGGCCAGGAGGTGCCGCGCCAGCCCGCGCAGGTCCTCGTAGACGAACGGGACCATCTCTTCGGCGGCGTTGCCATCGCCCTCCCGAAGTCGGCGCAGGAGTACGGTAACTTCCGAAGGGTCGGTCATCGGTGGCAGCCGGAGCCGACGCAGCATAGACGTCTTCGCCCATGAGCACACCCGATCCGACCACGGTCCGCGGCATCTTCGCCGCCGCATCGGAGGCCTCGCCGAGCGAGCGCGAGGCCGTGCTGGCGCGGCTCTGCGGCGACGACGCCGCGCTGCGGGCGGAGGTCGAGAGCCTGCTCGAGGTCGACACCGACGCCGACTGGCTCGCCGAGGACGGCATCCGTGCGCTGCGCGGCGTGCTCACCGCGGTGGACGATCGCGGTGGCAAGGAGCTGCCGGCGCAGCTCGGCGCCTACCGCATCGAAGGCCTGCTCGGCCGCGGCGGCGTCGGCGTGGTCTACCGCGCGCGCCAGCAGAATCCCGATCGCGCGATCGCCCTCAAGGTGTTGCCGCCGTCGTCGAGCGCCGATGCGCTGCGCCGCTTCACGCTCGAACAGGACTCGTTGGCGCGACTGCAGCATCCCGCGATCGCGCAGATCTACGCCGCCGGCAGCTTCGACACCGACGCCGGGCCGCAGCCGTTCCTCGCGATGGAGCTCG
Organism: Planctomycetota bacterium; assembly: GCA_020425925.1. Classification (GTDB taxonomy): domain Bacteria; phylum Planctomycetota; class UBA1135; order UBA1135; family UBA2386; genus JAGQRA01. Next base: position 5,124 of record JAGQRB010000434.1, read on the forward strand.
TCGACGGCCGGGATCTGCTGACGTGGCAGCGGGCCGAGACGCCCGAGCTGCGGCAACGCGTCGAGCTCCTGATCGCGATCTGCGAGGCGGTGCACCATGCCCACCAGAAGGGCGTCGTCCACCGCGACCTCAAGCCGGGCAACATCCTGGTCGACGCCGAGGGCCGACCCAAGGTCGTCGACTTCGGGCTCGCGCGATTGCTCGCCGACGACGGCGACCATGCGACGCTGACCGGGCAGGTGCTCGGCACGCCGGCCTACATGAGTCCGGAGCAGGCCGACGGCCGTGCCGATCTGATCGACACCCGTACCGACGTCTACGCGCTCGGGGTCATCGGCTACCAGCTGTTCACCGAGCGGCTGCCGATCGACGTCGTCGGCGAGCCGATCACGCGCGCGATCCGGCGCATCGTCGAGGACCAGCCGGTGCCGCTCGGACAGCGCGCCGCGGCACTGCGCGGTGATCTGCAGAACATCGTCGGCCGCTGTCTGCGGAAGCGCCCCGAGGAACGCTACTCGTCGGCGATGGCGCTCGCCGACGACCTGCGCCGCTACCTCGCGCACGAACCGGTCGATGCACGCGAGCCCTCGGCGCTCTACGTCGCGAGTCGCTACGTGCGCCGGCACCGCCTGCTGCTCGCAGCCGCCGGGGTGGTGATCGCGGCGCTCGCGATCGCGCTCTGGATCAGCGTCGACGCCAACCGGGTCGCCGACGACGCGCGGGCTGCCGCCGAAGCCGAGGCGACCGAGGCCCGCCGGCAGCTCGACATCCGTGGTGCCGCGCTCAGGTTCCTCGCCGATGCGTTCGAGCTCACGGATCCGGGCGAGAACCCGAAGGCCCGCACGATGTCGACCGGCGAGATCTTCGCAGCGGCGGCGCAGACGATCGGCGAGCGGTTCGCGGGCGAGCCCGACGTCGAGCGCGAGGTCCGTGTCGCCGTCGGCGGCCTGCTGCTCGGGCTCGGCGAGTACGAGCATGCTCGCGAGCAGCTCGAGGCGGCGCGCGCGATCGATGCGCCCTGGGGCGATCCGTGGCTCGCCGTGATCTTGGACTCGCAGCTCGCGACCGTCTGCGATCACCTCGAACAGCCGGCGCGCGCCATCGAGCTGCTCGGCGCGGCGCTGCGAGAGGTCGACGAGCTCGAAGCCGCGGGCCGGCGGTGCCGCGAGACGCCGCAGCAGGTCCGCACCGGGCTGCGGTTCGCGCTCGGGCAATCGCACTTCCGGCTCGGCGACCGGCGCGAAGCCGAACGAATCTGGCGCGCGATCGTCGCCGAGGCGGAGCCGGACCCGGACCTCGCGGACGGGTCGTTCGCGTCGCGCGCGCGCGCCGGTCTCGCGACCATCTGCGCGCAGGACGGCCGCGTCGCCGAGGCCGAGGCGCTGGTCCGACGCGCGGTCGCCGGTCTGCGCGCGTTCGATGGCGCCGACAACACCGCGACGCTGTCCGCGGTCAACAACCTCGCCGGTGTGCTCGCGGCCGCCGGCGACACCGCCGGCGCGCTGCAGCTGTTCCGCGAGGTCGTCGGCGAGTTCGAGCGCGTGCTCGGCCCCGGTCACCTGCAGGTGATCGAAGTGACGCTCAACCTCGCGGCGCTCGAATGGCAGGCGGGTGACAAGGAGCGAGCGATCGCGGCGATGCGCGAGCTCCTGGCTGCGGCCGAGCGCGACGGGTTCGGCGACAACCTGATCCTCGCGGGGCCGTACTCCAACCTCGGCAAGATGCTCTGGGACAAGAAGGAGCTCGACGAGGCGGCCGGGCTCTATCAGCGCGCGATCGACATCCGTCTCGCCCAGAGTCCGGTGTCTGACGTCGTGCTGTCGGGGTACTATCACGACCTCGCACGCATCCGTCGCGACCAGGGCCGCGCCGTGGAGGGACTCGAGCTCGAGCGCACTTCGGTGCGCATCCGCATCGAGGCGCTCGGGCCGCTGCACCCGAAGGTGTTGCCGCGTCGTGTCGCTCTCGCCGATCTCGAGCTGCACGTCGCCGGCGACGTCGACAAGGCTCTCGCCGAGCTCCGCGCCGTCGACGGGGTGCTGGTAGAGGTGCTCGGCCATGGCGACTACGCGACGCCGGCGAGCCAGAAGCTGCTCGTCGAGTGCATGCTCGCGAAGGGCGACATCGACGCGGCGCGTACCTGCTTCGGGCGGCTCGAGGAGCGCGCCGAGCGCTATGGGCGCCCAGAGCATTGGGCTCCGGTGCTGCAGAAGCTGCGGGGGCGCCTGGCGGCAGCGGGCGGGCGGTGAGCTGCTGGCTCGCGCGAGTCTCAGTAGGCCCCGACCGTGAGCGCGAGCGCGTTCGAGCTGCTGAGCGAGAGCAGCGCCCCTTGCGTCGACAGCTCGGCCTGCACGTACTGCTGCCGCAACACGACGGCGAGCAGCGCAGTGTCGTTGGGCACCGCGAACGCGAAGCCTGCCTCGCCCGCGACCGGCAGCGTGAGCACGGTCGCGTCGCTGGTGACGAGCAGGTCGCAGCCGGGCAGGCCGGTGGGGTGGATCTGGTTCAGCGCCAGGCTCTGCGTCCCGAAGCCCGCGACCAGCAGGCCGAGGCTGCCGGGCGCGAAGCCAGTCGCCGTCGTGCGGCAGGTCGAGCCGAGCCACGCGAGGCTCGGAGCGCGCGCTTGCAGCGGGCCGGCCGGTCCGTTGCATGTCGTCGCGGTCGAACTCGACGAAGCCGGGCAGCTCGACGGCAGCTCGACGTAACCGTTCGAGGGCAGGCCGCCGGCCGACGTGAACGTGCCGCCGGCCGCGAGCGTGCCGTCGGGCAGCAGTGCGATCGCCTGGACGTCGCCGTCGTCGACGCCGGACCCGAACTGCGCCCACGCGGTGCCGTCCCAGCGCGCGAGTCGCAGCGCCGAGGCGCCACCGGCGGTCGTGAAGCTGCCGCCTGCGAGCAGGTCGCCGTCGGGCAGGACGAACAGCTTCTTGACCGTGTCGTCGGTGCCCGTGCCGAGGGCATGCCACAGCGTGCCGTCCCAGCGCGCGACGTGGTTCGCGTTCACCGACCCGATCTGCGTGAACGAACCGCCGATCACGAGGTTGCCGTTCGGCAGGACAGCGCTGGCCCAGACCGCGCCGTTCGTCACCGAGTTCGGTGGCACCTGCCACGCCGTGCCGTCCCAGATCGCGAAGCCGCCGGCCTGCACGCCACCGGCGCTCGTGAAACCGCCGCCGACGGCGAGATGACCGTTCGGCATGGGCTGCAGCGCGAGGACGCCGCCGTTCGTACCTTGACCGAGTGCGAGCCAAGCGGTGCCGTCCCAGCGCGCGATGTTGCCGCCTGCCACCGAGAACGCGCCGGCAGCGACGACCTCACCGTTCGGCATCAGCGCGAGCGCCTTGGTGGTGTCGATCGCGCTGTTGCCGGTCGAGCCGACGGGATACCAGCTGGTGCCGTCCCAGCGCGCGACGTAGTCCCCGGGGGCGCCGTCGTAGATGCGGAACGACCCGCCGATCATCACGTCGCCGCCAGGGAGCGGCAGGATGTCGCGAACGTCGCGCGCGAACTCGGCTCCGATCGACGCGTAGGTCGCCCCCCCCTCCGTCGCGCGACGCCACGGATCCGAATGCCCTGAACCCCCTGGAACGCGCCGCCGACCAAGACGTCGCCGTTCGGAAGGGTCTCGATGTCGTGGACCTCGCCCGCGAATCCGGGTTCGGAGGACATCGGGATCCAGGCGCCCGTGAAGCGAGCGACTCCGGGCATCAGCAGGCCGTTGTTGGGTTCGACGAAGCCGCCGACGAAGAGGTCGCCGTTCGGCATCGTGGTCAGCGAGTTGATGCTCGCGTCAGCCAGTCCGACCCCGAGCGGCGACCAGGCGGTGCCGTTCCATCGCCCGGCGCCCACGATCGACGCGCCGCCGAGATTGGCGAACCTGCCGCCAACGACGACATCGCCGTTCGCGGCGATGGCGAGAGCGGGGACCCAGGCGGTGAGGCCGAGGATACCGCCGGCCATGCTCGACCACGCGACGCCGTCCCAGTAGGCGATGTTGCTGATGCCGCCGGTGCCGGTGAAGTCGCCGGCAACGACGATATCGCCGCTCGGCAGCGCAGCGACCGCGCGGAGGATCGGGCTGATGTTGATGCCCGGGATCCCGCCGCCGATGCCCGACCAGCTGGTGCCGTTCCACCGCGCGAGGCAGTTCGTGCCGGGGACCCCGATGCTCGGGAAGCCGCCCGCGACGAGCAGATCGCCGTTCGGCGCGCTCGTGATTGCGTGCACCTGCCACTGCGGGGCGCCGAACTGGGACCAGGACACGCCGTTCCAGCGTGCAAGGTAGGTGGCCGGCGCACCCTGCGAGGTGGTGAACGTGCCGCCGGCGACGAGCTCGCCGTTGCTCAGCGTCCCGAGCGAAGTCACCCAGCCGGCGAAGTTGACCGGGATGCCGGCACCGATCGGCGACCAGCTCGTGCCGTCCCACCGCGCGATGTTCGCGGCCGCGTTGCCGCCGGCGAAGTCGAACCGACCGGCTGCGATCAGGTCGCCGTTCGCCGCGGTGGTCAGCGCGCGAACATCATTGAACTGGCCCGTGATACCGCTGCCGAGCGGGGACCAGCGGTTCGTCGTCGGATCCCACGCGGCGATGCTGTTCATCGGCTGGCCCTCGACGTTCGAGAACTGGCCGGCTGCGATCGCGAGCGCCGGCGCGGGGCCGGGGCCGTCCGGATCCCATGCGGTCGTCGCATAGACGATGCCGTAGATCCCCGGCACGCCGCCCTGCGGCTGCAGCACAGGCGCGCACTGCGATGGGAGGGAACCCGCGAGGATTGCCGTCGCGAACAGAAGCGGGAGATCGGGCGACATCTTCATGGTCGAGCTTTGGTGTCGGAGGATCGGCCGGTGGCGAAGAATAGCCAGGGAATCTGGAACAGGCGTCGAGGGCAGCGTCGGATTGCGCTGGAACGAGTCGTGTCAGTGCTGATTCTGGCCGCCGGCGCGGCGGCTACCACACGAACGGCTCGTGCCGCGTACGCTGCTGCGCGAGGTCGCGGGCGATGTCGCGGCGAGCCATACCGTCGCGCTCGACCCCGCGACCGAGCAGTGGACCCCGCTCGGCACCGGGGTCGACCGCACGGTCGATGCCGTCGCGGAGCGGCGTCGACATTGGCCTGACGAAGTCGCCCGCGCAGCGGGCGACTCGTCAGAACGCCTGTGGCTCGACGCCGTTGCTGAGCGTGAAGCCGCCCGGGGCGCCGGCGTCGATCACGAACATCTGCACGTTGAACATCGCCGTCACGGCCGGCGGCACCTGCAGCTGCAGGTCGGCGCGGCCGTTCTGGTCTAGCAGCGTGAACGTCGAGGCCACCGGGTTGGTCAGCAGATCGCAGCCGTTCTGCAGCGTGATGGTCTGGCGGCCCAGACCCCAGACGTAGAGCGCGGGTGCACCGGCCGGCGCGTTCGCGGCCTGCAGGTGGATCGTGCCGCCGCCGACGGTGTTCTCGCTCTGCACCAGGTTGGGTGACAGACCACCGGTGCCCGGGCAGCCGGTGACCGGGCCGTAGCCGTAGTGGATGCGAATGACGCAGAACACGTAGCTCGTCGAGGTAGCGGTCGGCGCCTGGAACGCGATACCCGTCATCGCGATGCCGTGGGTGTTGACGTCGGACGGCACCTGCTCGAAGAAGATCGAGGTCGGGTCATTGCTGCCGGGGTGGGTGAACTGCACGCCGAGGTCGCCGCCGGTGTAGACCAGCGGCGTCTGGAAGTCCCAGTAGAACGTGCCCCACTCGTTTGCGCCCGGGTAGGCGACGTTGTTGGTGAACGCGCCGGTCTGCACGACCATGGCGCCGTCGCGCGCGAGCGTCGGCGTGCCGACGAAGTTGGAGAGGAACGTCGTCGTCCAGCTCGCGAGCGGCAGCACGTCACCGATGCGGATCTCGTAGTCGCTGAACGTGACGTCGTTCGCCGGCCAGACCGCCACGTTGCTGTTGGTGTGGCCCGCGCGCATGCTGATGCCGTTGATCAGCGCGCCGACCGGGATGCCCGCGAGCTCGGCGGCGTTGATGCCCATCATGTAGGTGCGCGGATTGCCGCTGTTGCGCAGCGGGTTGTTGAGCACGCCGGTCGAGCTCGCCGTGGCGTTGGCGTTCGGGACGACGATGGATTGGGCGGCGAGACCGGCCGCGAGCGCGGCCACGAGGGAGAGACGAAGCATCGGGGCTCCAGGGTTCTTGACGACCGGAAGGATAGCGCCGGCAGCGGCGCCTTGGGGCCGCCAGCCGACGACTACCAGGCGACGGTGCTGGTCTCGCCGGCTCGCGCGGTCACGCTCCCCGAACGCTCGATGACCTCACCGCCGTCCGCGGGCCACAACCGCAGCCGCCATGCCACCGGCCCCGCCCCGCGGCCGAGGGCGAGCGTCTGCGCGATCGCCTGGCCGTAGGACTCCGCGACCGCCGGGTGCCAGCTGCCGTCGGTGTCGCGCACGTCGACTCCGACCGCGCCCGGCAGCACGGCGGCCGGGATCTCGAACTCGAGGCGAGCGGCGCGTTCGGGTCGCAGGGTCACGTGGGTCTCGACGCCGGGTTCTGCCGTGAACCAAACCTCGCCGAACAGGTTCTCGTCGGGGACGTAGAGCCGCAGCGGCACGTTCGCGGTCACCCGCCGCAGCGCGAACCGCTCGCGCTTCCCGATCCGGAACGCGCCCGTGTTCGGCGTGTAGTTCAGCGGCTCGCCGCGTTCGTCGACGATGTAGCTGTCGCCATTCTCGCGATGGTCGAGCAGCACGAGGAACGACTCCTGCTCGGCGAGATCGCCGGGCGTCATGCCGCTCTTGTCGAGCGTGCAGACGACGGTCGCCGAGGCGTAGACCTCGCAACGCGCCTCGTGCACCGACGCGCCGGCGGGCACCTCGAGCACGTGTTCGGCGCGCAGCTCACCGGCGGCCTCGAGCACGAGGCGATAGCGGCCCGGGGGGATGCCGCGGGCCGTGACCTCGCCGAGCGCGAGCTCGGGGCGCGGCTGCGGGACGTCGGTGTTCCACGACTCACCGCGCAACGGCTGCAGTCGTGCGCTGTTCGGCGTGATCGGCGCGCCGCTGTCGGCAGCGATCACGGCGACGTGCAGATCGACCAGGTCGACGGCGACCCGATGCAGCGTGATCGTCTCGCCATTGCGTCGGCTGAGTTTGCGCGGCGCGATCGTCTCCCACGCGGTGCGGGGTTCGGGCAGGTGAATCCAGAGGTGGTCCTGGCTCGGCAGCGCATCGGGGAACGCGAACACGCCGTCGGCGGCCGTTTCCCCGGGCACGCCGCTGTAGTGCACGCCCCCCTCGACGCCGAGCAGGATCGCGGCGCCCGCGACCGGTGTGCCGTGCTGATCGACGACGCGGCCGGTCACGGGCGCGCGGCGCTCGACGACGAAGTCGTGCTCGATGCGGTCACCGGTCGGCGGGATCTCGGTGGTCTCGTGGTGCATCGGCACGCCGCCGCCGTCGAGCAGGAAGTAGGCGGTGTTCGATGCGAACGTGTGGGCCGGCAGCTCGTAGCGCCCGTCGACGTCCGTCGTGCTCGCCACTTCCGGGTTGCCGTTGAGCCGCACGTGTACGTCGGCGACCGCGGCGCCGTCCGCCGTTGCGACGCGACCCGCGAACACCGCACGGCGTTTGCGCTGCAGGACGATCGTGACCTCGGTTGCGCCGTTCGGATCCGGGTTCGCGGTGATGCCGTTGGTCACGAACCCGTCGGCGTGCGCGCCGATGATCACGGCGTCGCGGCGGGGTTGCTCGCGATTCGCGTCGAGCACGTCCTTGCCGGCTCGGAGCGGCAGATTCGCGAACTCCGCCGTGCCATCGCCCGCGGTCGTGCGGCGGAACAACGCCGCGATCTCCGCGAGGCTCGGCGTTGCATTCCAGCCGCGTCGGGGCTGCCACATCGGCGCCAGGCCGACGGGCAGGAAGTACGGCACCACGCTGACCCGGGCATCGCGAATCGGCGTGCCACCGTCGTCCTCGACCCGAACCGTGACACCGCCGCCGTCCCGCAGGCGGATCTCGATCGGCGGCAAATGGGTCTGGCCGGCGCCGATCCCCAATCGGGTCCAGCCGATGCCGCGCTCGCAGATCGCGGCGATCATGACGGCTGCGCCGGGCGGTGGCGTCAGCCGTTCGCCGAGCCGGATCACGCCGCGTTCGCCCGAGAAACCGAGCGTGCGTCCGTCGTAGAGCTGCGGGTAGCTGCCTTGCTTGCTCGGGTCCCAGAGCAGCAGGCGCGCCGGCACCGTCAGTGGTGTGCCGTCCCGATCGAGCACCCGGCCGGCGACCGGGACCCCGGGGACGAGCGCGAGCGTGCCGAGGTCGAGGCGGTCGTCCGCGATGCGATTCTGGATCGCGGCTTCGAGCCGGACCTCGAGGGTCCCCCAGTTCGGCGCGTCCGCGAGTGCGAAGCGGTAGCCGATCCACGTGCCGGAGAAGCGCGCACGCAGCTCGAACCGGCCGTCGGGATCGGCAGCCGTCGCGAGGTCGGGGCAACGCGAGTCGGCCCAGAAGTTGACGAGTCGGAGCCGGGCGTTCGCCACCGGCGCGCCCGTGCTCGCTGCGACGATGCGACCGACGACGGTGCAACAATGCTCGTCTTCGGCGGCGGCCAACCGGTCGACGGTCGGCGTGCTCGTCGGGGCGGCGGCCGCCGTAGGGGACATCCGGGCGAGGTCGCCCGATACCGTCGGTTCTGCGGCAGCCGCCGGCGTGCCGGTCACCGGTGTCGCCGCCGGCGGCTCCCCGGGCCAGGCGGCCCACGTCGTCAGGGAAAGACACGCCACGGCGACCGCGGCGAGCAGGATGGGTTTCGTGTTCATGATCGCGAGCGCGGCGACGGCGGCCGCGGCGGTGGTCGCCGAGCCCGAGCCGAGGCCGAAGAACGTGCGGGGGTGCGCCAGCGGAACGAGTGCGGTGAGCCATGCGCGGCGGTCGCCGTTGCCGGCATCGAGCCGTTGCCGCAGCTCGGCGAGGCCACGCTGCAGGTGCGTCTTGACGGTCGCGACCGGGATCCCGAGCTGGCGTGCGATGCGGCGCGGCGGCAGATCGTGGAAGTAGCGCAGCACGATCGCACGGCGGTGCGGTTCGGCGAGTGCTGCGACGGTGTCGGTCAGCCGGCGCTGCATCTCGAGTTCGCCGAGCACGTCGGCGGGGTCCCGGGTCGCGGTCGTCGCGTCGCGACCCGCGAGGCCTGCGAGCTGGTCGCGGTGCCGCGAACGGTCGCGCAGTCGCCGCCGCGCCAGGTTCTGCACCACGCGGACCAGCCAGCCTTCCCGGTTCTGCACGCCGGACCGCGCGGTCAGCGCGCGTGCGAACGCCTCCTGCACGACGTCGTCGGCACCGTCGGTGTCGCGCAGGATCGAACGCGCGAGCCCGCGCAGGGCCCGGCCCTGGGAGAGCATCGCTTCGGCCGTCGGATCGTCGTGCGGGTCATTCATCGTTCCGACGGTTCGATCCCCGGGCCGTCGGATCGGACTCGGGATTTCTCAGTGATCGCCGCCGCCTTCCGGTCCGGTCTTCGGCAGGGCGAACTTCTTGCCCTCGTCGGCGACGACGCGCCGCAGCCACGCCTCGGAGTATCCCGGGCTGCGCGACCGGCCGCCCTCGCGGACGTAGCCGTCGACGTGTTTCGTCAGGATCGCGGCGGCGAGCTCGCGCCAGTCCTCGAACAGTCGATCGGCGTTGCCGCAGGACCAGTCGGTCAGGAAGCGTCGCGCCAGCTCGGGATCCTGCGTCATGAGCTCGGCCGCGGCGCGGTCGACCGCGGACATCGTCTTGACGAAGCGCTCCTCGTTCTCGGTCTGCGCCGCGAGCACGTCCGGCAGCACGCGAGACCAGCGGTCGTAGCAGAGGTTGCTGACGAGGTTGAAGACCCACCACGCCGAGTCGAACGAGAACTTCGCGTAGCTGCCGGTCACGTACGGCTCCGGCAGTCGTGTGATGCCGCAGTAGAGCGGCGTGAAACACGAGGTGTAGGGATCGTCGGGCGTGTACCAGTAGACGCCGCCGACCGGATCGGGCAGCCACGAGCGGCACTGCGCGAGCATCACGAAGCCGGCCTGCTGCGTCGAGATCGGCCGCTCCCAGGAGTAGCGCTCGCCGTCGACCTCGAAGCCGAGGCCGCGGCAGCGCAGCGGACTGCCGAACGGCCCGGCCGAGAGGCCCTGCGTCATGTCGAACGGCGTGCCCTCGTAGTGATCGCGCATCAGCGCCATCACGTCGCGCACCGACAGCTTCTCGTCGACCTCGACGAACAGCGGGTAGGGCTCGGCGCCTTCGACGCCGCGGTGGAAGTCCGGCGACAGCGTGATGCTCGGCGCCGCGCGCCGGAAGATGCTCCAGACCCGCGTCGCGCAGGCACGTTTGCTCGCCGGCGTCGGATCCGGGTGGTAGGCGTCGCGCCACGAGAACGGCGCGCCGCCGTTCGGATCGTAGAAGCCCTTCTCCACTGCGAAGTCGACGACGTCCTTGCTGTAGCGCCAGTTGTCGGGGTCGTCGAGCGGGAACGTGCCGATGCGCGCCATGTTCGCCGACGCCGAGATGCAGCCCTCGGGCACGCGCGCAGCGACCCAGTTGGCGCCCTTCTGGCCCGGTCCGCGGCCGATGATCTCCATGACCCAGGCCTCGTCGGGGTCGGCGATCGCGATGGTCTCGCCGCTCGAGGCGTAGCCGTACTCGGCACAGAGTGCGTCGATCGTCGTGATCGCTTCGCTCGCATTGGCGGCGCGCTGCAGCGTCAACCACATCAGCCCGTCGTAGTCGAGCAGGCCGTCGCGGTTCACGAGCTCGCGGCGGCCGCCGGTCGTGGTCTCGCCGAGCGCGAGCTGGTGCTCGTTGATCAGGCCGACGACCGCGTAGGTGTGAGCCGCCTGCTCGAACTGGCCGCGCACGCGATCGTCCTCCCAGGCCACGAGGTCGACCTGTTCGCCGGCGTCGTGGTCGCCGCCGTCGTGGTGCAGCAGCTTCGGCAGGAACGGCGCGTCGGCGGAGTAGGTGATCATCACCGAGCCGTCGGCGGACGCGCCGCGGCTGACCATGATGCTGGTGCAGGCGTCGACGTTGGAGTCGGGCACCGGCGCGGCCTGGGCGGCTATCCGGGCGGTGAGCGGGGCGGTGGCGGCGAAGAGCAGCAGTAGCGGGTGGTTCGTGAGCACGGAGTCCTCCTGCGCCGCATCGTAGTCGTTCGGACGGTTACGCCGGCGCCTCGCCCGGCTATCGGCGGGCATGATGCCCGATTCGCGATCCGCGCTTGCGTGTGCCCTCCTGCTCGGGGCGGTGGCCGGGGGCGCCGAGGCGCAGACCGCGTGGCGGGCCGCGCACGTCGAGCCGTTCGCCAATCTCGACTGTGCGCTCTGCTTCCATCGCGCCGACGGCCGCGTGCTCGCGCTCGCGACCCGGCCGACGGTGAACGGCCTCGAGACCTGGGAGCTCGGTCGGAGCGGCTGGTATCGGCGCGCGCCGACCCAGTCGCCGCCGGCGCGCACGGCCGCGGCGCTCGGCTACGACGCGGCGCGGCGGGTGATCGTGCTGTTCGGCGGCCTCGGTTCCTACGGCGCGAACCTGCTCGACGACACCTGGGAGTGGGACAGCGTCGGATGGACCAACCGCACGCCGGCGAACGCGCCCCCTGCCCGCAACTCGGCGGCCGCGGCGTTCGACGAGCCGCGCGGTGTCTTCGTCGTCTTCGGCGGGATGGGGGCGCTCGGCACGCTCGGTGACCAGTGGCAATGGAACGGCATCGCCTGGACGCAGGATCCGCTCGCCGGGGGCAGTCCGGGGCCGCGGCTCGGCGCGCTGATGGCGTTCGATCGCGGCCGCGATCGGCTCGTGCTGTTCGGCGGTGCCGGCAGCTCCGGCGCCTATGACAACGACATCTGGGAACACGACGGCGCGACGTGGAGCCCGGTGTCGGCGACCGGGCGGCCGCCGAAGCTGCGGTCGGCGTCGATCACGTTCGATGCGCGCCGCGGCCGCACCGTGATCTACGGCGGTCGCAGCGGCGGCATCCTGTCGCCGTCGGTCGTCAACACCGACGTGTTCGAGTGGGACGGCAGCGTCTGGCGTGCGTTCGCGAGCGCGAACGGGCCCGGCGAGCGGCTCAACGCGGGCTTCGCCTGCGACGAGCGCACCGGTGAACTCGTGCTGCACGGCGGCGCGTTCACCGGCGGCACGTTCCGCTGCGAGCCGACGACGCACACCTGGTCGCCGTCGTTGCCGGCCGCACCCGAACGTGCCGCGATCGGCGTCGCGGCCAACGATCTGGCCGGACGCACGCTCTACCACACCCCGTACGGCACGCATCGCTGGGATCACGCGCGGCAGCGCTGGCA
>JAGQRB010000006.1 GCA_020425925.1 Planctomycetota bacterium
CGGCGCTCCGCGGCGCGCTGATCCCCTGTCTCGAGCAGACGCCTTGGAGTCGCCGGCTGCTGCTCGCGCTCGCCGTGCTCGCGCTGTTCGGCGACCGGCCGCGCGAGGGCGTCGCCCTGCTGCGGCGGGCGCTGCGGCTGCAGCCGATGGACGGCGAGCTCGTCGCCACGGCCGCGGCGGCCTACCTGCGCGTGCTGCAGGACGAGGTCGGCGCGCGCGACCTGCTCGCCGAGGCGCGCCGCGAGGTGCGATTGCGCCAGGTCGCGGAGATCTGCCATCGCGAGCTGCGCGGCAACGTGCTCTGGCACTACCCGAAGCTGGTCGCCGAGGTGCAGGGCGTGCTGCAGATCGGGGCCTGTGCCGACGACGTCGCCGCCGCCTGGGACCGTCTCGAGCTCCCGACCCAGCTCTACGTCGAGGCCCGCGCCGACCATTGCGCCGAGCTCGAACGTTGCGAACCGGTCGTTCCGGGTCGTCGGCGCGCGATCGTCGAGGCCGTGCTCGGCGCCGAGGTCGGCAGCGCCGCGCTGCGCTTCGGCGACGACCCGTCGCGCGCGTCGCTGCTGCGGCAGCATCCGCTCGCCGTGGTCGCGGAACGCTTCCGGCAGCGCCACGAGGTGCCGGTCCCGCTCGCGACGCTCGACGAACTGGTCGCTCGCGGCGAGGTCGATCCCGACGGTTGCAACCTGCTCTACGTCGACGTCGAGGGCACCGAGCTCGAGGTGCTGCGCGGTGCGGTGGCGACGTTGCCGCACTTCGACCTCGTCTGCGTCGCGGTCTATCTGCTGCCGGTCTACGACGGCGCGCCGTTGCTGCAGGAGATCCAGACGTTCCTGCACGACTTCGATCCCGAGGGCGAGCACGGCTTCGGCCTGCGCGCGTTCGAGCTCGGCGCCGACCCTGGCCACGGCCACGCCGTCTTCCGCCGCCTGAAGCCGAGAACGTGATGCGACCGCTCTATCTCTACCAGAACGGCACTCGCGGCGACGTCGTACTCGCGCGTGCGCTCGCTCGCGCGGTGCTCGAGTGCGGCGCGTTCGAGCTCACGCTCGGGGTCTGCCGCGGCGACGAGGATCTCGTCACCGATCTCGAGCGCGACGGCGCGCGGGTCCGGGTCGCCGACTACGCCAACACGGCGCACGGTGCGCCGCTCGACCTCGCGGCGCTGTGCCCGCCCGACGCGGTTGCGATCGAGTCCCCGCTCGGCGGTTACGGCGGCCTGCCGACGCGGCAATGGCCGGACATCGTCGACGCGTTCGAGCGCGAGCTGCGCCGCCGCGGCATCGCGGCCGGATTCGCGCCAGCTCGCGACGAGGTGCCGATGCCCGGTCTCGCAGCCCTCGCGCCGATGCCGCAGCTGGCCCGCCCCGGGATCTACCTCGACATCGCGCGGACGCGCGAATCGACCTGCTGGTTCGTCTTCGACGTCGAGCGTCTCGCGCGCGTTCTACCGGAGTGCGATCTGTACTGCACCGCGCCGGTCGAAGGCAGCGCGCCGAACCTGATCGATGCCTCGCAGCTCGATTGGCCGCACCGCGCCGCACTCGCCGACGCCTGCGTCGCGCTCGTCGGATCGACCCGCGATCCGTTCGCGCTCACGCTGACGCCGGCCAATCGCACCAAGCCGAAGGCGCTCTGCGGCCACGACGCACGCCTGACGCAGCCGTTCTGGGACTACCCCGGCAACCCGCTCGAGCTGCTCGCGACGATGGACGAGCTCGTCGACTTCCTGATCGCCAACGTCGTCGAGGTGGCCGCGTGACGCTGCTCGACCAACCGGCGCGGCCGACCGGGGCCGACCTCCTCGGGGGCGACGCCGGATGGCTCGGCCGCCTCGCCGGGATCGTGTCCCGCCTTCGGCTGCAAGCGGTCGTGCACACCGGCTGCGGCGACGGCGCGCTCGCGGCCGAGCTCGAAGCGCTCGGCTTGCCGATGGTGCTCGTCGACGTGCGTCCCGAACCGGTCCGCGCCGCGCGTGCGCGCTTCGGCGCGCGCCACCGCGTGCTGCAGGGGCGGCCGGCGCGCGTGCTCGCGGATCTGCGCCGACAGCTGCCGCGCGACTCGCTGTGGGTGTTCGCCAGCTCCGGACTGCCGACCCCGACCGTGCGCGACGAGATCTTCCAGGTCGCTCGCGGCCGCGGCGCCATCGCGATCGTGCTCGACCGAGGCGTGCCGGACCTCGCCGCGGTCCAGGACCAGCTGCTGCGCTGGTCGCCCGACCACCACGTCGAGTACCTGGTGACCGCCGGCGGCGCGCCGCTGCTGCTCGCGCTGCCACGGCCCCGCGTTCACGTCACCTTCCTGATCGAGAAGTACACCCACGAGTACGGCAAGTCCGGCCCGTCGATCAACCTCGACAACCTGGTCGCGACGCTCGACGAGACCGGGCTCGCGTCCTGGAACGTCGTGCACTACGACGAGTGCTTCCACGAAGGTCGCCGCATCCCGTCCGCCGCGATCAGCAAGCCCGAAGGTGCCGATGTGCACGTGCTGGCGTGCACGCTGCACTACCACAGCCGCGCCAATCCCAGCGTCGAGGAGCTGCGCGCCGCCAGGGCCACCGGCTCGCGGGTCGCGTTCTTCTGGCTCGACAAGCAGATCAGCCGCTCGACGCCCGGCTACTACGAGGTCGCCGACCTCAACGTCGTACTCGACGGCAACGACTTCGAGCTGCCGAACGCGTGGCCGATCTACACGCCGAAGAACCCGCGCTTCTTCCACGATCCGGGACTGCCGCGCGACATCGACGTCAGCCTGGTCGGCGAGGTCCGCTACCTGTCGCAGCGCCGCGCGATCGTCGATCGGCTGCGGCAGGAGACCCGGGTGGACGTCCGTTTGTTCGGAACCAGCGCCGCCGACACCGGCCGCGCACTGTCGATCCCGGACTACGCCCGGCTGTTCCAGACCTCGAAGATCTCGCTGGCGATGACCAAGGACGCCGTGCGCCAGCTCAAGGGCCGGGTGTTCGAGATCCTGCACTGCGGCGCGATGCTGCTCTGCGACCGCAACCACCACGTCAGCCACTACCTCGAACCGATGGTCGAGTACGTGACCTACGGCGACTACGAGGACCTCGTCGCCAAGGCGCGCTACTACCTCGACCACGAGGACGAGCGTGCGGCGATCGCGCGAGCCGGCCATGCGCGGGTGAAGTCGCACTACGACCACAGGACGTTCTGGAACGGCATCCTGGCGCGGCTCGGCGGTTCGGCCGCGGCCTTTCACCTCGGGGAAGCACGATGAAGCGATCCGGCAAGCGGAGCATCCATCTCGGCGAGTTCAACCTGCTGATGAACGGCTCGACCTATCTGCCGCTGGTCTCCGGCCTGCTGCGCGCGAACGCCGAGCAGTCGGAGATCGTGCGCGAGCACTTCGCGTGGGCGCCGTTCCTGTTCCACAACGATCGGATCGATCGGATCGTCGACCGCTACGAGGCGCCCGCGGTGGCGACGTTCTCGGCGCTGATGTGGAACGCCCAGCTCTCGCTGCAGGTCGCGGCGGCGGTCAAGCGCCGGCATCCCGAGTGCCTGATCGTCTTCGGCGGCGCGAGCGTGCCGCACCACCCCGAGGCGTTCATGGCGCGCCATCCGTTCATCGACGTCTGCGTCCGTGGCGAGGGCGAAGCACCCTTCCTCAACGTGCTCGAGCGCCTCGGCCCGGTCGAACGACTCGCCGAGCTGGACCTCGACGGAATCGCTGGAACGTCGTGGCGCACCGCCGGCGGTGAGTTCCGCCGCTGCGAACGCGACCAGGAGTTCAGCAAGGACCTCGACCTCTATCCGTCGCCGTATCTCGAGGGGCTCTACGACGAAGTACTCGCGGCGCATCCGGAGCTCGAGTTCCAGGCGATCCTCGAGACCAACCGCGGCTGCCCGTTCCAGTGCACGTTCTGCTACTGGGGCAAGGGCGGCATGTCGCGCAAGTACCGCTTCCACGGCGTCGATCGCGTCAAGCGCGAGATCGAGTGGATGGCGGAGAACAGGATCCGCTACGTGTTCAACGCCGACAGCAACTTCGGCATGCACCGCCGCGACATGGAGATCGCCGAGTTCCTGGTCGCGACCAAGCAGCGCACCGGCTACCCGCACAAGTTCAGGACCTGCTACGGCAAGAACACCGACGAGAAGATCTTCGCGATCGGCCGGCTGTTCCACGAGCACGGGCTCGAGAAGGGCATCACGATCAGCTACCAGAGCGTCGACGAGGATGTGCAGCGCAACATCAAGCGCGACAACATCCGGCTCGAGTCGGCGCGCGAGCTGCAGCGGCGGTTCAACGACTCGGGCGTGCCGGTCTACACCGAGCTGATCCTCGGGCTGCCGGGGGAGACGCTGGAGAGCTGGATCGCCGGCATCGACCGCGTGCTCGGCTCGGGGCTGAAGAACCAGCTGTTCATGTACGTGTGCCAGGTGTTCCCGAACACCGACCTCGCGGATCCTGACTACCTCGCGCGCTTCGGCGTCGAGACCACGACGATCGAGCTGACCGAGATCCACGGCAAGGTGCGGACCGGCGAGTGGGTCGCCGAGCAGGAGGAGATCGTGACCGCGACCGCCGCGATGCCCGCCGACGACTGGCGGCGTGCGCTGGTGTTCTCGTGGGTGACGATGGCGCTGCACAGCCTCAAGCTCGGCTTCTTCGTGATCGCGTGGCTCGTCGACCGCTTCGGCATCCGCCACAGCGAGTTCCTCGAGTTCGTCGCGCGCGGCGAGTTCGACGCCGCGGAGTTCCCGCGCATCGCGGCCGAGATCGCGGTGTTCGAGGCCAAGATCGACGAGCTCCGTGCTGGCCGCGGCCGCGGCTCGGTGATGCCCCAGTACGGCGACCTCTACTGGGACGAGGAGGAGGCCTGTTTCCTGCGGCTGTCGCGCGACTTCGACGGGTTCTACGTCGAGCTGCGCGAGCTCGTCGTCGAGTTCCTCGATCGCCGGGGCCTCGCCTTCGACGCCGCCGAGCTCGACGACGTGCTGCGCTACCAGTCGCTCTGCATGCCGCGTCCGAACGGGCCGAGCGTTCGGCGGGCGAGTCTC
The DNA here is from genome assembly GCA_020425925.1 of Planctomycetota bacterium. Lineage (GTDB taxonomy): Bacteria > Planctomycetota > UBA1135 > UBA1135 > UBA2386 > JAGQRA01. The sequence goes on from JAGQRB010000006.1 coordinate 5,031, forward strand.
GCGCACGATCTGTCCGCGTACTTCGAGGCGCTGTTCTCGACCGAGCCGCTGCCGCTCGTCGAGCGCCGCTGCGAGGTCGAGTTCACGCAGCCGGGTTTCGGCGGCGAGCTCGAGCGCTTCGCGCGCGAGAGCATCCTCTGGGGTCGGAAGAGTGGCACGATGCTGGCCCGCGCGGCGCTGGTCGACGGCGAGCCGGAGCCGGTCGCGACTGCGAAGTATTCCTGAGCGAAGCTGACGGATCGGGCCGGGTGCGGGGAAGAACGCGTGTCCCCGCTTCCGAACTACGGTCCGCCCGATGCGCATTCTCGCTCCGTTCCTGCCACTCGTCGCCCTGTTGCTGCCGCTCGCGGCCAGCGCTCAGACCAACTGGCCGCCGCCGCCGACCCCGACGGGCAACCCGACGACCGCGACGAAGGCGCTGCTCGGCAAGGCGCTGTTCTGGGACGAGCAGCTCTCGAGCACCGGCACGATCGCCTGCGGCTCGTGCCATATCCTGTCGCACGGTGGCGCGGATCCACGTTCCGGCGCGGCGATCCACCCGGGCGTGGACGGGCTCTACGGCACCGCCGACGACCGCCACGGTTCGCCCGGCGTGCCGGCGAACGACGGCGCCGGCACCTACACCTGGCTCGCGGCGTTCGGCGCGGCGCCGCAGGTCACGCCGCGCACCGCGCCGAGCGTCGTCAACGCCGCCTACCTCGCCGAGCTGTTCTGGGACGGCCGCAGCAACGACGGCGTGTTCCGCGACCCGCTGACCGGACAGGTGGTGCTGAACGGCAACGCCGCGCTCGAGAACCTGATCGCGAACCCGCCGCTCGACAGCGTCGAGATGGGGCACCCCGGCCGCACCTGGGCCGACGTCGTGAGCCGCGTGCAGAGCGTTGCGCCGCTGGCGCTGGCGTCGAATCTGCCGGCACCGCTGGCGACGTTCGTGACCGGTCAGAGCTATCCGCAGCTGTTCCAGCAGGTCTACGGTTCGCCCGGGGTCGACGCGCCGCGCGTGATCATGGCGATCGCGAGCTATCTGCGCACGCTGATCAGCGACCAGTCACCGTTCGACCGGTTCCTCGCCGGCACCGGCACGATGCCGCAGGCGGCGATGGCGGGTTTCACGTTCGCGCAGGCGATCTGTGCGCGCTGCCACACCGACCTCGACGTCGCCGTGCTCGCCACCGGTCCGACCGGGCTCGAGTTCCGCAACTCGGGCACGCGCGCGATCGCCGAGGATCGCGGCCGCGGCGGGGTCACGGGCAGCACCGCCGACGACGGCAAGTTCAAGGTCCCGGATCTGCGCAACGTCGCGCTGCGCGGACCCTACTTCCACAGCGGCACAGCGGCGACGCTCGCGGACGTGATCGCGTTCTACAACCGCGGCGGCGACCACCACGTCAACCAGGATCCGATCGTACCGCTGCTGGCGAACCAGTTCACGCCGCAGGTGCAGTCGGACCTGCTGGCGCTGCTCGGTCAGATGACCGATCCACGGGTGCAGAACGAGACGCCGCCGTTCGACCGGCCGCTGCTGTTCACCGAGGGGGCGAACGCGAACCTGCCGTTCGGTGCAGGCACGGCCGGTACCGGCGGCGTCGCGCCGCGCGCCGTCGCGGTCGAGGCACCGCGGCTCGGGTCGACGACCGTCACGATCGCGGTCGATCGCGCGCAGCCGAACGGGCTCGCGCTGATCGGCTGGGATCTCGCCGGTCTGCAGACCTCGCAGCAGATCGCCGGCATCGACGTCTGGCTGGCGCTGTCGCCGGCCGCGAGTCTGACGGTCGCCGGTCTGCTGCAGGGCAGCGCCGGGGCCGGCAGCGGCCATCTGTCGTGGACGTTCGCGCTGCCGGCGCAGCCCGCGCTCGCCGGCCTGCAGCTGTTCGGGCAGTGGCTCGTCGGCGATCCCGCGGGCCCGAACGGGCTTGCCGCTACCGGAGCGTTCCGGTTGACGCTCTTCTGAGCCACCGTGAGCACGCACGACGACTGGGTGGCGACACGGTTCCTCGCGCGCCTGCGCGCCGACGAGCAGGGCGGTGGCCGGCGGCCGCTGCGCGAGTATCTCGCCGCCCACCCGGGTCACGAGGAGCTGATCGCGCGCGAGTTCGTGCTCGCGACCGCTGCCGCCGACGAGCTGCAGGGCGAGCTCGACGACGCCGGCGTCGACCGCGCGGCCGGCACGATCGGACCGTTCGTGCCGATCCGCGAGCTCGGTCGCGGCAGTCAGGGC